>JAYKJH010000042.1:0-49464 GCA_035285345.1 Nostocaceae cyanobacterium | reverse complement strand
CTTAGAAGGACACAGTGATATTGTTTGGGGTGTAGCTTATAGTCCTGATGGCAAATTGCTAGCGTCGGGTAGTAGAGATAAAAAAGTGAATATCTGGCGTCCTGATGGCAGTTTAGTCCAAACTATTAAAGCCCATGATAACAGCATCACTGATGTAAGTTTCAGCCCAGATGGAAAATTTCTTGCCTCCTCTAGTACTGATAAAACAGTTAAAATCTGGCGAAAAATTGATGCAACTGGGAAATTTACCACCCGTCCAGAAATCATCCTTAAAGGACATCAAGCAGATGTTTACAATCTGAGTTTTAGTCCCGACGGTAAATTACTCGCAACTAGTAGCAAGGATAAAACCATCAAACTCTGGAGTCGCGATGGGACTTTAATTAAAACTTTGCAGGGACATCAACAACCAGTAAACTGGGTTAGCTTCAGTCCTGATGGTCAATTACTAGCTTCTGCTAGTGACGACAAGACAGTGAAAATTTGGCGTCGCGATGGTAGCCTATTAACAACTCTCTCAGGTCACACTAACCAAGTCACTGTAGTCACATTTAGTCCTGACGGTAATTTGCTAGTATCAGCCGGTGCAGACAAAACAGTACGAATTTGGCATCGTCAGGGTGTGCTTAATAAAGGTCAAGACAACTTACAATTCCGTCCCGGCAAAATCTTAGAAGCACATAATAGTAAAATTTGGAGCGTCCAATTTAGCCCCGACGGTCAACAGTTTGCTACCGCTAGTGATGACAATACCATCAAACTTTGGAGTCGCAATCTTAACCTCCTGAAAACCTTTAAAGGGCACAGCGACTGTGTTACTAGCATTGCCTTTAGTCCCAACACCAAAATATTAGCATCGGCAAGTTACGATAAAACGGTAAAACTCTGGAGTCTAGATGCACCTTCAGTAACCGTTCTCCGGGGACATCAAGATAGAGTTAACAGTGTAGCTTGGAGTCCCGACGGACAGATGTTAGCTTCCGCTAGTCGGGACACAACAGTCAAACTGTGGCAAGAAAATGGCAAGTTACTCAAAACCTTAACAGGACATAGCGCTAGAGTCACCAGCGTTAATTTTCATCCCAATGGTCAGTTAATTGTTTCTGGAAGTTTTGACAAAACCGTCAAGCTGTGGGAACGGGATGGTCATTTACTCAAAACCTTCACAGGTCATCGTGATAGTGTTACCAGTGTAACTTTTAGCCCCGATGGACAATTAATCGCATCTGCCAGTAAAGATAAAACAGTCAAGCTATGGCACCGGGACGGAACATTAATCACCACCCTGTCGGGACATCAAGGTTGGGTGAATAGTGTCAACTTTAGTCCTGATGGTAAGTTAATTGCTACTGCTAGCGATGACCAAACAGTCAAACTCTGGCAGCGAGATGGCACTTTGTTAAAAACTTTTTCACCCCACAATGGCTGGGTGTTGGGTGTCAGTTTTAGTCCCACTGACCATTTGCTTGCTTCTGCTAGTTGGGATAACACCGTGAAATTGTGGCGCAAGGATGGCACTTTGTGGAAAACTCTCCTTAAAGGCTACAGCGATAGTGTCAATAGTGTTGCTTTTAGTCCCGATGGTCAGTTTTTGGCAGCTGCTAGTTGGGACACTACGGTCAAACTCTGGAGTCGGGAAGGGAAATTACTCAAAACCTTTGCAGGTCATACCGCTCCTGTCTTGGGTGTGAGTTTTAGTCCTGACGGGAAAACATTGGCTTCTGCTAGTGATGACAATACGATTATGCTCTGGAATTTGGATCTTGATGACCTCCTGGTACGTGCTTGTAGTTGGGTTGATGATTATCTCTCGGACCACCCCAATCTAGATCAGCAAGTTGAGAATAACTCTGATACTCGCAGCTTATGCGATGGCATCATGGAGAAAAAGTGACACCTATGAGGATTCATGCACAGTTGACGGGTTTTCGTCATCGCGATCGCACCGCTTAACTCATATCTTGCACCCCTGGAGGTTCTACCTCCCAGAACTCGTTCCCAGGTTCAACCTGGGAACGAGAAATTTGGGCTGCTGCCTTTTGGTGAAAGATGTCAGTTAAGCTTCACATCATGCAATTGCTTGCAATCTCAAAGTATTGTTTTCTTCTGATGATTGTGTAACTTATAATTCAATACAAACGCGATTTTATCCGCGTTTGTACTGACTTCATAGGGCAACCATTGACAACTAACTAATGTTGCACTTTTTACTCTTAAGCTTGTATACCATTGCTATTTATCTCAGCCACCTCTGTTGGTAAATTAACGAACAATTCTTGCAGCCTCATCCGCTCAATATACGGCCAGCCTCCCTCGGCTTCAATATCTTTGAGCAACGAGTAAAGTGCTTGTCGGTTATCTGGCAAACTGGCGACAAAAGCCTCATCCCGAATTTCTCGGTGTAATTGTTCCAATTGCCGCAGCAGCATTAACAATGCCAAAGGGTCTCCTTGACAGCTAGCAGCCGCCGAGCGTACCGCATTGGCTACTTCGGTCAAATGTGCTGGAGATAACTTTATTAAATCATTATTTATGCTCTTGTCCATTGCAGATCGCCCTGGGTAAATTATGTCAACTTCAATGTATACTTACTTCACTTTTGCCGCCGAGGGATAGACCTGAAAAAATGCTTGTGTAGAGAAATGGTATATTTTTCTCTAAAACCTGTGATTATGTAGTGGCGACACATACAACTCATCAGGCTAAAAGCACGAGTATTGCTCGCCTTTTGTCTAATAATGATAGGTTTGGTTGACATGCCGCCCACAGTACTTAAAAACATACCCCATTGACAAATATGGAGAGGGACTGTATAGGCACATATTTTTCCAACCAGCCTGCAAAGACGACAACTAGCCAGAAGTTTAAACTCTCGGTTTAGTGACCGTCAAAATGGTCTAATAAATGATGGGTACCGTGAGGCACACGGGAATTAACGCTTGAGGAGGCATCCTTGACTGAAGGGCACAGCTGTTGGGTTGAGGATGCGACATGAGAAAGTAAGACGCAAAGGGATTTCCCTGTATAGACTTGGCGGATGGTTTCCCTAAGTTAAGCGTAATCTCAGCCCAAGAATCCCAATCATTGGCGGTATGGGAATGTCAAAAGTTAGATACACAAGTTTACACACTGAGGTTGACCATGAGGTTTCGCGGTTTAATTGTTGCAATTTTGGCTTTGTGTCTGGGTTTAGTAACAGCTTGTAGTGAAGGACCGACCGATATCGCTAGTAGGGATTTACTTACCTATGACCAGATTCGCGGTACTGGGTTGGCTAACAAGTGCCCCCTACTGACAGAAACAAGTCGCGGCTCCATTGCGCTCAATGCTAATCAATCCTATGTTCTCAAAGAACTTTGTTTAGAGCCGACCCAATATTATGTCAAAGAAGAACCGGCAAATAAGCGGCAAGAAGCAGCTTTTATAGCTGGTAAAGTGTTAACTAGAGCCACCTCCACCCTCGATCAAGTTCAAGGTGATCTGAAAGTGAATGCCGATGGTAGCCTCACTTTTACAGAACAAGAGGGTATCGACTTCCAAGCGATTACTGTTAAATTACCTGGTGGTGAAAGCGTACCTATGCTGTTCACAATCAAGAGCTTGGTGGCTCAAAGCCAACCAGGGATGAACGGTATTAACACCTCCACCGACTTAGAAGGTTCCTTCCGCGTTCCTTCCTATCGTGGTGCTACTTTCCTCGACCCCAAAGGTCGTGGTGTTGCTTCTGGCTATGATAACGCTGTAGCTCTGCCTGCTAGCGCCGATTCTGAAGAAATCCTTCGCGAAAACGTCAAGAGCGTTGATGTTCTCAAGGGTAAGATTTCTCTGCAAGTAGCTAAAGTAGATAGCTCTACAGGAGAAATTGCAGGTACCTTCGAGAGTTTACAACCCTCTGATACTGATTTAGGTTCTAAAGCACCCAAGGACATTAAGATTCGTGGCATTTTCTACGGTCGGGTTAAGCCTGCTGATGCCTAAGAGCGCCATCTTGGCTAACTAAGCTAGTAAGACTGATAAAATAACTTAACATTAGGGGCTTTCCGCCCCTTTTTTACTACCCAAAAAAATATTGTTTTTTGGTTCCTTGGCAAAAAATTCAGCGCAGATTCTTGCCATTCTTCTAAGAATTTCCCTCATCAGATATTAGTAACATATTTATCTACCTATTGGTATAAATATCCTGATAATGTGCAATTTTTGGCAATTATTTCCCATATATATAAGTTAGTTTTTATACGTTTATCCCTGCTTATAACTAATAAATTCATGATTTCTTTAATTTTTTATTCCGGAAGCAATACTAATATTTTAGTAATGCTTTGGCTAACTTTAATCAAGACCAAACCAATCTAAGATTTTTATAAAATTTGCTTTTTCCAAGATTTTCTAGTATAATTTAGTATCTAATTTTTCATTTTCTTTTGTAGCTGGTTCGTTAAATCAGCCAATAATTCTCAAACTCCGTTAACAAATAAAAAAAACTTATTTCTAATAATGGAGTTAAGTTAGATGGGCAATATATTTAGGGTAAACATTTTACCGACAAAAACTTGATAACAGAACTAAAGTCTGATTATGCCTGTAATATTCAATCTTTAGGGTCTTTTGCGCTTTTATCACCCAATTGTTCGCGGCTGGTTTGTATATTTATTTATTTGCTGAATAATCAAGGTGCCATGAATACCCCAGTAAGTCAGGAATTGAAACATGAAATTTGGCAAATGCTACGAGAATATCAGCAAACTCGTTCGGCAGATGTCCGCAATGAATTAGTTAAACTCAATTTTGGATTAGTGAGAAAAGAAGCTCACTATTGGATAAATCAATGCACTGAAAGCTATGAAGACCTGCTGCAAGTGGGCTGCTTGGGTTTAATCCGAGCAATTGAAAGATTTGAAATTTCTAAAGGTCATGCCTTCAGTTCTTTTGCTATTCCTTATATTCGGGGAGAAATTCAGCATTATTTGCGCGATAAAGGCGTCACAGTTCGTATACCTCGGCGGTGGTTAGCCTTGCAACAGCAAGCGGTCGGAGTTTCTCGTTCTTTAAGGGAACAGTACAATCGCCAACCTACAGATCAAGAAATAGCAGATGCTTTGGAAATTTCCCTAGCTGAATGGCAAGAAATTAAATTAGCATGGGCAAATCGCTCTCCTCTCAGCCTCGATGTACCAGTTCAGGATGCGGATGAGGGTACAACTTGTCTGGGAGAACTAGTACCCGATCACCGCTATCGCAGTTTTCAGTTGGCACAAGAAGACCAAATTCGCTTGCAACAAGCATTGATTCAGCTAGAAAAGCGGACTCGCGAAGTTTTAGAGTTTGTTTTTCTCCACGATTTAACCCAAAAAGAAGCCGCAGAACGCTTGGGTATCAGTGTAGTAACTGTTTCTCGGCGGGTCAAAAAAGGGCTGGACTTGTTGAAAAAACTCATGGGTGGAGCACAAGAGGAATAAAGTTAAATGCCAGGGCTTGCTGGAGTGAATTTTCCTCGATTTCCTTTGCCTTGATCTGGAATAAATCGCCTTGTGACCGCCTTGTAGTAAGCTAGGGAAGAAATTTAGAACTACCTTGTGATATAAATAAATATCGCCAAGGAAAGTTTCTGAATAAAATTGTGGTATGGCATTGGGGAATGGGCTATGGGCAAACTACCAAAATTTGGATATTTAGGAATACTAGCTCTAATAATGACGGGATGTGGTCTGGGAGGCGAAGAAACAGCTACTACTCCCTCACCTACTGCGACCAAACCAGCCGTACAGCAACCAGCCACTACAGGACAACAAGGTTTTCCTACACCATTGGTGACTCCTAGTCCCGCTGCTACAGCACCAATCACGACTGCGGAATTAATTAAACCAACTGATGGTACCGAGCGGGCTGCTGTGGTGCGAAAAGGTCGGACTGACCCGTTTGCCAGATTGCCTGGTCAGCAATTCACTACCCAACCAGCACCGACCGCAGGTGGCGCACCTAGACCTGTACCCACAGTTCCTCCTGTGGTTACACCTCAGCCCAGACGGACAGTACAACAGCCCACAGGGGGAGGTAGAGTAGTGACTACTAATCCCGGCAGACCTATTACTGTAGCTGGTACAAGAGGTACTCCTGGTAGACCTACAATTATCACTATCAGACCAAGGACGACTATTAAACCTAAACCTAGTACTACTGTTCGGAAAATTACACCCAAACCGGATAAGTCACGCTTAGCTGCACGGACGAATCAAAATAAAAAGCCGAATCAACCCCGACCTAACGCTTCCCAACAAGCGGCAGCACCGGCACGTACCCTACCTACCGTTAAGCCAAATCAACTGCCACAAGTAATACCTAATCCCAGCTTAGCACCGATACTACCACCACCCCCCCAACCAGACTTAGCAAGAGCTGTTGTGGTTAAGGGTGTGGTGCAAACGGGTAACAATGTTCAGGCAATTATTAAACTACCCGATGAGCCAACTTCTCGGACTGTAACGGCAGGACAACGGTTTGCTAACGGCGTTTTGTTAAAACGAATAGAAGTGAATGAAGGCTCAGACCCGGTAGTCGTTCTGGAACAATACGGGATTGAAGTAGCCAAAGCTGTTGGAGAAGCACCAGCTAATCCAGCCCAACCAGGTCAAAACACTATCTCGGTAACACCAGCCAACCAAAATTCCTCGACTCCGAGAGTTTGATGAATAGATTGGGGTGGGTGTACCAAGAAACTCCCGACTTGTGAGCAAAATCAGCGAACAGAAAATTTTCCCAGTCGGGAGAGTGTCAATCTTGGGAAATCTAAAATCTCAAATCTCAAATGGAGTAAAATGCCAGATAATCAGTCCCAAGACCAAATAGAATTTCCTAGGTTGCCTTTGGCGGTGTATCGGGAACTGGCGGCACATTTACGCTCTACTCCAGGAGTAGAGGCCAGTTTAATTACCCAAACATCCCAGCAGTTTGACTATCATCAAAGCCAAATTGCTGGCTTACAGATTGAGTATAGTACTACCGCTAACTCCCAAAGTCGAGAACGAGTCCAGCAGATTTTGGCATACTATAAACAAAGGTACAACAATTAAAGAATTAGGATTTCTGAGCTAACGCTACCCCATGTGTAACTGTTTTCTACTCCCCTTAACAGCTTTGCACCCCCTAGTGGAGGGGGAAATTTAGTATAAATTTATTCACAGAATTGGAAGTATCCCCTGGCACTAGGTTCCAAAAGGGGAGAAGTTATACATGTCTATCGCTGCATAAGTAAATAATCAATGGGTCAAATTCAAGCAATCCGTGGAACGCGGGACATCCTACCCGCAGAAGTTTCCTATTGGCAAAGATTAGAAGCAACTGCTAGAGAAATCCTGAAGGGAGCGGTATATCAAGAAATCCGCACGCCGATTTTTGAACAAACAGATTTGTTCGAGCGGGGTATAGGTGAAGCTACGGATGTAGTAGGTAAGGAAATGTACACATTTACCGACAGGGGCGATCGCACCCTAACCCTGCGTCCAGAGGGCACCGCTGGTGTGGTACGGGCATTAATCGAACATGGTTTGTACACCCAAGGGGGTGTGCAGCGGTTGTGGTACACAGGACCGATGTTCCGCTACGAACGTCCACAAGCAGGAAGACAGCGACAATTCCACCAGTTGGGTGTGGAAGTATTAGGCAGTTCTGACCCCAGAGCCGATGCAGAAGTTATCGCCATTGCTTGTGATATTTTGCAAACATTGGGCTTGAAAAACCTGCACCTAGATATTAACTCTGTGGGTAATCAAGAAGACCGCCAGCGCTATCGCCAAGCCCTGGTAGATTATTTAACACCGTACCAAGACGAGCTAGATCCAGATTCCCAAGACCGCTTGCAGCGAAATCCCCTGCGGATTCTCGATAGTAAAGACAAGCGCACCCAAGAAATCGCTCAGGATGCTCCTAGTATATTGGATTACCTTAGCCCGCCATCCCAGCAGCACTTCGAGCAGGTACAGCAACTGTTGGGGAATTTGGGAATTGAGTATCAGCTAAATCCTCGGTTGGTGCGTGGTTTAGACTACTACACCCACACAGCTTTTGAAATTATCTCCGATGACTTGGGAGCGCAAGCTACCGTCTGTGGAGGTGGTCGCTATGATGGGCTGGTGAAACAATTGGGTGGTCCTGATACTCCGGCTGTAGGTTGGGCTATTGGCTTGGAGCGGTTAATTTTACTACTACAACAATTGCAAGCCCCACCAGCACCAGAATTGGACTTTTATTTAATTTCCAAAGGGGAGGTAGCGGAAGCTCAAGCACTGGTGCTGGCACAAAAATTACGCCGCGCTGGGTTTAGCGTAGACCTAGATTTGAGCGCTAGCGGCTTTAAAAAGCAATTTACTCGCGCCGATAAAAGTGGTGCAGCGGCTTGCTTGATTTTGGGTGATGAAGAAGCCAATCAGCAAACAGTCAAGTTAAAGTGGATGGCAAGCAAACAACAAAGCGCGATCGCACAAACGGAACTCTTAGCTAACCTGGATGACATTCGCAAGCATTTAGCAGAGTGCAAGGCGAATTTGGCAGCGACTTGATACTTACCAGGTAAACAGTCAAATGTTGCAATCTTGAACAGCAATATTGCGAAATTTTACAACTCATAAACTTCAATAAACAGAGACTTGCAACTTCTGTTTGGGATGGTAGATTGATAGTAGGACATCAAGGAAAGCAAAAAAACAAAGCGGGCAAATGACATGATGTCCCCGGTCAAAAGCCCAAGCAACCGTCAGCATAGCAAGCAAAAGAGTGGTAATGTTCCCTAGGATTAAGGGCGCGACCAAATCCCAAAGCGGAAAAACGAAACTATGCTAGAGTTGTCAAAGTTGTCCATCCTAGTTGTTGACTCCTTCTGTTTAATTTCTATTTGAAGAATCTGAGAGCTACGAAATTAAGAGAGTCTAGTCCCCTTGACTAGACTCTTATTGTTTGTGTATCAAAGGTAATTAATTTCCGCTTATACCATTTCGCTTTAGGTCTGATACAAATATCTTGCCTAGGGCGGGGAACCCCCACCCCTACACTAAATAATGGTATTATTGCCAAAGCCTTTGGAACTGCCAAGCGTGATACTTCGTCTTTACTTGTGTAATCTGCGTCTCTGTGGTTCAATAATTAATGATAATTCATAGATTTTTAGGAAAGATTGCTACAGTAATTATCCTATCTACCTTATGCTTATCCTGTCAGACTAATGCTAGCAGAGAAGCAGCGCAGACAGAGGGAAAGCAGCAGCAAAAGCCCCAAGCAAATAACATTACCTACGGCGACCTAGTTATTAAAGCAGAATCAGACTATCTGATAATCCCTGTGGATTTAATAGATACTAATCAAAATAGAGATGGTTTTTGGAGTAAGCCATCCTACTATGAAAAAAGAAATGAATACTCTAACATAATATTTTATCACAAAAAAGATGGAAATCATCATCTTTTATTAAATAAAAAAGCAGTGATTACCTCCTTTGATTTAATTGAAAGAAAAGCAGCTGGAAAACCGACTAAAAGATTTTGGTTATATCGAATAATTGAAAATGACACTAACGGAGATAACAAAATAAACTATGAAGATGCAGTGATTGGGTATTTATCTGATTTATCGGGAAAAAATATAAAGCAAATTACTCCCAATAATACCCAAATGATGAATTTTAATGTTATCCAAAGTGTTGGCGGGTTATTCTTGAAAATCGTCAAAGACTCTAATCAAGACAAAAAATTTACCGATAAGGATGAGACAACTTTTATCAAAGTAAATCTCGATAATCCTAGCATTGGTAAGGAGATTATTAGCGACAAAGTTAAGCAACAAATTAAATCGATTAAATAGTCATCAATAAAATTGTAGAGACGCAAATACAAGCGTCTCTACATTAGCGATTCTACTTACCAATCGACAATACCCAATCCCGGAATAATGAATTTACCTGTTCCGGCACTTCATCATGGGGACAATGACCAGCCCGTAGGAAGTATTCTGTCAGTTGGGGATAATATTGGCGAAACTTAACAGCCCGTTCTCTAGCATTAATCCACGGGTCAGCTTCTCCCCATAACAGTAATAAAGGACAAGTTAATTGCTGTAGGAGGACATCAACTTTTTCTCCTTGAGGAGTACTAAATATTGAGGAAAACACATCAAAAGCACCAGCATCAGTGGAAGGACGATAAATGTCTTCTACGAGTTGGTTTGTAATTGCTGTCTTATCCAGATAAACCTTTTCTAGGGTTTTACGAATTACCCAAGGTTGACGCAGATATTGGAACAACAACCAGCGGGATAAAGGTTGCTGAAAAATCCATTTAACAACATCACCAAAGAGTTTTTGCAATGGATTTGGTTGCTGTGGTGGTTCAATTTGAGCTTGCAAAGATTCTGGTTCAGCAGAGGACTGGTTTTCACTAAAAGGTCCTGCACTGTTGAGTAACACCAAACCTGCTGCCGCATCCTGACACTCTGCAGCTACACACAAACAAGCATAGCCCCCCAGGGAATTTCCCGCCAACACAACTGGTTTACCAATCACTTCAGTGATAAAGTCGTGGAGTTGGTCGCGCCAGAGGTTGCCGCTATACTGTAAATTTGGTTTAGCAGCCCGTCCAAATCCCAACAGGTCTATGGCATAAACTTCAAAATCCTTAGACAGTCCTGTGATATTCTTACGCCAGTGGTCAGTGGATGCACCAAACCCATGCACCAACAGCAAGGGTGGACGTTGGGGATGTTTTTCCCCCGCTTGCACATAATAAATGCTGTACCCTCGCCACTGCCAATATTTTCCCGGAATTGCAGTTGTAGAGTAGGCTGTAGTTGCCTGCATGGTTGTAAAGAAATATTAAATAACATTACTAATTTTAACGTTGGCGAATGACTAATGACTCATGACTAAAATTACAGGTAAAACCAAACTTCTAGGCGTAATTGGGTATCCAGTAGAACATTCTCTGTCACCGGCGATGCATAATGCAGCGATCGCCCAATTGGGTGTAGATTACGTTTATCTTCCCTTTCCGATTGCACCAGAGAATTTAGCAGCAGCTATTGAAGGCTTCGCGGCTATTGGTGTGGTTGGCTTTAGTGTCACAATCCCCCACAAACAGGCAATTATGCCTTTATTGACAGAAATTTCCCCCCTAGCTCAAGCAGTGGGTGCAGTGAATACTGTGTATCGAAAAGCTAATAAATGGGCTGGTACAAATACGGATGTAGAAGGATTTGTTGCGCCGTTGCGAACCTATAATCGCGATTGGAAACAGACAGTAGCCGTGATTTTGGGGAATGGTGGTGCAGCTAGAGCAGTGGTAGCAGGTTGTAGCGAATTAGGTTGTGCAACAATTCACGTTGTGGGACGTAACCAAGCTAAATTAGAGCAATTTTTCGCTAGTTGGGAAGATTCACCCTTGTCAGTAAATTTACAAATCCATAGTTGGAAAGAATTACCGCAACTTATACCCCAAGCTAATCTTTTGGTAAACACTACTCCGATTGGGATGTCTCCCCAAGTTTCCCAATCACCGCTGAGTGTAGATGAAATGGCGAATTTACCGGCAGAAGCGATTGCATATGATTTAATTTACACTCCTAAACCTACGCAATTTCTCAAGTATGCTGAACAAGTTGGTGCGATCGCCATTGATGGTTTAGAAATGCTAGTTCAACAAGGAGCAGCAGCGTTGCAGATTTGGTTACAACAACCACCCTCTGTAGATGTGATGCGTCAAACATTAGAAAATCAATTATGAACCCACAGGAGCAACTTGTGTTAATACAAAGCCACGTGTCTTACCTGACACGCTATCAGTTGTTGCCATAGCCTTCCACAAATCTGCTGCTTTTACCCACACAGGGGGGTATTTATAACGAGAAACATCCATAATTAAAAATCTATCTGTCTGCTGATTATATGCTGCTAACGGCGAAATATGCCCGCCTCTTTCTTGTCCAATTTCTCGACGTAAATAGTTAACTAAAACAAAGTTACCTGGTTCTTTCAAATTTGTTACTGCCAGCTTACGAAACTCTGATAAAGTTGTGTCACTAGCATGATATACCTGTACTTTAACGCCGTAACTTGCTAATAGTTTTCCCATTTGTTCTAGGGTCATTCCCTGACGAGAAACTTTCTCTGGACTGATAACTTTACGGGTTGCTTCGTTATTAAAAAAATTTTCCTGAGTAAACACGCGATAGGGCTTATATTGGGGTGCTTCCGGTGCAGGAATACCCAAGCCATTCAGCACCATTACAATACTAGCGACTCCACAATATGCTTGATTGTTTTGGGTGACAAACTGCATACTAAGAGGGAAAAAATCTTCGATTGAACTACTGTCAGTTAATAATTTCTTACCCTGACTGGAATTAAAATTAATCAAATTTGGTGACAGAGGTAGTGTCTGAGCAAAAACACTACTACCAGCAACATATAATCCCAGAATCAGCACTTTGATAGATGTTTTAGTAGTCTTAAATGCACCTGGTTTCATAGATTAAACCCTCTTTGGTGTGGGTGTTTTAGATTCTGTTGAATTTGTTTTATATAATTTATCAATATTTTGTCAATTTCAATTACTTACAAACCCTTAGCTTTTCTAAATTCCCGGACTACCTGTGGAATATCCCGCAAATCTGCCTCAACTAAATCATTCAATTGACGCATTTCATCAGTTGTAATTTTTCCACTTAACTCTAATATCACATCCCTGAGATGGGGATATTTTTTCAATGTTTCTTGTCGCACTATCGGGGTTGGTTCATAGGGTGGGAAATAGTGGCGATCATCTTTGAGTACCACCAAACCCAAACGAGAAATTTGTCCATCGGTGGAATTAGCAGCCACCAGATCCACTTGTTTTTGAATTAAAGCCCGATATAGTAGCCCTAAATCCATAATTTTTGGTGATTTAGCAAACTGTAAATTGTAAGTTTTAGCTAATCCGGGAAAACCATCTTTGCGTTCCATAAATTCATAACCAAACCCACCAATCCACTGGGGAGTATACTTAGCAGATCCCGATAGAGTTTGAAGATTATATTTTTTTGCATCCTCACCGCGAATAACCATTGCAAAAGTATTTTCAAACCCCAAAGATGGCATTACTTCTAAGTTAAACTGCTGGGCATAAGCTTGTTTTAATCGCTGGTAAAGTTCTTGGGGATTGCTAATTGGATTTTGTTTTAAAATAGCAGTAAAAGCTGTGCCAGTGTATTCAATATAAGCATCAATTTGTCCGCTAATTAGCGCTTGATGACAGATAAAAGTACCACCCAGTCGTGGTTGACGCTTAACTTTTAAATTAGTTTTTGCTTCTATTTGTTGTGCTAGTAATTCTCCTAAAATATCTTGCTCAGTAAAATTTTTGGACGCAACTACAATATCTCCACTTCCACCATTAGTCAGATTAGGAGTGCAGCCAGTAATCATAATTGCGAAAATAAAAATTATTAAACAAAATGTAAAACTTGTTTTCATTTTATGTTTTTTTGTAAAAACTGCATATTAGCGATGCAAAATCGACATATACTAGAATTTTAATAGTGTTTTTTAGCACATACACTGCTAAACTTTCTACAGATGATTTTTCCGTATAGATGAGTTTTACTAGATAACACAAATCATTATAATAAGAATCTATCAAAAGATAGGTTTAAATCAAATCATTCCACTTTTTTACTATTTCTTAATGATTTCAGCAAAGATAAAGGAGACAGCAAATTATGAACACAACAGCAGTATCTGCTCTAAGAAATGAAGTTAGGCTACTAGCTGAAGAAGCTTTTCATCGCAAACTCATTTCTGGATATGGCGATGGACAATACAGTGACGAATACCAGATTGTATATCAAGGGAAACCTAGACACCTAACCTTAGAAAATGCCCGCTCTTTTTTAAACAGCTTGATTTATCAAAGGCAGAGTTATGCATTTCCCTATCCCTATTCAGGGATAGGTGAATATGCATAGACCCAATAGGTAATGGGTAATGGGTAATCGGACTCTTCCCTATTACCTATTATTTATTACCTAAGATTTTTAATTTTCAATTTCTTCTCCAGCCAGCCAATTCCAAAATCTGCAATTAATGCAATTCCAGCCGCTGGAATTGCACCAGCTAAAATTAACTGATTGTTAACCACTGCAATACCGCGAAAAATAAACACACCCAAGCCACCAGCACCAATTGCAGCCGCGATAGTTGCAATTCCAATACCGATCACCGTCGCTACCCTTACCCCCGCTAAAATTACCCCCATTGCTAAAGGAATCTCAACTTGCAATAACAATTGTCTATCAGTCATCCCCATTCCCCGTCCAGCTTCCCGAATGGCGGGGTCTACACCAATAATTCCGGTGTAGGTATTACGAATTATCGGTAAAAGCGAATATAAAATTAGAGTAATAATTGCCGGAACTTCTCCAATTCCACCAATTACAGGTACAGGAATTAATAAACCAAACAGGGCTAAACTAGGAATAGTTTGTAAAATATTGGCAATGCCTAAAATTGGTTGGCGGAGGTTAGTTTTGCGGGTAATTAAAATCCCCAAGGGAATACCTATTAGGGTAGCAATTATCATCGCAATTACTACTAAAAATATGTGTTCTAGGGTACGTTCCAGGATTTCTGGGGCGTATTTTATTAGGAAAAAGTCGTTGAAGTTCATAGGTTTAGCGAGTTCAAACATTGCATAAATGCTAAAGCTTCTGGATGCTGGGATTGTTGAAATTCCTGGGGAGTCCCCAAAACTACCATTTCTCCCCCATCCATTAAACCAATGCGGGATGCCAAAATAAAGGCTTCTTGAATATCGTGGGTGACAAAGACCACTGTTTTACCTAATTCCTGTTGCAGACGTTTAAACTCTTGTTGAATTTCCACTCTGGTAATCGGGTCTAGGGCACCGAAAGGTTCATCCATTAATAATACAGGTGGATCGGCTGCTAGCGCTCTAGCTACTCCTACACGTTGTCTCTGTCCTCCGGAGAGTTGATGGGGATATCTGTGAGCAAATTGTTCTGGTTCTAACCCCAATAATTGCAATAATTCATAAACTCGGCTTTTAATTTGCTTGGGATTCCATTCTTCCAAGGTTGGAACTAATCCGACATTTTTTTCCACAGTGAAATGGGGAAATAAACCCGTTTCTTGAATTACATAACCAATCTTGCGTCGCAGTTTAATTTCATCCCATTGGGTTGTCGGGATACCATCAAAGATTACTTCACCTTGTGTAGGTGTAAACAGGTGATTGATTAATTTCATTGTCGTAGTTTTACCGCTTCCACTACGTCCCAGCAATACCAGTGCTTCTCCCCTACGGACAGTGAAATTGAGATTAGACACTAGAGAACGGTTGCTGCGACTAAAGGTGACATTACGGAATTCAATTTGGTTATTGGGTGACATGGTGGTTGGTAGTGGAGGCTGCTATTAGTCACATTACATTATGCAGTGATTTTGCTGGTAGTTGTTACCCGTACCTGGCAATCAGAAGTACGTATACTTAGAGTAATTTGGGTGTTTATTTTTAGTGCTATTTCATACTTTCTATTCCAGAGAATTAACTTAGCAAAGCAAAGTATTAATCAGATTTTTCATATAGCTCAGATTTATTACGGGAATATCATAGTTTTTTTAATACAAAAAAAATCCGAAAAAGATTTCTTTTTTTTTACGTAATTTCCCAATAGAGTTAACCAAAAATTTTTGTCATTTTATTTACTTATCGGGTGCTTTAATTAACTCCATTTCAGAAATTAAGAACAAATAAATACTCATGAAACTAGCTCAAAAAGTAGCATTTGCAATGCCTGCAATTGCCCTCAGCTTTGCTGTGTTCACGAATACACCCACAGCATTTTCACAAACGACTTCATCATCACAGATGAGGGTTCGTGGTGTTACTCAGTATGTTCATGGCACTAATATGCCGTGGTTAGATGGTCGCTACTCTAGCGATATAGGCTTTAATCCCCTGCATCCTGAGTGGGGTAATGGTTACAACTCTGCTAACGTCGATAAGTACTTACAAGACTTAAAAAACATGAACTTGAATGTAGTTCGTGTTTGGCTGTTTGAAGATTTGGAGGGGCTGACCTTTGACAGTAACGGCTATGTTTCTGGTGTTGACCCCAGATTCTTGACGAATCTAGATGACATGGTTGCAAGAGCGAACAAATACAAATTGTCCCTGTACTTGACTTTCTTTAACTTTAACCTCAAGGATCAGTTTGGTAAGACTCTACCTAACGGTGCGACGATTAAGAATTTTGTCAACGATCCCACCGCTAGACAGAGGGTGATTAACAACGCGATCGCCACCATCGCTAGTCGTTACACAAATAACTTGGGGATTTTTGGCTACGACTTAATCAACGAATCCAACTTTGGTGCAGATAACGGTAGCTACACCTGGGATAATATGCGTAATTTTGGCAAAGAAGCCACCAGTAAAATCTACTCCGTTGCACCTAATGCTCAGGTAACAATGAGTACAATTTGGAACGCAGCTTTTGATGCACCCTATCATGCTTATGCATACGGTGGACTGGGATTCAGCTTCTATGACTATCACGACTACAGTTACAATCCCAATCTCAGAAATAGAAGCAACACCGTCGTAGATAAGCCTCTACTTTTGGGTGAGTACGGACCTGGGAACACTTCTTTTGATGACAATACCCAAAACCAGAACGCCAATACCTACCTCAACCAAGCAAGGGAACGCGGTTGGACTGGAACACTCAATTGGGGCTACTTTAATCCCAATTTGAGTGATAATTACAATTTTCGCCTGGTCAATGCTGATGGTTCTTGGCGTCCCATCGCTCAGACTTTGTATGATTTTGGGGCGAATTTGTCAGCGTTTACTGGTAGTGTTAGTAGTTCCAACTCCGTAAAGCGAGGACAGACATTGAGCCTCTCAGCTACCAGCAGATGTACAGCCCAAAGGCTGTCAAACGCCAACGTCTATGTTGCAGTGTACAATAGCTCCAACTTTAAGGTAGCCGAAAGAGTATGGTCGCAACAGGATTTTTACCAGGGTGAAAGCAAGTCTTACAACTGGAACTGGGTAGTACCTTCCGATTTACCCCCCGGTAACTATCGCATCGCGATGGGAGTGTTTAGCAGAGACTGGAAAATAACCAGACTCTGGGTAAATAACGCCAAGACGATTACAGTTGGTTTGTAGATTGACTGGAAAGTTGAGTTGGGAGAATCTGAGATAATTTTATTCTCCTTACTGGGCTGCAGCCTGGTAAGGAGGGTATAAAAGCATCAATTATTGACAATTAAACCCCGGAGTAAATAAGTCATCATTTCTCCCTTTCCCTTCACCTTAATTAACCCCCGTGGCTCCAAGATATACTTATCCTTTAACCGCTGATAACTGTCTTCACACACCTGAATACAACCAGGTATACCGTGGGATTCCATGCGGCTAGCCGTATTAACTGTATCACCCCACAAATCGTAAGCAAACTTTTTCAAACCAATCACTCCGGCGACTGCGGGACCTGTACTAATGCCAATTCTTATCCGAAATGATTGATTGTTTTCTCTATTAAATTCATCTAAAGACTTTTGCATGTCTAACGCCATATTAGCAATTGCTTTTGCATGGTCTTTGCGTTCATCAGGTAAGCCTGAAACTACCATGTAAGCATCACCAATAGTTTTGATTTTTTCTACTTTGTGGTATTCAGCTAATTTGTCAAATCGCGAGAATATTTTGTTTAATAAATCTACTAATTTACTGGGAGACATTTGCGTAGAAAGTTCAGTAAATCCGACAATATCAGCAAATAACACAGATACTTCTTCAAAACTATCGGCTATAATAGCGTTTTGCTGTTTTAAGCGTTCAGCAATTGATTCTGGTAAAATATTCAGCAGGAGTCTTTCAGTTTTTTCTTGAGCTATTCTTAACTCTTGGCGAGCGTAAAATTCTATTTTTTGCAGTCTTTCATAAAGATAAACAGAAAAATTGCAAATTATACAAATCCATACCAAATACAATCCTTCATGGGCGTAATAAAAAGCATTATTTTCTAAAGTATGATTAGCTAATCTATACAATATCAAATAAAAGCCAACTGTTCCCAATTGCGAGATTAAATGTAAATGCCAGAGGACGGGAATAATTGTAGCCTGAGTGATAAAAATTAGAGTCCAAACATCTGTTGATGGTTCAATATCACCAAATAAAACTAAGCTGGTAATTTGTTCAATAAAAATTGCCGCCCAGGATAATCCTAAAAAAATCCGGCTAGGATAACGACTAGTCAGATTATTCTGACATAATACTCCGGCGATAATCGTACAAATTGCTATACTACCTACAGTAATAATTACGTCTATTTTTGCCTTGACTGGTACCCCAGGGAATAGTAGGAATAATAAAGCCACAGTCACGCATATCATCAAACTAATGCGGGTTATCAAGCGCAATCTATTAATCATAAAGCGCTGACGCTGTTCCTCATAGGAATCTAAAAAATTGGGTGTTTTTTCCCACCACCACATTTGATTCCTCATAAATTTATCGAAGTTAGTTTTGCCTGAATTAATCGGCTTAATCATGCACCCATCAAACAATTGTGGATTGGGGATTTTAGATTTTAGATTGGGGATTGGTAACAAAAATAAATTTGCTTACTCTCAGACGTTGACACGATTTTATGCAACATAATTTTCCATCCAAAATCTCAAGTTTATAATTCAGTGATGTTTTGATGAAAATGGTCGTAATTCTTAATAGTAAGAGATTCACCACCTATTAATAAATAAGCAAGTATGACAGGATTATCTCATGCCGGAGAGCTAGATAATATATTCCTCTAGAGGGAATCCTATGACCATATATACAAGCACAGCCAACCTAGGGTGAGCAAATTATTGTCCACCCTATACATTTATTACAGATTTACATAGACTGCTTGTATTCTTCTAACAGTTGCGGTAAATAATCATAGCCATCTACACCGATAAAGGAAATAATTTTCGGGCGGTTATTTTCCCAGGCTTTTTGAAACATTTCCGCTCCCATTTGTCCTTGTAAAATGCTTAACAATCCGGCAGGTTTCCGCCACTCTCTGGAACCAATTTGGTGTAAAAAGTACATCCCTAAACCACCAAGATATACGGCTTTTTCAAAATTTGCCAGATTATAGTAAGCTTCCGCTAGGTTAGATAAATTCAAGCCTTGGAGATACCAATCTCCAGAAACTTGCGCTATTCTAAATCCCTCTTCGAGATATTTAATAGCATTTTGAGGTTGATTAATTACTATGTAACTAATGCCTAAACTACTGAAACATAAGGCTCTACTTTGGACATCACCTAATTGTTCCGATAACTTTAAGCCTTGTTGCAAATAATTAATCGCCATTTCATAAACTTCTGCTTCTAGCACCTGCATTTGTTGGGCTTGCATGACTTCGCTATAACCTAAATTAGCGAGTGCATTGGCTTCACCTAATCTGTCTCCGGTTTGCCGACTTAGGATTAATGCTCGTTGGCTATAATTAATAGCTTCACTATAATTTGTCTGGGCTACACAAGTCCGGCTGAGGTGATTAAAATTAGCAATTTCACAAGCTTTATCCCCTGCATTCCGTGCTATTTCTAGTGCTTGTTGATGGAATGTATTTGCTCGTTCGTATTGTCCTAAAGCTCGTTGAGAATAGCCTAAAAGTGTTAGTATCCTCGCCTTTTCTTGGGTGCCTTCGACTTGACGCAGCGGTTCATCTAAGTAATCTAAAGCATTACGCAGATAGCTACCAGAAAAAGAGGCGAAAATCCCGCCATATAAGGGAAAATACGGGCGTTGAGAAAAAGTGCGGAGAATTTGCAACATTACTTGTGAACAACCATCACCGTACATCGCCGCTATGCTCCCAAAACCACCCGCTAGTTGACTCCAAATTACCGCAAATGTCAAAAAGGTGGAAATAGATAGTTTGGAACCTGCCTCGACGTTGTATGCTTGTTGGTCAAACCAGTTCACCAACCCCCGCTGCAACCACTGTAAAACTACTGCTAATTCCACCCAGTCGCTGAGGGTAATAGCACGTTGCTGTGCCGCAAATTCAATAGCAGATTCATCCCTTGCTAAGGTGCGAAATAATGCCTGGAGTAAGTTACTGTTAACTTTTTTTGCCCATAATCCCCAAGGACCCCTCTGTTCCGGTACACCTTCAAAACCAAGGGGACCACGATTTTGTTCATACATCCAGCTTACCAAGTCATCTTGCAGTCGCTGCCAAGCAGATATACCACGGGTTAAACCTTCAGCTATTTCCTGAAGGGAGGTGAGGTTTTCCTGCTGCAACCCTTTTGCTACCTGTAGCAGTTGTTGCAAATTCAGCGCATACTTCCGGTTGGGGTCGATGACGCGCAATAATGCACTCAGAGGTTCTTCGGCCTTGGTGATTTCTTTAATGGCTTGCGATAAAGCTTCTGTGGCTTTATTTTGTTCCTGCCAGCGCTGCCACTGAGTTTGTATCGTTTTAATCGCTCTTAAACTCCGTGTAGCTTTGGCTTTCTTGAGTTCGTCAGTTTCTGCTTCAGCTTGACGCTGCAAGGCATCCAGGCGTTCACTTAAAGCCAGTTCAAACACCTCTCCCGTGCCTGGGCTAATATCTTTAAGCAACATCCGATACACCTGCTCTTGGGAGCTAATTTTTCCCTTGAGAGTAGATTGCACAATTTCGTCGATGAAAGCGAGATAGCGATCGCGCAATGGTACAGAATCTGACACTTGAGTAACCAGGGAGCTTCTACGTTTATTTTAATTCTTCTGTAGGAACCATAGAGAACCGCAGAGCCACGGATATAAGAATCTTCACCCGCATACTGAAAGGTTGGGGTTGGCTTGATATGGAATTAGTTTATGTTGTTATTAGGCAGTTGCAATTTAGCTGTTCAATCATTTTGGCAGTGGTTATAGCTGAAAATCATACACTCTACTGCCATCAGGACTACGGACAACTTTTTGCGCTTAACCACTTCACCCCGATCGCAATCCATCAAAATCTACGTAGGGGTAAGGCATTGCCTTACCCCTACAAGCCCCATTTGTATGATTATATAAGTGAAACCCTATTCAACCCCACATAGCCATCTTAACTACAATGCTACGCTATATATTCAGAAAAAAATACATTTACCATATAATGGTACTTTAAAAAAATTAGAACATATTAGTTAGGTAAATTTTTGAATAGTTGATAACATAAAAAATGACCCAAGACTATGAAAATTATAACTCAAAATTCGCGAGTCAAAGTTATTATTACTTATGCTTTACTGATTGCGATCGCGGTGCTAATGGTATTTCCCTTGCTGTGGTTAATTAGTACAGCTTTGAAATCGCCTACGGAAAATATCTTGCAATTACCGCCACAGTTATTACCAAAAGCACCGACATTAGAAAACTTTATTAATGTTTGGCAAAATAATCCCTTTGGGAGATACTTGTGGAACAGTATTCTAGTGGCAGTAATGACGGTGGGGTTAAATTTGCTATTTTGCGCCTTAGCAGCTTATCCCTTAGCAAGATTAGAATTTGCAGGACGAGACTGGATTTTTATCGCCATTGTTGCCACAATTATGATTCCGTTTCAAATTGTGATGATTCCCCTGTACATTTTGACAACCAAACTGGGTTTGGTAAATAGTTACTTGGGAATGATTTTTCCTAATTTAGCATCGGCTTTTGGAATTTTTTTATTACGACAAGCGATGAAAGGTGTTCCCAAAGAAATGGAAGAAGCTGCTCGCATGGATGGCTGCTCGGAGATAGGTTTGTGGTGGCATATAATGCTACCAGCCATCTATCCTGCACTGGTAACACTAGGAATTTTTGTATTTATTGGTGCTTGGAGTGACTTTCTCTGGCCATTAATTATCATTCAAGACGATAACTTGTACACTCTGACTTTGGGGGTGAATAAGCTAGCAGGTCCGTTTTCGGGAGAAGATTGGCGGTTAAGAGCATCTGGTTCTGTAATTTCTATTATGCCTGTATTGCTATTGTTTTTATTTCTGCAACGCTACATTGTACCTACAGAATCTGGGAGCGGGGTGAAGGGTTAATCAAGCGGTAATGTAGTCTAATAGAAAACTGTTCTGTTGTTCGCTTAGGGTAGTAAACGCTATGTCCTTCGTACCTTTGCACATTCACAGTGATTACAGTCTGCTTGATGGTGCCAGTCAGCTACCACAACTGGTAGACCGAGCGATCGCACTGGGAATAAAAGCGATCGCGCTTACAGATCACGGTGTGATGTATGGTGCTATTGAATTAATCAAAGTCTGTCGTAACAAGAATGTCAAACCCATAATTGGGAACGAAATGTATGTAATCAACGGCGATATTAAGGAAAAAAAACGCCGTCCCCGCTATCACCAAGTTGTGTTAGCCAAGAATACTAAAGGTTACAAAAACCTAGTTAAATTAACCACAATTTCTCACCTTGAAGGTGTGCAAGGTAAAGGAATTTTTTCTCGTCCTTGCATCAACAAACAACTCCTGAAACAATACCATGAAGGTTTAATTGTCACCAGTGCTTGTTTAGGAGGAGAAGTTCCCCAGGCTATCCTGAGTGGGAGACCAGAAATTGCTCGTCGAGTTGCTCAAGAATACAAAGATATATTTGGTGATGATTATTATTTAGAAATCCAAGACCACGGCTCACCAGAAGACCGGATAGTTAATGTCGAAATTGTTAAAATTGCTAAGGAATTAGGAATTAAAATTGTTGCCACCAACGACTCCCATTTTATTTCTTGTTACGACGTAGAAGCACACGACGCCTTACTTTGTATTCAAACGGGTAAGCTAATTGCTGAAGATAATCGGATGCGTTATAGCGGTACAGAATATCTCAAATCCGCTCTTGAAATGCAGCAGCTATTTCGCGACCATTTACCAGAAGATGTAATTGCAGAAGCAATTGCTAACACTGTGGAAGTTGCCGATAAAGTCGAACGTTACGACATTATGGGTGAACCGCGCATTCCTAATTATCCCATCCCTCCTGGTCACACTGCGGATACTTTTGTGGAAGAAGTTGCTTGGGAAGGACTGTTAAAAAAATTAAATCGTAAATCGCGCCACGAAGTTGACTCCAGCTACAAAGAACGATTGGAATATGAATTGAAAATGATTCAGCAGATGGGGTTTTCTACTTACTTTTTAGTAGTGTGGGATTACATCAAATTTGCACGAGATAACGATATTCCAGTTGGTCCAGGTAGAGGTTCTGCAGCCGGTTCTTTAGTTGCCTATGCGATGGGAATTACTAACATTGACCCCGTACATCATGGGTTACTATTTGAGCGATTTTTAAACCCAGAACGGAAATCTATGCCGGATATTGATACAGATTTCTGTATTGAAAAACGGGACGAAGTTATTAAATATGTTACTGATAAATATGGTGAAGATAAAGTTGCCCAAATCATTACCTTTAACCGACTCACATCTAAAGCTGTGTTGAAAGATGTCGCGAGGGTATTAGATATTCCCTACGCAGAATCTGACAAAATGGCGAAATTGATTCCCGTAGTTCGGGGTAAACCGACAAAACTCAAGGTGATGATTTCTGATGAAACTCCTGCACCAGAATTTAAAGAAAAATACGATAATGATGCACAAGTCCGCCATTGGGTGGATATGGCAATTCGGATTGAAGGAACTAACAAAACCTTTGGTGTTCATGCGGCTGGTGTGGTGATTTCCGCTGACCCATTAGATGAAATTGTCCCCTTACAACGGAATAATGATGGTCAGGTAATTACCCAGTATTTCATGGAAGATTTGGAATCTTTGGGTTTATTAAAGATGGATTTTTTGGGCTTAAAAAACCTGACAATGATTCAGAGAACCATCGATTTAATTCAACAACATCACGGTTTCAAACGTGACCCCTATGATATTACCAGCGAGGAGAGAAAGGCACAGAGAATCTTCGCAAAAGGTGGAGAAAATGCTAAACTTCCCCCAGATGTTAAAAAGGCTTATGAGCTATTAGAAGCGGGAGATTTAGAAGGTATATTTCAGTTAGAATCTTCCGGAATGCGGCAGATTGTCAGGGATTTGAAGCCTTCTAATATCGAAGATATATCATCGATTTTGGCGCTTTATCGACCGGGACCATTAGATGCGGGGTTAATTCCTAAATTTATTAACCGCAAGCATGGTAGAGAAGAAATTGAGTATGAAAGTAATATTCTGCAACCCATATTAAATGAAACCTATGGGATTATGGTCTATCAAGAGCAAATCATGAAAATAGCTCAAGATATGTCTGGATATTCCCTAGGACAAGCAGATTTACTGCGACGTGCTATGGGGAAAAAGAAAGTCGATGAAATGAAAAAACAGCAAGAAAAATTCATTGACGGTGCGACTAAAAATGGAGTAAAAAAACAAGTCGCCGAAAAATTATTTGATGATATGCTCAAATTTGCAGAATATTGCTTGAGCTATGATACAGAAATTTTAACGGTGGAATATGGCTTTTTACCTATTGGTGAAATTGTCGAAAAAAGTATTGAATGCACTGTGTTTAGTGTCGATAAATATGGAAATATATATACACAACCAATAGCCCAATGGCACAATCGTGGACAACAAGAATTGTTTGAGTACGAGTTAGAAGATGGTTCAGTGATTCGCGCTACAAAAGACCATAAATTTATGACAATTTCTGGACAAATGTTGCCAATTGATGAGATATTTGAGCGCGAGTTGGACTTTCTGAAAGTAGAGGATTTACCGCAATAATTAATAGGGACATAACCGTGTTATAGCGTTTGCTAGTCTACTGAGGTACAAATTTATCGGCTTAAGAAAGCGTCCATCCTCTTCTATCGGCGGTTAATTCTTTCTTGCTATACCTCACGAGCGTGGGAAGCGCTATATGTCCCTACGAAAATTAATCGATTTCACGCACCTTTGAGCTTTCTCTTCCAGAACGAACTAGACTTAGTTGGACGCTCAAACACTAAATAAAACAAGTAAGCCAATATTAAGGATAGTGATATCCCTAAAACATACTCTATGATAGCCATCCTTAGCTGTGAAAGTTGGAGGTTATGGACTACATTCGCCAAAATTTTCAACACGGGAGCGTGAGTCAGATAAAGACTATAAGAAAATTCTCCTAAAAGAATACAAAATGGTGATTGTAGAACTTGTACTAGCGGGGACAATCTTTTTTGGTCAATATAAAAGTTACTACAGTAAATCAAAAAACAAGCCGTTGCTACTCCCAAAATACTCTGATTGACTAATTTTTCTAATCCAAATTTTTGCCACTCCGCCAAAAGAGCCAAAATAATCACAAGAATTGTTAACACACCCCAAGGTAAAGATTTTCTCATCCATTGTAAATGAGGCTGGTCAGAGAAACTGATATCTGCAGCTAACATTCCCATCACAAATGCTCCCATAAACCAAGGATGGGATCTATCAATAAACCCATTCATTAAATAATGGGGTATTAATCCTAAAACAAATACAATAATTACCAACCAAAACCATCCTAACCGCCGCCATATAGGTAAAAATAATAGCGGTAATAAAAAGTAAATCTGCCATTCCAAAGCAACGCTCCACATAGGACCGTTAATACCATAAATTTGGTGTTCCGGTCCAAAATTGTGAATTAATAACAGGTGGGTTATTACATCAGTAAAGGAAAAATTCACATAAAATAAGGCTGCAGCTGCTCCACCCAGACTATCATTCCAATGAAAATTAGTAAATTTTTGCAAGCCTAAAATAATTAATGCCAGAAGTATGGAGAAACCAAGCGCTGCATAATAAGGTGGTAAAATTCTTCTTCCTCGACGCTTAAAAAACTCCCATAAACCTCCAGGAATAAAACCTGATTGAGAGCGTGATACTGGCAACATTAAACAGTAGCCAGAAAGCACAATAAAAACTACAACGCCTAACTCACCATATCTAAAAAGCTTTCTAATATGATTCCATAAGCCGGGAAAGTTATCATCCGATAATAACCAGATATGAAAAATGACGACGTAAAGAGCAGCCAGACCACGCAATCCATCTAAATAGGGCAGTCGAATTTTCTGCGCGGTAGATTTAATCGGAGATGAATCCATTTTTTAATTCCCATTTTGCTCAAATTTCAGCAGGTAATTGATGCTCAGGTTTTCATTTTTTTACGATTTATTTGAAACCTCAAACATAAATTATCGCTAATGTCGTAAGTAAGTATATAGCGCTTCCCACGCTCGTGAGGTATAGCAAGAAAGAATTAACCGCCGATAGAAGAGGATGGACGCTTTCTTAAGCCGATAAATTTGTACCTCAGTAGACTAGGAAACGCTATAAGAAAGTAAGTAAATAAAACTTTTTAAAAGAGACTTTATAGTCATCCCTTATTAAAAATCTTTAACTATTAATGCCAGACTACTTACCTGCGGGAATATTAGTACGAAAACTCAGAAAATTTTTTCAAGAAAATGTGAATTTTATATAAAGATTTGATAAAGATTTACGATAAATTTATAAATTCCGTTATGAGAAGATATCTGAACAGTTTTGGCTGGTTAAATTAGTATAAAACTCTACTTTTTATCTGTCCTCTATAAATAGCATCGGATTTTTCAATATTGTTCGTTTAATTGTCTAGACTTATTTACTGCTTGTTCGTAGGCGAATTTGTATTCCTGACCGCCTAACATTACTTCACCATAATACTCGTAGGGAGTCGTGCCATAAACAGGTAAGGGATTATCCTCTGGATAATCTTCTTGCGCTTCTTGAAGGGCTGAGAGCAGTTGCTTGAGCGTTAATTTTTGTGCTGCAAAATAGAAAAGTTCCTCAGCATTTTTTTGCCAGTGAATAAAGGTTGGGTCAACAAGACTTGTATCCAATTCTATCCAGCCATATTCTAAAATGGTGTCAGGCTGATCAGCTATGACTAAAAATCCTTGTACATACATTGCTCCTGGCGTGATTAGTGTTGCTTGATAAGCATTTTGAAAGCAGTCCGCGTCCAGCTTGGGTATGCGCTGTGCTAGTTCAATTGAAAGCTTGATATCTAATGGTTTACTCATGTATTAATCTGGGCTAACAGCATTGAGGATTTGACAGTAATTTAATATGAATCTGCATAGAAAATAGGTTATAAAATCAAGTCAAACTTAATCGATAAACTGTGATATTGATTGGTTATAAAAATTCTAGTTCTAGGATGTCGCTCAAGTGAATATTTGTGTTGCTCATAATTAACGTGTCTATAGATTTCCAGTGTAACCTGACGAGTCAGTGCTTGTAGATACCCTAACTCTAGTTTGGCGTAAAGCCTCCCAATTTTCCCCCTGCTCCCTGGTAAAATCAGGTGGAGCTAGGAATATAGGTTATTTGCTGTGTTAGCAGCGTTACTGTACGGAAAAGAAGATTTACGCCTAGAGGAAGTTGCAGACCCCACCCCCAGACCCGGTGAGGTGGTAATTGCGGTTGGTGCAGCAACTACCTGCGGCACAGATTTGAAAGTGTGGCGTCGCGGTGGACATGCGAAAATGCTCAAACTACCGACTCTATTTGGTCATGAAGCAGCAGGACAAATTATCGCTATCGGTGAAGGTGTCACAGGGTGGTCTGTAGGCGATCGCGTCGTCGCAAATAACTCAGCCCCCTGTATGCAATGTTTCTTTTGTAAAAAACAAGAATATTCCCTCTGTCCCCATTTAACTTGGAATAACGGCACTTTCGCCCAATATCTCAAGATTCCCGCCCCCATAGTGCAGTATAATATGCTGCTTATACCCGATGGCTTGCGCTACGAATTAGCAGCGATGACGGAACCCTTGGCTTGCGTACTGCATGGGGTAGCCAGATCCAACGTCAAACCTAGCGATAGAGTAGTAGTCATCGGCGATGGTGCCATTGGGCTGATGTTCGTCGCTTCCCTAGCTTACGAGCATAACGCCGAGGTGTTTCTGTTTGGCGGTAATGAAACTCGCCTGGAAATAGGGAAAAAGCTGGGAGCAATTAAGACATTCAATCACCGCAAAATTACAGATATTCCCACAGTGGTGAAAGACCTGACAGAGGGTTGGGGTGCAGATATAGTGATTGAAGCTACTGGTGTTCCATCAGTATGGGAGACAGCGATCGCATCTGCTCGTCCTGGTGCAACAGTGAATTTATTCGGCGGTTGTCCGCGAGATACCACCATCACCGTGAACACAGAACAGCTACACTACAGCGAACTCACCCTCAAAGGAGTGTTTCACAACACGCCTAAATACGTCCGTGCGGCGCTAGAACTCATCGCTAGTGGTACGATACCCTTTGAGTTGCTAGTTAGCGAACAGCGTCCCCTAGCCGATTTAGAGCAAGTGTTTCAAGATATGAAGAATCGCCAAGTAATTAAGGTCGCAATTTCTCCGTGAACGCTGTTAATAGTCATTTAGCTAATGACTACTGACTAATGACCAATGACTATTACGAGCGTGAAATTTTGTCCGCAGACGAGGGAAAGATCATATAACATCTTTATTCCCGCTTAATAAATCCCACCTTCAAAATGTTCCACAAACATCTGCTGCCACTTTTGCTTGTTCCTTGTTCTTTGGTAATGTTTCAGCCTGCTGCTCAAGCTTTACCAGGACAAACAACCGAAGACGTAACCGCTTGGATAAAAGCTCATCCCACACTGCGTCCCAGGAGTGGAGAAAAACTGCTGGTCACAAAAAGTGATACAGCAGCCCAGCGGTTTATTTTTCAAGCATCCGTACTACCTCCTGGGAGGGTTGTATTTACGGAAGACCGCAGCAAAATTCGCACTGAACGTTTAGCTATATTTGATGCAGTTAACGGAATTACGCAGCAACGTCTGCAAGAATCCCTACGGATAATATATGGTTTGGATATATACCAAGATTTTGACCGCGCTCGCGTGGTGTATGAGTATCCCAGCGAAAGCGCTATCAACGAAGCTAGAAGCGCTAACAACCCCATCCGAGAAGCTTTACAGGGACAATTACGAGTGGGCGATCGCTTTGCTTACTGGTGGGAAATAGCCAAACCCCCAGAAGGTAAAGCCATCAACGGTCAAATCACAGTATTATTACTCAGCGACTTAGATAAACTGGAAAGCGAATTGCGAAATAGGTAATGGGGAATGGGGCACACACTGATATAACGGATACATGGATGATGGATGGGAATGGGTAATGGGGAATGGGGAATGGGGAATAGTTATTTTTTGCCAATGCCCAATGTCCAATGTCCAATGCCCAATGTCCAATGCCCTATTCCCTAATTTAATGCACTGTCTGCCAGACACCAGCAAAGATGCTTTCAGTAGCTTTAGCAATTCGCTGTAAATCTTCCCGTAGTAGTGGAGGCCATTCTACTCCACTTCTGCGTCCGGCTTCAAAGGATGCTTGGGATTGAGTAGATAATAAATAAAGAGCGTAAGCAATTTCCCGGTCAAGGGTGGTAGCCTCTTGCATACCGGAAAATAGTACTTTCAGAGCTAACAAAATAGAGGTAATTTGACCAGGGACAGGTGGTTTACCCTGCTTGAGACGCACCAGCAGAGCATCTTGATTGGGAGAATTTCCTATCGTTTGGTTAATTATAAATTGGCGGGCGGTTTCGTAATTCATGTATTTAGGATAGCTAAGATATTTTGCCTCGACTTACTTACTGTAGGGAAGTTGGGAGCAACCAGACAGCAAATACCATGATATTAATCTCTAGTAAGCAACTAGTGTAGAAAGCAACAAGGAAAATATTGTTGCTGTCAAGCATTTACTCAGTAGTTAGGGAAACTAAAAACACAATAAAAAAGTAAATACACTGATAAATACTACCCAATTATACGGATGTTATGTTTAGTGATGTTATTCCCTGCTAGCCCAGTCGTCAAGAATCACCAAATAATTCGTAATTCCTAATTCTGTATTGCTCTCAGGGTTAGGAGGTTGATTGATAAGTTTTCAATATAAATAGTTTATCTACCTGAAATGCTAGCTGATATCAGGTTAGTTAGTCAGAAAATTTAGTTAATTATTATACTTAATCTTGATGAGAGTCCAACATCCCGCTGTTGATGACTAATTGGGGATAGATAAGCAAGAAAAAGCCCATCCATGTCAGTATGGGGATAGCGACGATAATTGTTAACCAGAGGGTTTTGAAGATTAGCCAGCTAGTGGTAATGATAGTGATACCCGTAAGGAGAATTGACCAAGGTTGACACCACCAGGGTTTATATTGCCAGATGTTTGGGGGTTTGGGTTGGGACATGGGGGTTAAAAATTATCGAGAATTGTTTTTAAATTGTTAAGCCACTGATAGCATGGTTCATCAATGGGAGCAATATCGCTGCGTCTTTGCGATAACGATTCAGTATGTGCTGTAATCCAAGCCTTTGCTAATTCTGCTTCACCTACCATACCAGTTACTATGGCTCGACTAAATTGATTTTTCACCCAATCTCTAAATGTCAGAATCTCTAGAGATATACCAAACTCATCTTCAATTTCTTGACATCGAGATATAATTTCTGGGCGTCGTTCAGGTTCTATACTGGTTACAAATCCAGCTAATGTAACTGTTGGGTGTAATTCAAGCTTTTCTGCTAGTTCTTCCAGTTCATCCCGTAAGTATACTTTACCATATTTTGCATCCCATGCTTCAATAATCTGTCTAGATTCCAATATTTCAATATCACCTATATTGCCGTGTTTTTTGTTAGCAGAGCGCATTTGTGAAAGAGGTTTTAATGCTCCATCCGGAAAAACTTGATATTCTTGCATAGATTGAAACAAACTATGCATAGCAATTTCCATAATTCTTGCTGCATAATCAGATTCATTAATATGCCTTAAGATAATTTCAGTTATAAATTCCTGAGTTATTTGTTCTGGTAATGCTAAAAAATTATTGAGAGTCTCTAATGTTTGTAATGCTAAATTTCTGAAAGCTTTTGCCTGGTTCAGAAGTTGAGATAATAAATATTGTAACGCGACTTCCGGATGTATTTCGTTAGTCTCAATGGCTTCTACAATAGTAAGCCATTCCCGACGAGCGCCTCTAAGATTAGCTTTATAAACTGGTGAATAAGGATAATTTTCCGCAAGGCTGCGTGTCATCATAATCCCATCTGCGTTTAGTCTTAACAAATCATATTGACGCAGTGTAGGAGTGATATATTGCTTATCCAAAGAGCGCATGGATATTCCGTCTTGCCATGAAAAACTACTTCTGCTAGTACTACCTTTATGTAGCCTGATGCTTTGTGTAGGTTCAATTGCTTTGATGCATAACTGCATAATAGTTAAACCAACCAGCGCTCTTCCTACTTCACTAGTAATTGAATCCACAAGTTTTTTTAAAGTATCGATATGGTTCTGGTTTAATTGTAAAAAATCAATTTCGGCTGCATTATCGCGACAATGAATAATTTGTCTTTCTAAATAACCATTAGCCAGTTCGCTAGTAATTTTTTGATATCTCAGTCTAGCTGACTGATTCATAGCACCTTCTAAGAAAACTTGTGCAGTACCATCAGGTAATACAAGCTCACTTTTATCTCGAAATACCCGTAAATGTAGCTCACTCATCAGTAGTGCCTAAATTTTTTCTCAGTTGTACGCTTCTCGGTGTGAGTGTCGGAAACGCATAGGGAATTAGATACTCTCCTTTTGTAATTTGAGGGTTTGTGTTATAGTTTCTAACTTCGTAACCCATGCTGCGTAAGGAGTGAAGGTAAGAAAACACATTTTCTGTTTCCACTCCCCATAGGGATGCTAACTCTTTAGCTGATAGTTGAGTTGCAACCCCTATTCCTCTAACCACACATTGAACAACACGCCAAAATAGATTAACTTTTAATCCCGTTTGAAAATTCATTACTCCACTAATTCGCGGTTTGTACTGATAATAACCAGACAACTGAACTAAATCAGCCATACCAGTGACTTCAGTTAGTTTTTCCTCAAAAGCTTTCCAAAGTGCTGTAAACAAATGTAGGTCTAAATCGTTAGCGCATAGCATTACTTTGTTAGTAACTAACGACCATTTCTCATTTTTGCTTGAGGGAAATACATGAATAAACAATTTATTTTCTTCTTGCAATCTATCATCATTCTGTGCTGTAATACTCCAGCAAAAATCATTTAAATCATATTTCAGATTTATCTTAATGCTGTGAGGAAGTTTATCTTCAGTCCAAGCAAAATCAGCAGACAAGAAGCGCACTACTTGTCCCTGAGTAAGACCAACAGAGGTAGATGAATTTGAATTTAATTGTCTCGTAATATCTAAGTTAGCAATGGCTTCCTTCGCTTTTTGAGCATATCTTTCCGTTAATTGACGCTTGCGCTGTCTAAACCCTAATTGCTTGGTTGTTGGTAAGTATTGCATGGGAAATGGTAGCGCAACTCCCATCACTTGATCCAAAATACTCAAAGCTAAAATTCTACCAAGTTGTGGCGGTACTGAATTCCCAATTTGTTCAATACAAACTTGACGATTTCCGACAATTTCATAAACGTCAGGAATGGTTTGCAGTCGCTTGAGTTCAGCAATTGTAAATCTACGGTTTTCCCAGCTAAAAGGACCTGTGTATTGCCCTCCTTGTGCTTTAATAGTCCGCACAGGCATTTCCGGGTCAGTTTTATAGAGAAAGTCAGAAAACTTGGAACGCCAGCTAAACACTGGGTTAGGATGTCCCATTTCTGTTGTGTAAAAACTGTAATTTAGTCCCGGTGGAATATCATTCAACAAATATCCATAACGACCGCTAATTCCTACTTCAGCACCCGATATATCAACTCCTGCAACTGCTTCTTGGGCTGTATAGAAAGGTTCATTACCAGGAGAGTCGGAACCATGAGTTGGATAGGGAAAAAGATAATTACCTTCTTTTAATCCCACAATAAACAACCGTTCTCGATGCTGCGGTACACCATAATCAGCTGCATCTAGAATCCGAAAATAAATACTATATCCCGCTTCCTTGAAAGCATTTTGGATTTCCTGCCAATCTTTACCATTTCTAGCTCCGGTAATACCATAGACATTCTCAAATAAGAAGCCTTTTGGCTTGAGAGTTTTGAGTAATCGCACATACTCTTGAAACAGTATACCGCGAGCATCCTTAGTTCCCGAAACTCCAGCAGCACGACGTCCAGCAGCGGAGAAACTTTGACAAGGAGGTCCCCCAATTATGAAATCTACTTCTAGCTCTGGATGGGGAAAATATTCTCTAATATCAACGCAAATTGGTTTAGAATTATCCAGCCATTTTCCTGGCATTGAATTTTGTGCTAACGTCTGCACATACTTGGCTTCAACTTCAACCATCTGAACAATGTCAAAGCCAGCATCATGAAATGCAATATCTAATCCCCCACCCCCAGAAAATAAGCTTAGCGTTTTAATGGGAGTATGACCATGCTGCATCAGCCACTGACGCAAAGATAAGCCAAATTTATCGCACCAACCAGCACCACGACTAACACCAAGCACGTCCAATATGTTTTGGAACCATGTGACTTCATTAGCAGAGGTGTTAGGCAAATTTAATGGTAGAGAAAGTTGTTCCATAGAGGCTTTTTTGCATCACTATTTAAGCCTAAACTCAAAGCTTTAGATTGTAAATATTCCCGCACACTCCCAGCTAAATGAAAGGCAAATAACGGCGGAACTGCATTACCCACCTGATTAAAACAACTCGTTTCACTCCCGACAAATTCAAACCAGTCAGGAAAACTTTGTAACCGAGCAGCTTCTCTTAAAAATAACCGCCTTCTCCTCCCATCAGGAAGTTTAATTCTCTGCATATCACCAGTAGCACCAGCTAAATTTCTACAGGTTAAAGTTCTCGCTGGTTTATCTAAATGTAAATCGCGGGGACGTTTACAAGAAGATGCTTTCTCGTACTTTGCCACATATTCATCCATGCTAGGAGTGAGAAACTTTGATTCTGGGGGAGCTAAAACAGCAAGTTCTCCTAAAGCCTCACCAGCAGTAACTTTATTTTCAAATAATTGCGGAAATTTATATTTTCCTTTATGCCCAACTACTATCAAACGTTCACGATTTTGCGGAACTCCAAAATCAACAGCATTTAATAATTTAACTTCAACGATATAACCTAAATTTCCCAGAGCCGTGACAATTTCATCCAAATACCACTTATTTTTATAAAGCAAACCCCTGACATTTTCAAACAACCAAATCTCCGGACGCAGCTTTTTTACTGCATTAATAAAAATCGGAAACCCATCCCGTGAATCTGACAAACCCTTTTGATTTCCCCCCACACTAAAAGGTTGACAGGGGGGTCCACCAATTAACACAGTAGCCGGTGGTAATTCTGTGTCAGATGTCAGGGTAACTTGATGACACTTCCCTTGTAAATTTCTTCTGTAAGTAGCACAACAGTCAGCATCTAATTCAAAACCATGAGTTGCAAAACCCTGAGCTTCAAACCCAACAGATAAACCCCCACAACCCGCAAACAAATCTACCACCAACGGACTGACCGACTTAGCAGGTTGCAAAATATGATTGATTTTCTCAACGTAACTCATCCACAATTTTGGATTTTGGATGTAGGATTGATTCCACGAATAAATCCAGATGCCTCTGTAGCATCAAGGAATTATTCGTCAATCATAAACCCTCTCCCCTCTCTTCCCCTCTTCTTCTCCCTTCTTTGCTCTTGGCGCCCTTGGCACCTTGGCGGTTCATCTGACCACCTCCCGCACCAACTGCGCTAACTTTTGGGCACTATCACGCACCGCAATCAAGCGTGCTTTCTCACCCATCTCCTGCAACTTCTCAGGAGACTGCAACAAACTTAACACCTCCCGTTGTAAAATCTCAGCCGTTAACTCCTGCTGCTGAAAACATAATCCGGCATTCGCGGAAGTAAACACCTGGGCGTTGTATGATTGATGGTCTTCCGCTGCAAACGGGTAAGGAATCAAAATCGCCGGTGTTCCTGTAATCGCCAATTCCGTCAAACTACCAGCACCAGCACGACTAATTGCCAAATTCGCTCGCTGCAACAGCGGTGCCATATCGCTATAAAACGGCAGGGAAATATACTGCGGATGCTGCAAACTATGCGCCTCTGGGTCATTATCCCCCGTTAAATGTACGACATACGCCCCAGTATCAAACCAAGCGCTGGCAGATTCGCGGACTAACTTATTCACCGCAACGGCACCCTGAGAACCACCAAAGACCAAAATTAACGGTGCCCCTGACGGAATCGCTAAATCTAACTTACCTGTTGTTTCTAGGAACTGTTCCCGTACTGGAGTACCCGTGTAAACAGTTTGTGCCTTACCGAGATACTTCGCTGTCACATCAAACCCGACAGCCACAGCACTACACCAGGGTCCCAAAAATCGTGTCACCTTACCTGGTAGGGCGTTAGACTCGTGGAGAATTACGGGTAAACCCAGGGAACGCGCAGCCATGACAGCCGGACCTGCTATATAACCACCTGTGGTAAACACACCTTGAAATTTACCCTTTTGCAGTAACTTACGGACTTGGAGGACAGAACCGATGAGTCGGGTGAAAATTTTCACTGTTCCCAGTCCAAAGCGGGATTGAAACCCTTCTACAGCGATGGTATTCAGGGGATATTTTTGGGGGACAAGCTGAGTTTCCAAGCGATTGGGGACACCCAGCCACTGAATTTGGTAATCTGGCAATTGTTCAGCAAGTGCGATCGCGGGGAACAAATGTCCACCAGTACCGCTAGCAGCAATTAATAATTTTGTCGGTGAGTTGTTCATTCCTGTCTGTGGAGACTCAGCGCCCAGGTTAACTTAAGATCAAACCATTCTCGCGGTATCTAATCAACTATCCAAACTACCACTGATGCGTAACTTTTTCACTTTCCTGCTGCAAGGTCAAGCTAAATTTTCACCACATCGTTGGTTAATTTTGCTGCTGTTCACCCTTGGTTTTACAATTGCTACTCATAGGGTTAACGCCCAAACAGCCAACAATGCACCAACTGAGCTAAGAAATCTATTAACACAAGTTGATACTGCTGCTACGAGGCGTGATATCAAGGGGGTATTGCAATTTTACAGCCCCAGCTTTACTAATTCCGACGGCATCAACCGCCAGAACATGGAAAAAGCTTTATCTTCTCTGTGGAAGCGCTATCCCAATTTGCAGTACCGCACCCAAGTCCAATCTTGGAAGCGGGAAGGTAATGCTCTGGTGGTTGAAAGCGTTACTACCATCACTGGTGCTGCTGCTAGTACCAACAATATGGCGCTCAACTCTACAATTAAATCCCGTCAGCGGCTTGAAGGGGGCAAAATCGTCCGTCAAGAAATTTTATCAGAACGGACTGTCTTAACTTCTGGCGCTAAACCACCAACGGTTGACATCAAATTACCAGAGCGCGTTAATGCAGGTCAGCAGTATAACTTTGATGCTGTTGTCCAAGAACCATTGGGTGATGATTATCTCCTGGGTGCGGCAATTGATGAACCCATCCAAGCAGATAAATATCTTAATCCCACACCCGTAGATTTAGAATTATTGACCTCTGGGGGTTTGTTTAAAGTGGGTCGCGCTCCTAATCAGGCAGAAAATCGCTGGATTTCTGCGGTACTCGTGCGCGGTGAAGGTATGACGATGATAACTCAGCGCTTGCAAGTTGTTGGTGGTCGCAACCGTCCCGCTACTCCCCAAAAACCAAGAAGATAAGGGGACTGGGGATTGGGGACAAGGAAAACAAGGAATAAATTACCCATTCCCCATAACTAATGACTAATGACTAATGACTAATGACTAATGACTAATGACTAAAAATCAAATTGTCTTGATTACTGGTGCAAGTAGTGGTATTGGCACTGCTTGTGCTAGGGTTTTTGCTGGAGCGGGTGCAAGACTGATTTTAGCAGCACGCCGAGCAGAACGCTTGCAGCAATTGGCAGAGGAATTGAGCAAAGAATTCCACAGCGATATCCATCTGCTGCAGTTGGATGTGTGCGATCGCGCTGCTGTGGAAGCTGCAATTTCTCATTTACCCCCACAATGGTCACATATCGATGTTTTAATTAACAACGCTGGTCTAAGTCGTGGTTTAGACAAGTTGCATGAGGGTGACTTCCTAGACTGGGAGGAAATGATTGATACCAATATCAAGGGGTTGCTTTACCTCACGCGCTATGTAGTACCTGGAATGGTGAGTCGCGGTCGGGGTCATGTGGTAAATATTGGCTCCATCGCCGGACGCCAAACTTACCCAGGAGGTAATGTGTATTGTGGTACTAAAGCAGCCGTGAGAGCAATTTCCGAAGGCTTGAAGCAAGACCTTTTGGGTACCCCCATCCGCGTTAGTTGCATTGACCCTGGGATGGTGGAAACGGAATTTAGCGAAGTCCGGTTTCATGGTGACACGGAACGCGCTGCTAAAGTTTACCAGGGACTAAAGCCTCTCACAGGTGCTGATGTGGCGGATGTGGTGTTTTTCTGTGTTACCCGACCATCTCATGTGAATATCAGCGAAGTGTTGCTGGTGCCAACTGACCAGGCTAGCACTACTCTAGTGAATCGGCGAACATAAGAATAAGCCATTTTATTAGAAGTGTGTCGGTAAGCCAATGCAGAATACTGTCAACGGTGAGAAAACTGGTTTAACGGTACTGACGGCGGTTAATATCGCCAAAGCATTGCCAATTTTGTGGATGATTGTCTTTGCTATCTTCTTTGGTATCAAAGATTGGCGACAGGTAATCTACCTTTGTCTCCATGCTAGTTATTGTGTCTGGTGGTTGGTGGAACAGTGGTTTTACCCTCAACGACGACAGTTATTTAATGAGCCTGTGAACGCTTTTGGGTTCGTTTTCATACTATTATTTGTTGGGGTTTTTTACGTATTGCCAGGATACCTAGCATTTACTAACCCCGTTTCCCTGTCTATGTCCACCGCATCTGTAGCATTGCTACTTTACATTTTCGGCAGTCTGATTAATGCCAGCGCCGATGTACAAAAGCTTACCGCCAAGCAATTTGGTGCAGGGTTAGTTCGTGACAACATCTGGCGATTCTCTCGCAACATTAATTACTTTGGTGATTTGTTGCGGTATCTGAGTTTTAGTGTGGTGGCTGGTTCTATCTGGGCTTATTTGGTACCTGCATCGGTGTTACTTCTCTACCTGCAACGCATGTCTCAAAAAGAACAGTCTATGACCACCAAATATCCGGATTTTGCTGATTACCAACAATCAAGCAGCCGGTTGATTCCGTTTATTTGGTAAAAGGTTTTACCAGAGTTAGTAGATGCGGATTGGGTAGCGGGAATTGTGCGATCGCACATTATCGAAAATTGGGCTGTACAGGATGAACCACCGCACTTGAGAACGATACGCGATCGCTTACTGAATTCTTGGTAGCATCTGACTATCAACATGAAACCCCGACAGAACCGTCAAACTCTGGAACTTGCAGAGTGAAGAATTAGCCACTCTGCGGGGTCATCAGGCTGAGGTGCGTTGGCGGTTTGGAGAATATTCACCTCTAATTAAAAGGTAAATTTTTATAGTTTATGAACTTTTATTAAGCAGGGAAGAATTTGCTATATAAACGTTGTAGCTATTGCATGGCGGTTTCAGCTTTGCTACTTTAAGACACCCAATATGCAGAAATCACACATCAATTGGTTAATCGAGAGTGTCCACAAACAACTACTTCCCAAATTCCAAATTGAAAGTGTCAACCCCTACGATCCTGTAGAAGTCCGCCGTCTTCCCAATCCCTGGAGGCTGATAGGGGCGGGAAACTACGCTGTGGTAGTCTATCATCCTGACTTTCCTGACCTAGTGGTGAAAATTTACGCCCCCGGTCGTCCCGGTTTCGAGGAAGAAGTGGAAGTTTACCGCCGTCTCGGTTCCCATCCAGCCTTCTCGGAATGTCTATATGCTGGAGCTAATTTCTTAGTCTTGAAGCGGCTGTATGGGGTGACGCTCTACGACTGCATCCACCGTGGTCTGCGGATACCAAAGCGGGTGATTGAAGACATCGATGCCGCTCTAGATTATGCTCGCAAGCGTGGTTTATATCCCCATGATGTCCACGGACGCAATGTGATGATGTACCAAGGTCGGGGACTGGTGGTGGATATTTCAGACTTCTTACATGAGGATACCTGCTCCAAGTGGGATAACCTTAAGAAGGCATATTATTGGCTGTATCGCCCCCTATTGTCTCCTCTGGGATTGCGGATACCCTACTTTGTCTTGAATGCTGTGCGTAAGACCTATCGTCGGTTTTCTCGCTTAGCTTCCCGTCTCAAACGAGTTCTTAGCTCCCGGAAATTACCTTTTAAGCTCTTAACATAAAATAAATTATTTGTCAAGAGCAGTTAGCCATTAGCTAATGCAACTAATGCAACTCCAAACTGATCTTTTGCTCAGCAGTTTCCTAGCATCATCATAGAAACAAGGAATTGTTGGGAAAATCAGAACAGATACAGGCAATGGCAACTGCAAATGCTAGTACACTCAGCTTGACGGTTTTAATCAGGTGGCAGCAAATATTCTCAATCCACAAACCTATATTGCCCCTACCTTGTGTAGCTGATTCAAATCATCAGCATATATAACTTACTTACTGGTAATTGCGCTAAGTGGCATAGACAAAAATCTATACTTATACCTAAGAAAGATTTATTCGCAAATGTTTACAGAAGTTAGTACAATGACTTTATTAACTGAGTAAGTATTTTTTCTTATTGACATGATAGCGGATCGGTTTCCCTGGCTTACCGCGATAGTCCTGTTCCCACTTATTGCTTCCTTTATCATCCCCGTGCTACCGGATAAAGAAGGTAAGCGCGTGCGTTGGTATGCACTCGGCGTGGGTATCGCGGACTTTGTTTTGATGTGCTACGCCTTTTGGAAGCATTACGATGTGAGCAACCCGACTTTTCAACTCGTGGAAAAGTATGCCTGGATGCCGACTTTAGGACTGTCTTGGGCAGTTTCCGTGGATGGGCTGTCGGTTCCGCTTGTGCTGCTAGCGGGACTAGTGACAACCCTGTCGATTTTTGCAGCTTGGCAAGTTGACCGCAAGCCAAGGCTATTCTATTTTCTCATGCTGCTTCTTTATTCAGCACAAATAGGGGTGTTCGTCGCCCAAGACGTGCTGTTACTGTTCATTATGTGGGAACTGGAGTTGGTTCCTGTTTACTTGCTAGTCTCTATTTGGGGCGGTCAAAAGCGTCGCTACGCCGCCACAAAATTTTTACTTTATACTGCCTTAGCTTCAATATTTATTCTGGTAGCAGGGCTGGGAATGGCTCTCTACGGTGGCGGTAATATCAGCTTTGATATGGTTGACCTGGGTATGAAGAATTACCCAATCGCTCTAGAACTGCTCTTGTATACTGGATTGCTGATTGCTTTTGGTGTCAAGTTGGCTGTGTTCCCCATGCACACCTGGTTACCTGACGCTCATGGAGAAGCTTCGGCTCCTGTTTCGATGATATTGGCTGGTGTGTTATTAAAGATGGGCGGATATGGATTAATTCGCCTGAATATGGAACTACTTCCCAATGCTCATATTTACTTTGCACCCATATTGGCAATTCTGGGGGTTGTTAATATTATCTATGGCGCGCTGAATTCCTTTGCTCAGACTAACATGAAGCGCCGCCTCGCTTTTTCTTCCGTTTCCCACATGGGGTTTGTACTGCTCGGTATTGCCTCCTTCACCGATATCGGGGTCAGCGGTGCAATGCTACAAATGATTTCCCACGGTTTAATAGCAGCAGTATTGTTCTTCCTGGCTGGTGTAACTTACGATCGCACCCACACCATGTCAATGGATAGTATGGGCGGTATTGGTCAGGCAATGCCGAAAGTGTTTGCTATCTTTACAATCGGTGCAATGGCTTCTCTAGCTCTCCCCGGTATGAGTGGCTTTGCTAGCGAAATCGCCGTTTTCGTTGGGTTGACCACCAGCGACATCTACAGTTCCACTTTCTCCTCAGTGACAGTATTCCTGGCTGCTGTCGGAGTTATCCTCACCCCCATCTATCTGCTTAACTTGTTGCGACAAGTATTTTTCGGTTCTGGTGCAAAAAACACCTGTGATATTGGTAACGCTGCTGTAGAAAACCAGGAAGATGAGGGAACGGTTTGCTTTGGTACTGACTGTCTCCTGCCTAGCCAGTCCGTTTATAATGATGCCAAACCACGGGAATTGTTTATCGCAGCCTGTTTTATCCTGCCAATTATCGCCATCGGGTTATACCCTAAACTGGCTATGCAGATGTACGATGCCAAGACTGTGGCAGTCAATACTCAGGTTCGTCAAGCTTATACCCAAATCGCCGAAACCAATCCCCATGTTTATGGTCAGGGATTAGAGGCTCCTAAAATTTCTGAAGTTGAAGCCCCCGCGCTTTTGGGTGTTTTAAAGTGATTAGGGATTAGGGATTAGGGAACAGGGAACAGGGAATAGTTTTTATTACCCATGCCCCATGTCCCATGCCCCATTCCCCATGCCCCATGCCCCATGCCCCATGCCCCATGCCCCATGCCCCATGCCCCATGCCCCATGTCCCATGCCCCATTCCCTACTTCAAAAACTGCGCTAAGCCCTGCAATTTCCTCCAGCCTTCTCCACTGTTAAGCACATCTTGAGCGAGATTTACTGCATTAGCAAAAGTATTTAAATAATCTTCACTATCCGTAACAATTTCGCCAACGTACAGTGCTAAAGCTGCATTTAAAGCCACCACATCTTGCTGAGGTTTAGTACCTTTACCTTGCAGTACTGCTTTGAGAATCTCTGCATTTTCTTGGACATCACCACCTGCTAAGGAACTAATTGGGGCTGGGGTTAAACCTAACTCTTGTGGGTCTAGTTCTAGCAGGTGTATTTGTTCGTTGGAGAGTATTGCTAAATCAGTTTTATCTCCCAATCCCGCTTCGTCTAATTTTTCCCGTCCGTGAAGCGTAATTGCGCGACGAGTTCCCAGTTGCTGGAGAACTTGAGCAAAAATCTCTATAAGTTTAGGGTTATTAATCCCAATTACTTGTCCTGTCGGTTTCAGGGGGTTGAGTAGAGGACCGAGGAGATTAAAAACTGTGCGGACTTTCAGGGTTTTTCGTAACGGTGCGATCGCTTTGAGAGCAGGGTGCCAATCTGGTGCAAATAAAAAAGTAATCCCCACTTCTGTTAGTGCAGCTTGAGTTTTTTCCTTATCTGCTCCTAGATTAACTCCTAAAGCTTCCAAGACATCAGCCGAACCAGTTTTACCAGACGCGGAACGGTTCCCATGTTTAGCAACTTTTACCCCACAAGCTGCAACGGTGAACGCCACAGATGTGGAAATATTAAACGTGGAGGCACCATCTCCACCAGTACCGCAAGTATCCACCAGCGGGAAATCACCAACAACTGTGTCACGTAAGGTTGGTTTGATAGATTGGGAGTATAAAACCTCGACCATTCCCAGTAACTCAGCAGCGGATACTCCCTTGGCTTGCATCGCTGCTAAAATCGCACCAGATAACACAGGGGGAATAGCTTCCGTTAACCAGCCTTGCATTAAATCGGACGCTTGGGAAACGCAAAGAGATTCACCGTCGAGTAATTGCTGTAAAATCCCACTCCAATGGGAGGAGTCGATGGTGAGAAGATTTTGAGCAGCGCTAGCTTTTAGCATATTCATAAGCAATTAATACTGATTTTTTTAGAGGATGTCTGAGAAGTCTAATTAAATACTCGCCCTGGCGATTAGAAATCGCGGAACCACACATGCAAAACCCGCCTGCGCGGGTTTGAAATACCTAATTTAACGTGAAGTCCACGGAGGTGGACTTCGTTTGTGTAGTTGCGGTTTTAACCGCCCAAAACTTTTCAGCCATCCTCTTAAAAAAAAATCATATCATGTCAATTCCATTAATACCATATCTTCTAGGTCTCCGTTAGGCATAGTCCATGATTTATACATAATTTCTCTAACGACAAATCCTAATTTTTTAAACATATTTATTGAGCTTTTGTTTGATAACAAAATTGCTGCTCCAATTGTTTGAATATGTAATTCCTCAAATGTATAACAAAAATACCCCGTCCTTAAGGACGGGGTTTAGGATAAGGCACTTTAATGATAGCGTTCCATATCCTTTATTTCTATATTTTTACTCTAAAACAGAGAAAGTCTCTAAAGTCAAGAACTTTTTGAAGAAAAAGAAATAATTTTTTGGAGCTTTGCGTTATTCAGTAGCAAAACAATCCAGATAAATAGGGTGAATTGCTCAAAGGTTAGCAAGTTGAATTAAGACGCGGTAAATAAAAATTGGTTGTGGTTTTTGGGAAAGAATTTAATAAATTCACTGACATAGCGAAAGTTTCCTAATTAGCTTATTTCTGACCTTATCGAAGAAGGTATCAGAAGCAAACAATTTACTCAAATTTTGCTTGATCAATCTCATGACCAAAAATCCATGTTAGTAAAGCCATTCTTACAGGGACAGCGTTTCTTGCTTGAATAAAATATTTGGCTTGGGGCAAGTTATCCACATCATTTGCCATTTCTCCAGATCTTGGAAAGGAATGCAACACAATTGCCTCATCCTTAATCTTTTGGAGCTTGTTCTGCGTCAATCGAATATTTTCAGGAACAGTATCTGTACGTTTTTCTGAAACACTATTCTGATAAATGACATCAACTTCCTCCAATATATCATCAAGAGTATGTATTCTCTGATAATATATTTTTCTATTGCGATACTCTTCTTCATCTTGGGGCGATATCCAGTGTTGCTCTGGAGAAAGCAAGTAGAGTTTGATGCCAGAAAATTGACCACAAGCTTTTACGAAGGAGCGGATTACCCGTGCATTCATATCACCAATTAAAAGAATCTTTCGATCTTCAAGAAAACCAAGTTCTTTTTTTATGGTGTAGAGATCAAGAAGTGCTTGTGTCGGATGTTCCGCTCCTTTCTCTCTCCAACCATTCCCTGCATTGATGATAGGAATTTCGGAGACAGCAACATAATCATTGAGGGAATTAACTTCAGGGTGTCGAATGAAAAGCTTGCAACCAACGCCCCGTACCACAGGCAACATCCAGTAATCTAAGAGATGGCTTTTGTCCTCGATGATATTGTAAGCAGAAGGTTTCCGACCAGTCAAAATGGTGTGTAAGCTGCCAATAATCAATTACTGGATCTTTGTCTTCTGGTTTCCTTTCTGGAATAGTAATACTTGGAGATGGCAGGACAAAAACTCCAATCGGTTCTCGTATAAATGCTTTTCCACTGTCCTCAATCTCAGCCAAACGCCAAAATGCTTGTAGAATCTTGGTAAATTTTGCTTCCCTTAGCTGGCGCAAATCGCATTCCAGACAAAAGGACATAATTTTTACCCCAGACTCTGATTGCTGGAGACATTCCGTTACATCCAGATGAGCATCGATATGGTGAAACTGATACTGATGGGATTGAGTATCCAGTAAATTTCTAATGTCCTCTGCTGTGAACATCTCATTTTGATTCCCTTTGACTTCCAGCATATGCTCGCACTGGATTTGAGGGATACCTGTAGCTGTTTGGTGAACAATAACCACCCGTCCACCCTTTTTCGTTTGATTTAGGGCGCTCTGAATCGCTTGGTAGGGTTTGTCAAAGTAGTATAAAACATGGTTCAAAAGAACCAAATCATACTGTGCTTCCCTGGCAAACTGACAGGTTTCAAAGTATTCGTCACGCACGGAAACTTCTACATTCTCGTCGAAAGATGTTTGAGCAAGCCGTTGTAGAAAGCGATCGCTATGGATAGGGTTAGGTTCAAGTGCTACATATCTTAACCGCTTCCACCGTGGATTAAGCTTAGGGATAAGGCTCTTGATAATTTCGATATCAATATCTCCCTCCCCACTGCCAATACTAAGTACAGAAAAGGTATCGTTTTTCTTTGACACTCCCCGCCCTTATAGGGCGGGGAGTGAATGATTTCCCTCAAGCAATACCGTTAGATTATTGCGAAACCACTCAATCGCCGCAGATGTCATCGTTGAAGCTGCTTTGCGTAGCTCATAACTCTGGGCGTAAAACTCATCATCCAGTGGCGGAGCATAAGTTTCAGAGGATTTAGGTTTTTCTAGAGATTTATACGGGATTTTCATGACTTGACAAAAAAAATGTTACCATCGCTTGTAGTAAGCGCTGTCTTCGCTCTTTGCGCTTACTACAAACCTTGAATTTTTTACGCCGACTTACTTAGTATGATTAACTCGGCAATTTTTAGAGCAATTTTACTCCGTACTGAGATTAACAGATTTTTTGCCGATCTGCTAGGGATATTTCTCTGGACATGATAGGATTAATCTGCCGAAGATGAGATTACTGGAATTTCCTCGGCGAAACTCTGCCGTTTTTCAAAGCGCAACGGACCAAAAGTAGAACCCCAAATCTGTTCGTGCGTATTCACATCCAGTCCTTTATCTAGACTCACCCAGGTATTTTCTGTGATTTCCACATCGCTCACTAGGTAAGTCTGGCACCCTTTTTTGTTAATCAAACATTGATTACCTGGTTCTACACTCCCGCGAAATAAATCTCCGTCGCGCTTAAATATCATCGAGCAGTGATATCGCCGTTCGATGCAATTTGGAGTTATCGTTTTGAGGATACTTAATTCACGAGCCGCACCTGCGTAGAGAAATGCATCTTTTAAGCTGTAGTTTTCGATGTAAATCTGGTCTCCCTCATCAACAAGTCGATGCACTCCCTGACGATAAGGACTCCACAAATCATAGTCATATACCTGTTCGGAATAGAACCCAATCCCAGAGAAAAACTCAAAGGATAATGGACGAAAGAATACATGAATATGCGCGTAATTTTTCGGATTTTCAAACGCCTGTTTGTAATTGCTAAAATCTCCTGCCATCCAATGAGCTAGAGTGACTAAATCATTGGGTGCATCCTCAGAATTATGCGGCAAACTAGTCATTATCGGATAGGATTAACTCAATCTTAATGTTTGATTTCAGGAGCGAATTTCTGAGGAAAAGGAGGCAGTTACTACCCCTGTTCCCGCACTGGTTTTAATCAGAGACACTCGACAGCGAACATTGGGGTTGACAAACCAGATTTTTTCTTCAGCGGCAGCGCGATCGTAGGCAGTCACTAAAACAAACGTGCCGTCTTCCGTTAAATAATAGTCCCCGGCCGCTGCAATTGTTTCCGCATAGCCCTGGTCTCGGAGGAGTTTCCCCCGGTTGGGAAGTTTGGGGTCGGGAACGGGAACCAGGATACAACTGCCTTCCAGGACTTCAGCTTCGTCCCAATCCGATTGACCTGACCAACTCATCCGGAATGGGGAAACCACTGTCCCTGGGTCAATATTATAAGTTTTGCACAGGTCAATTACTGCCTGCTCATCAGGGGAGAGAGCAACAATGTCAATCTCCGACTTTACGGCTTCAAAGTGACCAAACGCCAAATGATGGGCACTGCGCTGCGATCGCCACCGCCCAATTGAATTCGCTACAAACTCTGTAATATCCATCACCGATGAAGCCTTCGGTTTTCCTCGTTTGACAACATCAATCTTCTAATAATGGGGGCTACCTTCAGTGTCAAGATTTATAAAGAAACCTGACTAACTCCTGTACCTATGGAACTGCATCAAATCGAAACTGATTTACAAAACTCCGATTTTCAATATCGTCTCAAGGCAATCTCTGCGCTGAAAGATTATCCCACTGATGTCGCTGTTCCTATCCTCACCAGACATGTCCAAGACCCAGAATTTCTGGTGCGATCGTTTGTTGCTAGAGAATTGGGCAAGCAAAAGACCTCCGAATCTTTTGCGGCTCTGTTGCAGATTCTCACGTTTGATGACACACCCAACGTCCGAGCTGAAGCTGCTAACTCCCTATCCTTATTTGGTAAAATTTCCGCTGCTCATTTGGTGCAAGCATTTTTCCGCGACGATCACTGGCTGCTGCGTCGCAGCATCCTAGCAGCCTTGGTGGAATTAGATTGTCCAGACGAACTGCTGGAGGTCTGTATCCAGGGACTAGCAGGGGAAGATGCAGCCGTGCAGGAAGACGCAGTAGATGCGCTGGGGGCACTGGCAGGTTCTCCTCAGTCTGGAGCAGGTTTGTCCGAGCTACTGAACCTCAAAAATTCCGACTCCCCACGCATTCGGGTACGGGTTGCCTATGCTTTGAAGCATTTTAATACCCCCACAGCTAAGGAAGCTTTAGCGCAACTGAGACAAGATCAGGATCATCGTGTCGTTGGGGCGGCAATGGAAGATTTGCTCCCCTAAATCCAAGTTGACTTATGCATCGCTTCTGCCATTTTTAATAAAAATGTTTACAATAATCGTCATTGATGTTGACAAAAATTACCGATTAACCTGTCAACGTTGGTTCGAGCTAACCATAGTTTATTAGGAGAAAGCGATGAGTGAGATCCCAACTGGGGGACAAATGCTGTGGAAACTGGAAGGAGAGGAGCGGGTTTTGCACCTGCGCCATAATTCCTCAGAGGAGTGGCGTCACTATGAGGAATTTCCGCAGTATGTTCGTCCCGATCCACCGGGATTTTCTAAAGGTATTGCTACTTTTCTGGCGCTGCGTAAGCAAGATTGGACGGCAGAAAAGTCTTGATGAAATCAGTGTTGCTTCAAGCTGTCTCGTGTGGTTTTGCGTGTCAACGAATGGCTTGTATCTAATTCCTGGGGGTCGTGGCTCAAAAGGCGCGATCGCATCTGCTGGCTGAGTCCTTGCACTCTTGTAAAATCTGCTCCAGCAATGCTCTCTAGATGCTCAAATTCCACATCTGTCATATCTGCAGCCCGCAAGTCTGCACCCGCCAGATTGGTGCCATTCAAGCGAGCATTGCGTAAATAAGCCCCCACGAGGAAGGCTTTCCGCAAGTCAGCGCTGGAAAGACGTGCCCCCTGAAGATTTGCCCCCGTCAGGTCTGCTCCGCCCAAGTAAGCTCCCAATAAGTTGGCACCCTGCAAATCTGCATAGCGTAAGTTGGCGGTGTTTAGAGCGGCGCCATTGAGATTCGCACCAGGGCCTATAGCCCCGGAAGATTTGTAAGCAAATCCCTCCGGAAAAATCGTCTGACTATCATACCGGGCACCTTGCAGTTTGGTGCCGGTTAAATTGGCTTGACTCAAATCTGCCCCACTTAAATCAGCGCGGTATAAACAGGCTGCTTGTAAGTTGGCATCTCTTAAAATAGTTCCTTGCAAATCCGCCCCCCGCAAGTCGGCACCCTGCAGATCCGCAAAGCGCAAATCAGCGTTGCTGAAATTAGCTTTAATCAGCGTACTGGCGTGGAAATTGGCGCTTTGTAAATCAAGATTACTGAAGTTGAATTGGTATAAATCTTCTTGAGATAGAGCCTGTCCTGCTTGGAGTAACGCTAAAATTTCCGGTGGTGTTTTCTGAAGCGCCCTGCCTGTCATGGTTTTAATATCTTGATATGATTCAGGATTATTGTACCGTTGGTGCAACGCCTGTCTATTTGAGGAAAACCGATGCCACTTGTTCCCCCCACAACGATGATGGAATTTTTTCACAAGAGCCAAGGTGTCTGGTTTACCCAGCGCACGGTGCATCACTTTGATATAGTGGCGGATCAGTCCGGGGAATCAAAGCTCCATGTGCGGGTGGTGACGATGGATGACCCGCTGGTGACCACCATCTGTGAGTCACAAGGGATTGATCCGACGCGAGCAAAGGGAGGAGGCAGTTTTATGTGGCAAGCTCACGACGACGACCAAGAACCCAATCCAGAGCAAGCGGCGGTGTTGATTGATGTTCCGGATGACGAGACGGGAACATCAGGTAAATTGCTCCGCAACCAGGGCTATGTGGAAAAGATTCCGGTAGTCAGTCGCTATTGGTTTGGTAAAGATGGTATCTTGACAATCGACACGGAGTATGATAGTAATCAGGGTCAGGAGCGTTGCTGGTTCATCACTGATGATTTTCGGGTGCGGGTCAGCACTGTGCGGATGATGAACGGCGTTTATTTGATGACCTATTGTTCTGAACGCCGCTTGGCGTCTGAGGCAGATTTAGCAGCCATGATTGAACGCAATTTGTCCAGAACCTCGGTTTGAATTACGTCATTAGTCATTAGTCATTAGTCAAGGATAACTACTGACGACTGAGAACTGACGAAAGTGCAACCATCCTCAGTGGTGGATGAGCAGATGAGAACTTCATTAAGGAACATTACTTTATCTCATACATTTGAGACAGGGGGTTGAGGCAACTCCTATTCTCAGGGATTAAGGCATATAAGTTTATAAATCCATGTATAAGCCCTTCCTTGAGCATCTGGAACAATCGCTGTTTCAACGGTTTGACTTGCACAGTCGCCCGATTCCGGCAGGACTGGAATAC
>JAYKJH010000041.1:0-34771 GCA_035285345.1 Nostocaceae cyanobacterium | reverse complement strand
CAGCATTACCATTGAGGCGGTCATTGCCGGTGCCACCGTTGAGCAAGTCATTGCCTAAATTACCGTTAAGCAAGTCATTGCCGGCATTACCGTTAAGGGTGTCATTGCCATTACCACCGTTAAGGGTGTCATTGCCATTACCACCGTTAAGGGTATCAGCACCATTACCACCGTCGAGGCGGTCATTGCCATTCCCACCGTCGAGGCGGTCATTGCCGGCATCACCATCGAGGACATCATTGCCAGCATCACCATCGAGGACATCATTGCCAGCATTACCATTGAGGCGGTCATTGCCAGCATTACCATTGAGGCGGTCATTGCCGCTGCCACCAAAGAGGGTGTCATTGCCGGCATTACCATTGAGGAGATCATTGCCAGCATTACCATTAAGGCGGTCATTACCGGTGCCACCGTTGAGGGTGTCATTGCCGCCATCACCATTGAGCAAGTCATTGCCGGCATTACCGTTGAGCAAGTCATTGCCATTACCACCGTTGAGAGTATCATTGCCGACACCACCATTTAGGCGGTCATTACCATTAGCGCCGAGGAGGACGTCATTACCTGCATCACCGTCGAGGACGTCATTGCCATTAGCGCCGTCGAGGAAGTCATTACCTGCATTACCATTTAGGCGGTCATTGCCATTACCACCGTCGAGGACGTCATTGCCGGTGCCACCGTTGAGTAAGTCATTACCATCCTCACCCAATAACCTGTCGTTACCCCCATTTCCATTGATAGTATCGTTGCCAGCACGGCCAAAGATATTATCTGCTGCTGCTCCCCCATTTAGGATGTCGCTAGCAGGAGTACCCACAATATTAGCCATTGAAGTTTCCTCTTCTAATTTTGCAATTGCTGAGATTGTTAATTATTGATTTATCCCCTGAACGGGATTGAAAAAATTATCACAGGTTGGTTATAGCGTTTTCTAAGCAACTGAGGTACACCCAAATCCTTTTGACAAAGGTTAGTAGCTTATGAATAGTACCTCACCAGGTCGGAAACTGCTATATAAACAAACCAAGCCATCACAAACATGCTTGCTTGGCTTCATTATAATTTATAGGAAACAAGCGATTTTTCCAGATGTACAAATATTAAGCTCATGCTAATATCTCTCAATCTATAGTCGTATAAGCGTTTAGAGAAAAAAAGCAATAAAATTAGATTCTCAATAAACGGTATTAGAATACCTTAACTTCGTAGTTTATTGCAAATAGGTTAGATTTAAACGAGATATAAATTCTAAAAACCGCTCTGTGAAAGGATTTGAAGCTAATTATTTTTTATGAGTATTTACTCATGATTATCAAAAATTTACAAACCTTGTGAATACACAGTTAAAAAACATCGTGTTAATTTATACGAATTTATTCGGCCATAAATTCTCGAAACTAACTATTGGATCGGGCTAAACATCGGTAAAATCTATCAACTCAATTTTGTTAATCAAGATATCTTTCTGTGTAATTCTGCGAATTAGATTCACGAATACGAGTAGACAATAAGACTTATAGCGTTGCTGAATATTTATCTTGAATTTCCCAATGCTTCCAGGGGCAGATGTGAATGGTTTGGTACGTCTGCGTTAAGTGGGTGATAGAAAGCCAATTCTCCTTTGCAAGGGTTGGGTCTAATACCAATTCTGTATGAAGATGCACAGAATATTGAACGAACTGCCAAGTACGCCCCTGTGCGCCAATAATGGATATAGGACTTACGCACAAGTAACGAAAAATCAACCTTACTAGAACACAGAGAAATAACAGTTTCGGAGAGTTTTTGCGTAAGTCCTGGGATAGTTACTCATTTTGTGCAGCTTCACATTAAATTGGTCTAAAGGTGTAAAAATCTGTTAGTTGGTTCACAGCACCACCATCTAAGTACATTCACCCATAGCGTCAAGTTTTGTCAACATAAGCAAAAATTCTCCGCAAATCCTTAAGCGAGATGATTAAATATCAAAGCTAGGCTAAAGAGTGCGATAACATCCAAATATGTAGTTGGCTTTACATATTTGTGTGAGTTATGGAACCAGACTCTCTGCCCACCGAGGTGATTCTGACGCAGCCGCGTCAGTCCCTCGGTAGTGTAAAATTTGATTGGACACCCCAACCCGGTAACTATCTCGATTTAGAAGGTAAAACCTACGCTGTACTTGAGCGTCGTCACCGATATCAATTTAAGGGGGGACGCTATCGTTTGCATAAAATAGCTTTATACGTACAATCGGCAAAACGACCAAGTGAAAAAAGTCTGGTAGAAGGACGCTGGGTGATTGGCGACGCTAACTGTCGCTTTAATGCACATTCAGAATTAATTCGCTGTGCGGTGAATCCAGACGGACCTTGTGTCTCTTGCCGCTATTATGAAAATTCCTGAGTTACCGCACTCAGGATTCACTACTGAGGACTTCTGAAACTGTTAACCGCATACCGTTCGCAAAGTCCCAACCTGACTGAGAACGCTTACCAGCTAACTGCACTTGTTCCAATAATAGCCAGCCGTCACCAGTTTGGACAATTGGTCCAATCCCCTTGGCGATACTGACGATTGTTCCGGGAGAATTATCATTACCTGACAAATTCGACACTATATTTCGTAGCTCTTGTAATTCTGGTGGTAATTCATCCCAGTCGGGGCTGGGTAATCCAGTCCCCCCAAGGGGAACAGTAGCAGTAATTTTCAATGGTTGATTGCGGAAGTTAGTCACGCAGTTGGGATAAAAACCTCGGACTTGATTGTGGAGTGCCTTAGCGCTTCTCGACCAATCCAAAATATAATCCTGTTTTTTAATCAACGGTGCATAAGTTGCTTGGGAATTATCCTGGGGAATCGGTTCTATTGCCTGATTTTCCAGCTTTAATAACGTTTCAATCAACAAATCACCACCAATTACCGCTAGTTTACCTGCTACATCCTGGGCGTTATCCAGCAATCCTATGGGAGTAGTAGCCAGCAGCAGCATAGCTCCCGTATCCATCCCCGCATCCATCAGCATGGTGGTGATTCCCGTTTCCGCCTCCCCATTATATATACACCACTGAATAGGTGCCGCACCCCGATACTGGGGCAAAATTGAGCCATGAACGTTAACACAACCCAGCTTCGGCATGTCTAAAATTTCCTGGGAGAGAATTTGCCCATAGGCGACAACGACAAACACATCCGCCCCGGTTTCCCTCAGCAGCGTTAAGGTTTCATGGTCTTTTTTCACCCGCTGGGGTTGCCATACAGTAATATTGTGAGCTAAGGCGACGGTTTTTACAGGTGAAGGTATTAATTGATTACCTCTTCCTCGGCGTTTATCTGGTTGGGTGACAACTGCCAAAACTTCAAAATTCGGGTGATTGACCAGTTTTTCCAGAGTGGGTACAGCAAAATCAGGAGTACCAAAAAATACAATTTTCATTAGCTATTAGTCATTAGTTATTTCTCATCAGTCAAGTCTATCCTGTCTCATTCTCCATGCCTGTTGGTTGTGAGAGGAGAATACATCGCTAGGTAGAGTTATGATCCCAGGGCGGTTAGATAGATTTATTATTAATTAATCTTGTGCAAGATTACCCTATTTTTGGGTGATAGCACACTACCGAGTTTTTCAGGGTGCATCACAACGAGGACGTGCTAGCGGGTTTCCAAGAACGATTTCCGAAGGTATAACGGTTGTCAATATTAGTGCATGTTATTGTTCTGCTGGTGTTTGCTCTTGTTGGGTAAGTTAACCGCAGGATGACAGACGGGTGTGTCTGTGCCTTCTCCTTCTTTGGAAACCATCTTTTTTCCCAAGCATCTTCCTGTCTTTCCTACGTGTATTTACCGGCTTTTTGCTTGATATTAGGCAGTAATTGTAATTTTTTCATGAAGTGGTTACAATAACTGTCAGTAATGTGATTGATGAGTTAAAAAGTACTCTCAATACTTAGGAATCTACCCTTTTTTAAACAGGAGTTGGGAAATTTTTAGCAATAGCATTTGTTACTAGAAAACCAGCAACCATATCATCTCCAGTTGTATAGAAAGGAAGTTTTTTGTCCGGAAATTAACGAAATGAAACGTCTGTTTGAATTAGACACAAAGATTTATAAAAACAGCGAAAATTTTCGGTAATTTCACTCGTTTAAACGTTGTTTAGCTGTTATACATATAAAAGGTATCCTGCCCATTACTTCCAATGAGGGTTTGCTCCTCACACAGCAATCACCCTCTATAAACTCCGCCAATGCTAAAACGCCTGTTCCCTTCTCTATGGCTTTGCCGTCAACCATACGTCAAATTTATAGTTGCTCTTTTACTGATTGCTCCCATAGTAAGTGCTGCTCCTGGGTCTTCTGTGGCTGAATCCTTCGCAGTGGAAGAACACAAGCCTTTGACGGTTGCTGAAGATAACCCTGTGAAAGCTATTAAACAGGCTTTGGAAGCAGAAGCTGCTCAAAAGCGGGCTGAAGCAGAAAAAAAAGAGTCTGACTCAGCGTTGTCCAAAGAAACACCAATCCAAACATCCCCAGAAACAGAAGCACAAACAGAACCCGTTGCTACTGACTCCCATCAAGATGAACCAGTAGCACAAGCAGACCCCGTAGATAGTCCTCATCCCATACCCTGGAATTGGATACTCAAAACCCAGGAAGAAATGAGCAGTAACGTTGGTTCTGGGGTACGCTTCTATCGGACTCCCTCGATTCTTTCTCCGGACGGTATGTATGCTGCTTATAGTCGGGTGCAGATGGATGTCAGCCCCGAAATGCACCGTAGCCGCGTTAGCAGCGTGATGTTTGTGGAAAATTTGCAAACAGGCAAGTTGCAGGCTGTTACCGCTTCTTCTCCCCTGGCAAATAATCCCTTGTTACCAAAAGAAGAAACTGATATTCCTGGGATAATATCGGTGTTAATGCCCCTAGGTTGGTCACAACAAAGTGAACGTTTGCTAGCACGCCAATTTGAAGGGTTATTTAATACCTCTGATGCTACAGACTATGGATTAATTTGGAATCGCCAGGATAATACAACTTCTACCATTGCCCCTGCCTTCAATAAAGACCAGCATGACATGTCTGTATTGTTAGGTTGGAGCCAAACGGAGCCAGAACAAGTTCTGTTCCGTGCGGGGATTTTGGGTGAAGAACGCTGGCCTTTGTTTGCTGTTATGAGTAATGGTACTACTCTAGCTGCTTCCAAATTAGATCAGCCCATACTTTTTGGTAAAACTATGAACCAAATTTGGGCTGGACCCCAATTCGCTTTCCGTTAAGTTATATTGCAAATATTTCCATTTGTAAATAATCCCGTGAAATCCACAAGTTCATGGGATATTTTTTTGACATTAACTGGGGACTTGTGACATAGATTTTCCCCTAGTCCCTACAGTGGAAATCAAAGTCTAAAAGTGGTTTTACCTGCTCCACTTTCAACGTCGTCAAAATATACTCCAAATATACGATAAATTGTCAACCGTATTAACAATCCAGATTCGTGTTTATATTAAGTTAGTATTTTTTAACTGGAATTTGGGGCTATTGAAGAACGTAAATATAAGGGTTTCCAGCTTTAAAAAACTAATTAGTATACGTCGCCATGAGTATTATATCAGAAACGCCTGAAAGTACCGTAAATTCGTAGGGTGATTTTGAAAATGTCAGGGTTTGTTGATAAAGTAACTTTTGAAAATTTTGGGATTTTAATCAAAATTGAGTTAAATATTATTGAAACTTATCTGAAGGCTGAGAAGCGATCGCAGTCCGTGGAAAATTCGCGAACAGCAAGATAGCTGATGTCTTGCACGACAGGAGGTAGAACCTCCCCGATTTAGTTCCCAGGTAGAACCTGGGAACGAGAAATATGGCGCTTGTAGGGGTAAGGCATTGCCTTACCCCTAGGTAGATTTTGATGTATCCCGAATTTGGTGAAATGATATCAGGTGTTCAATTTTGGCAGACATCTAAGGTTGTAATGTTTCCTTGGCAAACCCAGGCGCCCCAGTAAAAAGGATGGTTGAGGGGTTTATCGGAGTTTTGCCAAGAAATGCTGGTTTCTGGGGATAATTCGTTAATTCTTAGCAATTCTGTCAGGACTTCTATTCCCAAGTCAGACTGGCGCAATTCTGCGACTGTAATATTACGGATGAAATTTTGCGCTTCGAGTAGCGCTTGACCGCGACCCATACCGTGATTGAGGTTGTCAAAGAAACGGTTCATCAGCAAGGCTGTGGCTTTGTCGGGGACTTTCCACAGGCTCATGACAAGGGTTTTGGCTCCGGCGATCGCAAAGGCGCGGCGCAAACCAAAGACGCCTTCGCCAATTTTGATGTCACCTAGCAGCGGTATCACAAGCAGAAAGGACGGTGAGTTCATTTGCCCAGAGGTCTAAAGCGGCGATGTCTTGAGCGAAGACGAACCCTTTTCCGGCGGTTTGGGGGAGAGTTCCTCCGGATAACCAGGTGTTAGCGCCTGCAAGAGCAAGTCCGGAGCGCATCATCGGGTTTTTTGCTCTAGCGCTAGAGAAGTGAGAGAAGCGTTCTGCGCTCTTGTGGACAGCAAAATCTGGAATTTCGGGGTCAGTATCTTGGGAATTGGGGAGGAATAATCCGTGGGTGGCGATGAGCATGACGCGGGGACACTGACTGCTGGTAAGGCGGGTTTCCAAAGCTTCAGCGTCGAGGTAGAGTTGGGTGTTGGGGAGTTTAGCGGCGACTTTTTCACCGAGAAATCTTGTACCGGGTGCGCGAGAGAAGGTTTACCAGCAAGGTGAGAAAGAACAGTGATTTGGCTGATGTTGGGGGGAGAGCTAGGGGAGTTAGGTGGTGAAGCTAAATCAAAGTCAGGATCTGCAATCACCAGAGGAACTTCAGGGGAACGGTTGGATTGAATCTGGTTACGGAAAATTTCTCTGGCGACGCTGAGGTAGGAGATGTTGAACTCATCCATCAGCAGTCGCGTACCTGTGTTGTCTATCGGGAGGATTTGAAATGGGACAAGATTTAAGTCGCCATCGGGTGCGATGAGCAGATGTTGGGGAGGGGAAGTCTGGTTTTGCAGGTGTTTCAGGATGGGTTGTAAGACTAATTCACTCAGAAAAGTCGCTGGTTTGGGGTTGTATTTCTGGTGGGATAGAGTTTGCGGTTCGTCGGGAGATTCCTCAGACCACATGCTCAGGAGTTTGATGAACAAGGTTTCGACCTCACCCCCAACCCCTCTGTTGTCAGGAGAGGGGTGGGAAAAGCCTAATTTTTCTTCAATCCTGTGTTTTACTTCTGGGAATTGGGAGCTTAAAGACTCTAGAGTTGACAAGTCGGGAACTGACAAGTCGGAAGCGAACCAGCGAAAGATTTGCACCCAGATATCTATATCGAGCGCTGCACCTAAATCGATCATTTCCAGCGCTTCCGGTTGACCAGCGGGTAAGACAAAGGCAACATAGCGTTGGGGTTGCCATCTTTTTTCCTCCCGTGCTGCAGAGAAGTTAAACACATCAAAGCAGACAATTTCCACTAAGCAAGAACCAGCTTTTAACTCTAGCGCTATAGTTTTATGGTCAAAGACTTGTTGCTGGAGTTTGATTTCTGGTATTTGAGCGGCGAGAAATTTCTGTAATTCGTTTTCTGAAGCTCTTAACTGAGCGAGGTTTTGCTGATATTCCTCCAGATCACCAGCAACGGGAGGAGAAAAAATCAGGTGAACTAACTGGTTGCTGATATCGCGCAGTTGCTGGAACTTCTCTGTGAGATGGGGATACCTACCGCTGGAGAGAGCTTCGTTTTGAGCAGCAAGAGCAGAAACACTCAGGGCTTTGCGGTTCAAGACGAGATTAAATGCAGCTTGGACTGCATCTGGGGAGTCCGATAGGTAGTTGTAACCCAGGGAGAGAAAGACATCAAAATCTGCTCTGATGCTGTCGAGATAGCTAAGACGTTCAGCTTCTGAACTGGAACTGAAGAGGTTACGAATCATTTTGTCGTGGATTTTGCTGGCTTGGAGCATCAGAGATAGTGCTTTCTCTGGACGAGCAGTAGCAGCGAATAAAATCGCCAAATTATTCAAACTTGCAGCGACATGGGGATGCTTTTCTCCCAATAACTCTCTTCTCATCGCTAAAGCTTGAACATATAAAGGTTCAGCGTCAGCAAATCTTCCGACTTCCCAGTAAAGTAACGCCAAATTATTCAAACTTGCAGCGACATGGGGATGCTTTTCTCCCAATAACTCTCTTCTCATCGCTAAAGCTTGAACATATAAAGGTTCTGCATCAGCAAATCTTCCGACTTGCCAGTAAAGTGCCGCCAAATAATTCAAACTTGTGGCGACTTTGGGATGGTTTTCTCCCAATAACTCTCTTGTCATCGCTAAAGCTTGAACAAATAAAGGTTCCGCATCAGCAAATCTTCCGACTGACTTGTAAAGTGACGCCAAATTATTCAAACTTGTGGCGACTTTGGGATGGTTTTCTCCCCAAAGCTTTCGTGCTAATTCTAAGACTTGTTCAGCAACAGCTATCCCTGGGGAATAATTACCTTGGTGATAAAGCTGAATTACCTGTTGATTTAGTTGATTATAGGAGGTAATTGCTGCCGCTAACCGCTTTAGGTTGTGAACACAGGTTTTATTGAATAAACCACGAAGACGCGAAGAGCGCAAAGATAAGAAAAAGAAGGAAGAGATAGATTTGTTCACAAGCTATTTAGGATTGCTGTAGTAGGTTGGGTTGAGGAACAAAACCCAACATTTTTCGGAGTTTGATTGTTTCTTGCTTTTGTTGGGTTGCGCTACGCTCCACCCAACCTACGAGACTAGGGCGTGTTTTCAAACCATCGTAGGGGCGAAGCATTCGGACGATCAGTTATCGGTAAAATCAAGATTTCGCATCCGAATGCTTCGCCCCTACCCTAGATGCGTGGACTTTGAAAACACGCCCTAGAATCAAATTTAGATAATCTTCAATACGTTGTTCTGACATGATTTAAACCTCGCATAAGTAGTAGGTTGGGTTGAGGAACGAAACCCAACATTTTTCGGAGTTTGGGCGTTGCATAAATGCGGGATGATTTTAGTGGTTTTGTGGGATGGGCGTCTCGCCCGTCCCTTCAATTTCCAGGGCGGACTTTCCGGTCCACCCCACAAGATTCATCCCAATATTATGGAACGCCGTTGTTCCCAGTGCGATCGCATCACTTCCCATTCCCCGTCACCGTATACTCCGTATAGAGAAGCTGATATTCTCCCACCTGATTGAGATAATCTAACAACCCCACAAGATGACTGTGATTTAACTGCAAAGGCTGTTCACTTCCCTTGGGTATCCAGTCAACAGATGGTACCTCCTTGGTAATCACCGCTAAAATTTGCTCTAACCCAGGAACACCTTGCAAATGAAACGCTGTTCTCTTCGCCCCCGGTTGCGGTAAAATCGTCTTACCCGCACTCACAAACGGCTGCGGCGCCAAAAAAGAAGGACACAAACACCAGATTTGCTGTCCTGGGTTCTTCTCCAACAACAGCAAGTGTCCCCCGACCCTTAAGTTCACCTCAAAGTGAATTAAACTACCCCAGGGAACCAATTTCTCGTAATTACTTTCTGGTGTCCACATTCCCAGAGTCTCTGGTGTTGCTAATACTGCTCCCATTTCCTCGCTGTTTGTAGCCAGTGCTTGCAGTTTCTCCCAAGCTTCCTCAGAGCTACGCGGTTGCGAAATTATTACTTTTACCGTATCCCCGAAACTATCCCCCAACTCCTTTAACAAATCCCCAGTGTTCGCAAAACCCAATTTCATTTCCCGAAACACCACACCAATGTCTCGTCGCTGCGCTACCTGCTGCAAAGCTTGCAAAACTTCCTGATTCTGCAATTTTACTTCCCCCAGTGCTGCCACTGCTTCCCCTTGCAACTGCAAAATCAACTCCCGAAAAACTTCCTTCCCTTGCGCGTCGCTGACAATTACATCCCTCAGTCGTTGCGGAAACCTGGCTCGCATGTCTATGGTTATATAGCTAATTAGCGATTAATTAAAAGATACACCAATATTTCTTGCCAAAAAAGCCAGAATATCCTGCTACAGAGTATCATCCAGGACTTTTACATCTTTAAATCCCTCAGTATCACAAGACAATATTGACACTAAGTTATCCACGTGGATATCCTGATACTGCTGATGAGCAGCCGTAGCTGAGGCAATTTTTTTCCAAGAATTAGGAATCTGTTTTGCGAACCTACGCAAGTCGTCGTGAGGATAAGGTAAACCCTTTTGTTCCACCAGACGATTTAACCCATCATCATGGTTAACAATATCCAAAATTACCAAACTCATAGCCAAACCCACCGCTTCCGTCAACGGCTGACTATTCACAACAGTTTCTTGGGGACGAAACCGCTGCATCCACTCCCGTAATTCATCAGCGGTGATATTACCAGCAATACCTCCCACCAGACCCGCTGCAGTAGCTAGTGTCCACGAACCAGATAATGCTGTCGCTGCAAGTAATATAGCGCTAGAGAACAGAAACCGAGTTTTAGTACGAGAAATGTCAAATACCATGAAGGTGTATTACTTTTTATACAATCTGTGAATAACCTGATTGTATATTTCCTACACAGTTACCTAATCCGATTCCGGAAATATTTCTCTTTCTACCTGTCAATTTTAGATGAGGGTAAAATCCAAAATTTCTAGTCTAATCCCTAACTTTCCATGACAAACAAATCCGGGTCAACTCCCCAATTTACCCAGCGAATAGCATCTCTAGCAGATTTGATATCAGGAGGGACGCGCAAAGCATGAATCATTCCCGTACTAGGACAAGACATTTTTAATAAATAAATCGGCATTCTGTCGATATCATCAATAATATCATCCAACCTTAATAGGGTATATTCTCGCCAAGCATCCAACCTCTTAGCTGACAATTCTTGACAGATGCGTGCATAGCCAATTTCTTTAATTAAGGTATGCCGAATTTCCGGATTTTCTTCTTCTAAAATCCACTGAACTTCCCAGCGAGATGGGTGTACCTGTCCATACTTTCTGGGTATTAACACACCGTGGTTACTGTACAAGCTATATCCATCAGCAAACAGCAATGCAAATTCTCCTTCTCCGTGGGGTAGGAGGTCGCTATCCAAAGATAATTTAATAGGACGCTCACAGACAATACAAGTATGCTCGTAGGGAAAAATCCAGCCACAATTTATGACTAGAGACTGAAATAATTGCCATTTCTTATGGTTATTTTCACCATCAAACATATAAATATACGACTCAAAGTAACTAGCATCAATCGCCCATAATTCCGAGTTAATGCAGTTATGATAAAACAAGGGTTTAAGCAATAGGTTTCCCAATCTGATGATATATTCACTCAACTGTTGAGTTTCCAGTAAATTCACTAGCCACATCAATCTTTGATGAGCTAATCTACTGTGAATGTAGTTCCCTAATTGCTTAAATATTTGGATAAGCAGTTGGCTGTTAAGTCGCCTTTCCTGTTGACGTACCAACTGACTTAATTTTTGTGATTCTAATTTATTCTCTAGATGACTATGGAGTAAGTTTTTTCTTTGAATATCTAGTTGAATTGATAGTTTAATGTCGATAGATGTCTTAATTTGCTTATCTAATTGACTCTGTAGTGGCTTTCCTAGCTGCTGCTGCAATTGCTTTTGTAAACAGATAACAAGATAGCTGACTAATTGTCTGATTAGTTCACTTTCTAATAGATATTCCTGCGGTTGAGAAAGGAGATTTTCTAAGAAAATAAGCTGTTCTCTATCCAAATGGTTTACCAGATTATTCAAAACAGTCTTTAAAGCCCGATATGGACTATCAAAAAAGATAATATCCGGCGCTGGATTACCAATTAACTGATATGCAGATTTAATTGCAGCAGCAGCAGATTGCCGATTTATGGAATCAGTAGAAACAGCTAATTTCCGCCATTTTTGTTGAGTAAATGCAATTAATTTTTCCTGCTCATAAGTCAGCTTTTTAGTAGCATTCCACCATATCATTTTTATAACCTCTGCCAATTATTTTTGTAATTACTTGATTGTCTATGAGTACAAATTAATACTCACATTTAGTCTGTAATATACCTGTAATTGGGAATAACAGGTCTGATTTTAAAAGTGCTATATTCACGTAGTAATTGCTCAGAAGTATCCCAAAAATTAGCTGAGGATTCATCTTCAGTTAGTGGTTCAATTTCCGGTATAAAATTGCTCCAAGAGTCACTGTTGCTTTGTGATTCTCCTAGCAGTGAAGGTAGCTTTTGTTTCCGAGGAGCTTGGTTGATTAAGCTATCCCATAAATCACTTCCATGTTTTTCTGAGGTGGGAATTTGTGCAGGTGTGTATCGTCTTTGCGGTACGTATTCTCTCTGAATTCTCACCATCCAAGCACCTTGGGGAATTGATAGTGGACGATGTTCTTCATGACTGACAGTTGCGGTTTTTGACAAAACTACCAGATACAGAACCCCATTTTGCTCATACAGTTCTGCTTGTCCGTTAATTACCCTGTGAGAATGACCTGTCACTTCACCTTTTGCTAATGTTAGGTGAGACAACTTGTTACCTGTAAATTGTCTGACTGGTACTAAAATCACATCACCTTGTCTAAAAGGTTGCATCGCTTCTGCTCCTATTTCTACTGTTGCTCTAATTTGTCCGCACAATAACTGTATGTACGAGTATATTTTTATAAAAACACGCTTGTCTTCAAAAATACAAAAAATCACTGTAAATTTACGAGTTTGTTATAAAACTCCAGTGTTTTTGGGGAAAACGTAAAGTTATACACAGGAAACAACAGCAACGAAGATATCTCCGTGATATCTCCGTTGTATCTAAGCACAGCTTGACATTGGTCTGTGTCAGTTTTTTTCCTGATTGCCGCCAAATATGGAGTTATTTCAGGTTTTAATGAATTAAAAGTTTACTAAGTGTATAGTTTTTTTATACTAATTACATATAAATAGTCTTACCCACTGACGGTAGACTGTGATACACCAGCATACAGGAGTCTACCCTTCGAGGGTGTGTGTTCCAAGTGCGTCACCCCGTGAAAAGTGCCGCTACTTGAATCAAGTCAATCTGTGTGCGGATGAGAGAAAATTCCCGTCCTAATCTTCATCCAGAGCCGGAAAACTTTCCTCAAACCGCCACAACAGATTTTGATGATCAATAAACCAACTACGAGTTTCTGGGATTAATTGCTCCCAGATAATATCAATGGGAAGGTAAGGTGACGCATAACGATATCTTTGTCCCAGTAATTTCAGATTTTCCACAACAGCGGCTGGAACATCAAAATCTTGCCAGTTAACTTTTATATCTCTACCAGAAAGTCCGACAGCTGGGTCAAAAATTATTTGTGCGGTTCTGATTAAGTCAGCAAAATTTTGCGGTTTCAGTCCAGTAATTGCCAGAATCTGGAGTGATTTGTCAGTATATTGCTTCATGGTTGCTATGGGGTAGAAAGTAGTCGCCCAACAACCTGTAAGTCACAAGCTTATGAGTATATTTCAGGGGAGGAGGGGGAAGAGGATTAACTAATGGGAAATAAAATTTAAATCCCTGTTGTTGATAGCCACCTATATCATTAGTCTACATCAGAGGCTGTACTTACTTTTAAAAGCAATCTTATCGATATGTTATCTTCTGATGACAATTGCTATGAGCCATGATAAACTAACCCCGTAACTGGGCAATCATCGCTTCTGGATTCCAATAGGCACGAGTGGTTTGAATTTTGCCTTCATCGTTGATTTCAAAGACAGTAATCCCCTCAAACTGAACTGATTTACCACCCTTGCTGATTCCGCGCATAGTCCATTTAACTGCTGCCTGATTACCGGCTATAAACATATGCTCTGTTGTCGGTTCTAGTTGAGCAAATACTGCTTGCAACTGCCCGATAAATTCCTGGAATCCTTGGTGAACTTTGGTTGGTGGCTGTCCCACTGGGTCATAACTAACGGCATCGGGGGCAAAGTTCTCTACCCAACCAGAGGGGTTCATAGCGGCAATATTAGCAAAATAGGAGCCAATAAGCCTTTCAATCGCTGCTTGAGTCATTTTCTGAATTTTGCTTTCAGCTAATTACATCTATACCGTAAATTTGGTGCCACTAGCAATGATATGCAAGGTTGGAAACGCTTATTGGTAGAGAGCTTGCCAATGAAAGTCTCTACCATTCATCCCATGATGGGAGCAACAGCTAATTTTTGCCAGCAGAACCTTTATATATCCGCGCTTGCTGTTCTGGTGACACCCAAGATACGGCTGGAATATCCTGATGGACATTATGACCATTGCCATCGCTATGAGTACTATCTTGATCGGCAACATCATGATGACGCGGGGGTAGTTCACAAGCTACCGGATCTGCATTAGTACTGATAAATACTCGCGGAGTTGGTTTCTCTGGGGGTTCGTATTCTGGGAGTTGACTTTGGGGAGCTAAATAGGCATGGGTTTCTGGGTCGTATGCTAACACCTCCCCGCTTTCGATATGATAAACCCAACCGTAAATTTTCAACCTACCTTGATAAATTCGCGAGTGGATGATGGGGTAAGTTTTGAGATTTTCAATTTGCGTCAATACATTCTCGGCGATCGCAACTTCCAAAAGTTCTTCCCCACAATAAGTACCATAATTATCCTTTACCAGTCTGCGGGTAGCTTCAGCGTGCTTCAGCCAGTCGTAAACTAAAGGCATGTCTTCTCTAAGGCTTTCTAATTTCAGCAACCCTTTCATTGCCCCACAGTGGGAGTGACCGCAGACTATAATTTGTTCAATATTCAAGGCTTGAATTGCATACTCCACTGCTGCACCTTCACCGCCATTTGCCGCTCCATAGGGTGGAATAATATTACCTGCATTGCGAATCACAAACAACTCACCCGGTTCTGTTTGGGTAATCAAATTCGGGTCCATCCGGGAATCAGAACAAGTGATAAACAACACTCTTGGTTTCTGTCCGTGGGAGAGTTGCTCAAATAACTCTTGGTGGCTGGCAAAATAACTGCTCTTGAACTCCCGCAACCCCTTAATTAACTTCCGCATACAGCAATTAATAACCCTTTAATTTGATGACACTTAATTGTCGCGCAAATCACACTAAATGAATCATCAATAACATTAAGGAAATAAATAATCGGTAATTATCCTTCAAGTCCAACTGTCCGTTTCATTAAAACCCGAAAAATCTGCCAGCCTCATTACGAGTTAACGGGTTTAGTAGCGAAAAAGTGGCGGAAAAATCGCCCCATATGTTAATTCGTATACCAAAATACCTATTTTTCATGGGGCGATTTTTCCGGAGGCTGGCAGATTTTTACACGTTTAGACCCAACCCCAGACTCTGTAAGTAACCTAAAAAAAACCGCTAGACACCTGGACTCTGGGATATCCTGGTAAAAGTCTAAAAATTTGCCAAACTAAGAGAGCATGAAGCTGGCAGCACGAGTTGGTCAAGTGACACCTTCTTTAACCTTGGCTATTGACGCCAAAGCTAAGGCGATGAAGGCAGAAGGAATAGATATTTGTAGTTTTAGCGCTGGGGAACCGGATTTTGACACCCCAGAGCATATCAAGGCTGCTGCGAAACAAGCATTGGATCAAGGGAAGACCAAGTATGGTCCTGCAGCCGGAGAACCCAAGTTACGACAAGCGATCGCCAACAAGTTACAAACCGAAAACGGTCTGGATTACAAACCAGAAAATGTGATTGTCACTAACGGTGGTAAGCATTCGCTGTTTAACTTGATTCTGGCGCTGATTGAACCAGGTGATGAGGTGATTATACCCGCTCCCTACTGGCTGAGTTATCCGGAAATGGTGACAATAGCTGGAGGTAAATCAGTAATTGTCCCTACAGATTTGGCAACAGGGTATAAAATCACGCCAAAGCAACTGCGCGACAGCATTACACCCCAAACCAAGCTGTTTGTCCTCAACTCTCCTTCTAACCCCACAGGTGCAGTGTATACCCCAGAGGAAGTTAAAGCACTAGCGGAGGTAGTGGTAGAAAAAGATATTTTGGTAGTCTCCGACGAGATTTACGAAAAGATTGTTTACGATGGCACAAAACACGTCAGTATTGGTTCCTTTGGGGATGAGATTTTTACCCGTACCATTATCAGCAATGGTTTTGCGAAAGGTTACTCGATGACGGGATGGCGCATCGGTTATTTAGCCGCACCTGTGGAATTAATTAAAGCCACAATTACCATTCAAGGACACAGTACCTCAAATGTCTGTACCTTTGCCCAATATGGTGCCATAGCAGCCCTGGAAGGTTCGCAAGAACCTGTAGAAGAAATGCGCCAAGCCTTTGCTAAACGGCGTCAATTTATGCTGGAACGCCTTAACTCTATTCCCGGTTTGAGTTGTCCCTCCCCCGATGGTGCTTTTTATCTCTATCCCGATATCAGTAAAACCGGGCTTAAATCTCTGGAATTTTGCGATGGCTTGCTAAGCGAGCAGCGAGTAGCACTAATTCCCGGTATAGCATTTGGTACGGATAGCAACATTCGTCTTTCCTATGCCACGGATTTAGCCACAATTGAAAAGGGTATGGATAGATTAGAAAAATTTGTGCGATCGCGGATGTAGCCAGTGTCAGTGCTAATCGCGGCGTTGCATAATCATCCAAGAGACTCTAATCCCTACCCAACGGAAAGTCTATACAATAGGATTACCTTGTGTTGTATAAACATCCCCAGCGCAAATATGCAGCGCCGTTTTTTGATTAGCTATGAAGTTATATATGCGGTCAATGATAGATTATTTCTCAAGACCTAGCAATACCGCCTATGACTAACCTGCCACCATTGAATACAGATACAATTTGGGCAATTCTCAAAGAAGAAATTGATGATGCCACAGTTAACCAATTGGTCTGGTACTGTTTAGGTTATCGTTACGACGAGTCAGCATGTAAGTGGGAAGGAACTGACGCATTACCAGAATGGTGCTGTGAGTATCCAGAACCACCAGATTTTATTGAGAGTCGTCCAGCCACAGTCAAGTTAACTCGTTCCATCCCTGCCGAAAATAAACAATTACTCAAAGAAGAACTAGGTTTTAAAGGCTACAAAATCGGTGAATTTGGTCCCCGACAAACTCGACGAGCGACAGCAGCTAACTGGCTGTTAAGTTACATGAAGGGAATGGGTAATGGTTAATGGGCATTGGGCATGGGAAACTAATGACTAATGGGTAATGGGTAATGGGTTTGAAACTGTAACTTAATTTCTAGACAAAGCTACTCATAGCTACTCATTGTTGGGGATGTCTGATAAAAGTTGGTCAACAAGTTCTCGCGCGCCGTTCTTGCCAGTTGGGGTAGGATAATAAATGCCGATATCAACGGCAGCTTGAATATAGCCCGTAAAGTAATCCCAAACTTTATGGATGGGATAGAGGGATTGCCGTTTATCCCTGTAGTTTTAGGACTTTGGACTAAGATTACAAACGTAGATGTCTAGCTTTGTCTACATGTGAGTAGATGTGTATAGGTTTCTATGAGCGGTAATATATCGTTAACAGTGAAACTTTGGGGCGCAATAGTGTTGTCTTCCAAATATTACAAAGCTTGTATTTCCCATAATGAAAAAAATTTTTACCTCGGTATTACCAGTATACTGTTTAGCACTCTGTTATTATCGTTACCTATATCCGTAAGTGCTAATACCTCTAACCCCAATGGTAACAGTCGTAAACCACAACCTGGTTGGACTTTGTGGCGACCAAAGGCGGAAATGAAAAAGGCAGATTTTAGCGCTGGGTTCTCGAATATGGAGCTAGGTGGCTATCTAGACTTTGAAAACGCCTGCGCTACAACATCTGGTCTTCCCCAGGAAAAAATTGCGTATTTGTTTAGACTCAGTAACTCTGTAAAACGAATGGGTACGGGACAGGTGGAGTATGGCTGTTGGGTTGGCGGACGCTTTGTGCATACCTTCAGCAGCACCGCTATTAAAGCCAGCTTGAGAGATGTTGATTGCCTATTGGTTAATTCTCGCACTGGGAATAGTTTAGTAGTGCGGTCGGAACCACGGGAGAATTCCCGACAGGTGGGAGTTGCAACCAATGGCACAAAGGTAAATCCAGGGAGTTTTCCGGCTAGTATCATCCAAACCGATGGTAACAACTGGGTTGCAATTACCTCTCCCCAGGAAGGCTGGATTTCTGATGGTAGTCCCACAAGTGAGGGTAATTTGACCTTGTGTCGCCGTAAATAGACCACCAGGAGACGTTCAGCAGAACGTCTCTACAACAGCTAGTTTACTAACTCCCTGCGGAATTAGCTGCCTCGGAAGCTTTGGCTGGTGGGGAACCACCCATGCGAATTTCAGAAGTAAAGGAAGCTACATTTAATCCATCAGGGTGCTTCACGACACTTACCCGCATCCGCAAGTTAGGACTGGCAAACCACAGCCGCTCTTCGGTATAAATTTTTTCTGAGTCAGCAATCAGTGTCAGGGATTCATCGCTACCGATGCGATAACTTCCGTCTCCTTTGGAACGCAGGAATTTGCCTTGCAAGGGATTATTGCTATCAGGTACTAGCACTAGGACGGTAGAACCAGTATTTTTTTGATTCAGTCTGGTAGTGTCATTCCAGCTAACTTTCGCTCCACAAGCTGCAAGAGTAGGGTCAATTTCATGCTGTTGGCAGAGTTGAACCACTTCTGGATGCTCTAGCGACAGATTCTCAATGATGATATCTGATTTACTACTGGGGGATGGTTTACCAGCCAAATCGTGACTGGTACGATGGGCAAACCATTTACCAGCACTCAATTGAAAAAACTCTTCAATATTCATTAATTGAAATACCTTGGTCAAACAGCAATGGGTAATGGGGAATGGGTAAATTTTATCAAGATTCCGTCAGCAGTCCCCACTACGCCTTTTTACTCCAGCCAAGGAGGAAGCGATTCTGAAGCTTCTTCCAGTTGCTGGAGGGAATATTTAGCAGTCTCAGCGACGTTGGGATGGCTGTCTTTTGCCAAGTATTTCAAAGCGGAGATACTCTTGGGGCTGTTAAAATTACCCAAGGCTTCGGCGAGACGTTGCCGAATTAACCAATCATCAGACTGGGCAAAACGTAAGATATCGTCTAGAGCAGAAGTATCTTTTGTTTCTCCTAATGCGGAGATAGCTGCTTGCTGCAAGACTACCTCATTGCTATTTAATGCCTCAATGAGGACATCGTGAGCGCGGGGGTCTTTTAGATTACCCAAGGAAACTGCGGCACTAAAACGCACCAACCAATGGGTATCTTCGTAAAATACTCGCACTAATGCTTCAAAGGCTCTGGGGTCTTCTAAGTATCCTAAAGCACCTGCGGCATCAGACCGAATACCATAATCGGGGTCGGTTTCCAGAATTTTCACCAAAATCGGATAACATTCTGGTGTTTGTTTGATTCCAAGGGCGAAAATAGCCATTGTTCGCACCTGTTGAATTTTGTCATCCAACACCCTTTTAATCAAAGGTACCGCATCTTCGGCGGGGACATCCCGAAGACTAGCCAGTCCGACCATGCGATCGCGCATATTTGAACTGGCTAACTGCACAGAAATTTCTTCTAAGCTGGGAATCGCCATTTGTTTAACAGCACTTTTTATTACTTACTACTTTATTTTATTAAGTTTTATTGCTAAAATGAGGATACTTTAGCTATAAAGAAACATTGATTCCACCACAAAGCGTCAGACGGGGGAGTATAAACCCCGTCCACTTGTGCCTTGGTAGTTCAATTGACTTTAAACTTTCCGGCACAATTGAGCAAATCTTGTGATTGAGTCAGTAAATTTAGATAGGAACTAGACATATGGGTGGCAATGGCGGATGCTTGATAAGCAACCTGTGACACCTCTTGTAAAGTGTTAGTTACGGATAAAGCTTGGTGTGTTTGGGCACTAGTGGCGTGGGCTATTCCCTCTACCCATTGCCTAATTTGGGCAGTAGCAGTGATGATGGCATGGAAGTCTTCACGGGTTTGATTGACTAAAATCGTACATTCCATTACCTGCTGGATGCTTGCTTCCATACTGTAGGAAACTGCTTGTATTTCCAGTTGAATTTCTTCGACTAATTGTTTAATTTCTTTAGCAGCTGTGGTGAATTGACGAGCTAGCGATCTCACTTCCTCTGCTATAACAGCAAACCCTTTACCATATTTTCCTGCTCTTCCTGCTTCCATCGCTGCACTCAATCCCAAGAAGTTGGTGTGAGTCGCACAGTTTTGCATTAAACTAACAACTCTAGAGATTTTTTGACAAGATTGGCTGAGGGTTTGAATTTGCTGGCTATTGTGGCTGAGTGTCTCCCTAATGGCTTCAATTTTTTGTACAGTCTGACTCATAACCGCATCACCCCCTTGCAGGGTACAGTTTACCTGTCGGACAGCCGCTTCTGTAAACTCAGCGTTCCGGACTACTGCTTGTGCAGCACTTGTCATCAGTTGTACTTGTACCACAGCAGTGGCAATATCGCTAAATTGTTGCTGTGCTAGGTTGGTTAAATCTGCTAAAGAAATATCAGTAGTTTGAGAGGTGACGGCTACTTGTTGCGCTAAATTTTGCACTTGTAGCACCATGTGCCGCAGAGATTTTAGAGTATTGTTATAAGCATCGGCAATTGTCCCCAGTTCGTCTTCACCAATTGCTGCTGTTACTGTTAAGTCTCCTTCTAGAGAGGGTTTGACAGATGCTAGCAATTCCATCGCTGTTTGTTGCAGTAATTCCTTATCTGCTTTTTCCTGTTCAGCGCTTTCCACTAATTGCTGCAACTGCATTTGCAATTGCTGACAATAATTTTCTTGCTGTACCGCTACACCCAAAACTACAGCCATTTGAGTCATAGCATTAATTTCCCAAGCCTGCCAATTTCGCTTTTGTGAATTTTGATAAACTGCCATTAAGCCCCAGAGTTTGTTACCAGAAAATATTGGCATCATCACATAGGCTTTGACTGCTAATTTGTCCCAGCGATCTACATCATAGCCAGGATGATTCATCTGGGAAATGTCATTCACGACCAAGGTTTCTCCAATAGCATAACTGCTGCTTTTAGTTGCCTGCCAAAGAGTCTCTTCCCAAACAATCTTACTATTAGCTTCCCCCAACAATCTCCCCCAACGACTACCTACAGACTCAGCTACAATTTCACCACTCCCCAGGGGATTAAAGCGATAAATAGCAGCGCGATCGCATTGCACTAAACCATGTACTTCTCGGATGGTTGTTTGGCAGATATCTTCTAAAGGTACTGAGGCACGAATTTGGTGAATAATTTTATTTAAACATGCTTGCTGCACTTGCTGCTGTTGTAATTGTTTTTGGTATTCTAGACTCTGTAAACACTGGCTGAGTTGCATGGTGATTTGATATAAAAAACTAATTTCTGCTTCTTGCCATTGCCGGGGTTCATCACACAGATGAATTACCAATAATCCCCAGACTTTACCCTCTAATAAAATCACTCCTGTTAAACTGGATTTAACTTGTAAGCGTTCTAGCAAATTTGCTTGATAGTGAGTAATTTCTGATTGATAATATTCATCAATTACCACAATTTGCTGTTCTAAATATTCGTTAATACTAGCTAATCCAAAGCCTATAGCAGGCAGCATTTCTCCGAGAATAGGCGTCCAACCTATGGTTTGGGATTCGGCAACCACCACACCTGAATCTGAAGAATTAAAGCGATAGACTAAGACGCGATCGCATTTAATTTTTTCTCCTACTTCCATAGTAGTAATTTGCAGAAGACTATCTAAGTCTGTAGATTGAATCATACGGGATGTACTCTCTCCTAATTGCTGTCGCCAATTTACAAATTGCTCCTGAACTTCTGTTTGCAAATTCTGAATTTTTTCCGCTACAATTTGTAATTGTTTTAAATTAATTTCTACTTGAGAGATTTCTAAGTTACACACCTCTGCAAATTCTGTTTTTAAAGTATCAATACATATCATCAGTTCAGCTAACTCAACACTGTAACTAATAGCTTTTGTTTGCTGGTATTTTTGAATCATATAAGTATTGTTATTCTCTAAACAATAATTTTCTAATTGTCGTTTAATAGTCATATTATAATCCTCATTTTTTGTCAAATTATGAATGTTTATCTAAATAAATAGTTGCAGTAATTGATTGACTGGATAATCAATAACCCTAAAAATAGCTAAATCATAAGTTAATCAATCAACTACTCAACCAATTTCCGCCCCATCAATAAATAGAAGCTATTACGGTAATAAACAAGTTTAGTTTTTTAGCCTAAACTTTACTTAATTCTTCCATTCCAAAGCTGGGTATTTGAGTAATTGTTTGAGGATTCAAAATTGTTAAGCCGTCTTGATTTTGCTCTAGGAAATAACCCTGTAAAAAGGGTAATACATCTGAACGAAAAAGATTGGGATTAGGAGATTTAATATCTCTAGAATTTAGTTGTTTCAGGTCAAGTAACTTTCTCACACATATTCCCACAAATTTATTATGATTTTTGATGACAATTGTCATGAACTTAGTGGTCGTATATTCCATAGGTGTAAGACCGAATAAATTTTCTAAATCCACTAGCCAGAGCTTTTCTTGACGCCATTCATAATTTCCTAAAACACAAGTTGGAGCTTTTTCAACTGGTACAACCTCTCTGAAGGATAATTGAAAAACTTCAATGATTTCTTCGATAGCGATCGCGGCTTTTTCAGTGATACCCAATGGGAAAATTAAAAAGTGTTTATTCATCTGATTCTTTATTGATTGCATAGTTAAAAATTTCCTGGTTTATTGAGATTTTTTAGACTGGTCAATTTAATGGTTTCTCCCAGACATAATTATTCATCATTATGTCTTACTTTCTACATACAATTACATTTTATTAAAATCCGGGATTTAGTTATCAACCTAACACAATATTTACTGTTTTTATCTTTTTTTATCATCCTCATAAAAGATTTATAAAAATAATGATTATTTATGTGCTTCTTAAAGCAAATAAACTCTGCAAAAGCTTAGAACATATCACATTTTGTTCGCTGGATATGAGAAATAATACTTATTTAGATTATTTCAGTCAAGCAAGCAAGATTGACAGATGAAAAATCTGCAAAATAATTCTTTCTATTCAGTAATACTGCTCATTTTTTGATGCCACGATACTCGGGAAATTGGGAAATAAACGTAGCGACAATTCCCTAGTTATACCTGATAAAAAAAGTAATAATGAGATACGAGCGGTAGATGCAATTGTAGAATTGTCATTTTTGTCAACGGAATATTTGCGATAAATCAAGTATTTATCCGCTAACAAACTATAACCCTGTGACTAATAGATGCAATGAAATATTGTTATTCAATTACTGATTGAATAACGACATAAAGCAGACATAACAATCTTTTCGTAGTCTTGCTTATCCTGTTTGTCCTATTATATTCATCCCTGATTTACAAAACAGGCAAATGAGAGACTGTAAAATCTGATGCTGCTGAAATATTAAATTTCGCAGTTGGGAGTTGCCATTACCTAGGGTGGTAATGTTATGGTAGACGCCGGGAGTTGGGAGATTTGGGAGATGCGGTCGTTGGCACAGGAGAACAGCCAAGTTAGCAAAGTATAGATTTGAGCAGTTTTGCTCTGGTTGCGGTTGCAATATGTGTGTTGCCATAGGTTTACTAGAGGGCAAAAATTAAGTACTCAATTGTGGTTTGTGTTGTCAAAGCATAAATTTAACATTGGTATTTGCTGGTTGACTCCAGTGGAATTTCGGAATCAATTTCGGCAATTAGATAATTGTTAAACAGTATTTTTCTGGTGTTTAGTAGCATCATCAAAACATGCAAAACTACTGTACTTAATTATGATTTTTTACACATATATTTGGTATTCACGCTAACTTACTGCTCAATTTTGCCATGAACTCCTAGCCCCCTACCCTCGAGCGCGAAATCGTCCCAGATGTTCTTGTCCTTGACGTTCTGGTACTGAATTGGTGACGGGATCTAAACAAAGAATGTCAAAATCCTGGGAAAAATACTGCCGTATTTCTGCTGGGGTAACACCAAAAGGCGGTCCCCCTGGACGGTTGTGGGTAAAAAATAAGCCAATTAGTTCACCTTGTCGGTTTAATATGGATTTGGCAACTTCTACGTAAGCTGGGCGATTTATCGGTTCAATAGCACAAAAGCACGTGTGTTCTACTAAGTAATCGAAATAGCTAGCAAACTCACCCGGCAAATCAAAGATGTTACGCTGTAAAAACGTCGCGGAACTACCACAGACCTTGGCTAGAGTTAAGGCATCATTAATCGCTGATGCCGCAAAGTCAAATCCCACAACCTCAAACCCGCTTTTTTGGAACAATAGAGCATCATAGCCGCGACCACAACCCAAAACCGCGACTTTTCCGGGGGGTGGAGCCGCACAGGAGCGCAAAAGACTGGTAAATGCTGGTGCTGCTGTGCCTAAATCCCAGCCAGTAGTTCCTTGTTGATAACGTTTGTCCCAATAATCCGCATCGTTTACCGACACCATGATATACCTCGATTAATAACAGTTATGCTGAAGTTTACAGAGATTAAGTTATTACGGATGCAGCCAAATCTATCGACATCTTGATTTATGGTCAGTTTAAATTGCTACAATCCGTCAAGCAGATAACAAACAATATATGGATACGGCTGTTAAGACTGTGTCAATGAATCCTGAACATCTCCAAAACCTGCGTGAGCTAGCTCGTGATGATGCCGCTTTTGAACGGCTACGAGAAATTTTATTAGCCAACCAAACCAATGACCAGCAAGCTGAGGCACCAATTTGGTTCCAAGCATCGCTGTTAGACCGTCTGGGCAGTGCAATAATTGCCACAGATGTCAAGGGGAATATCATCTATTGGAATCCTTGTGCTGAAAACCTTTATCAGTGGCAAGCCAAGGATGTGATTGGCAAAAACATTCTCGACCTACTAGTACCCAGAGCCTATCGCAAATCAGCTAGGCAATTATTGCTGAATATAGCTAATACAGGTATAGAATATAGAGAAATTATCCTGCGTCGCCAAGATAAAACTAAGTTTTTAGCAGCAATCACCAATTCATCCATCATAGATGTTAAGGGAAATATTACGGGATTTGTCACCCTATCTGTAGATGTTAGCGAACGGCAGCCATCCCTACAAAAACTCATAGAAAGAAATGAAGATAAATGGCGGACACTAATTCATAATAGTTCCGATATTATCAGCGTGATTCACCCAGAGGGCAATGTACGCTATGTCAGCCCCTCCATAGAAAAAATATTGGGCTATCCACCAGAGGACATCATTGGCAAAAATGTCTTGGATACAATCCATACGGAAGATATTAAAAAATTTGTCCAAACATTAAATTATGTTAGTGAAAATCCCACTGCTACTGCATCCATAGAATATCGCTGTCGCCGGAAAGACGGTTCCTGGTGTGTTTTAGAATCAACGGTGAGAAATCTTGTAGATAACCCATCTGTAGCAGGAATTGTTTCCCATTCCCGTGACATCACTGAACGCAAGCAGATGGAAGAAGCCCTGCGGCAAAGTGAGGAACGCTTACGCTTGGTGATTCAAAATATGCCTGTAATGATGTATGCCTTTGATACCTATGGCAATATCATTGTCTGGAACCGCGAATGTGAAAGAATTACCGGCTACAGCGCGACGGAAATTGTCGGGAATCCCCAAGGGCTACAATTGCTCTACCCAGACCAGAAGTCACACCAAGATTTAATCCAGCAATGTCAAGCGCAAGGGGAAGAACAACTTAACTGTCAGTGGGAAATTACTTGTAAACATGGCACCCGCAAAACAATCGAGTGGTTTGATATATCACAGCAATTTCCGATTCCTGGTTGGGCTATGTGGGCTATAGGTATCGATATTACCCATCGTCAACAAGCCGAAAGAGAAATCCGCTCCTCATATCTGAAACAACAGCTAGTCAGTGCAATAGGGGGTCGGATTCGCGAATCTTTGCAATTAGATGCCATTCTTAACACCACAGTTAACGAAGTCCGGCAGTTTTTAGGTTGCGATCGCGTGTTAATCTATCGCTACCAATCTCACGGCAGTGGCATGGTGCTAGTGGAATCAGTAAACCACGGTCAGTCCCCGCTGACTCCTACTATTAGCGATCCCAGCTTTGGTCAATTGAGCATGGCACAATACCAACAAGGACATATTTGTGCTATCGATAATATCGCTACTGCTAACTTAGATGAGCCACAAATCAATTTGCTTACCGAGTTGAGCGTGCAAGCTCAGTTAGTAGTCCCCATCTCCCAAGCAACCACAGCAACGGTAACAGCAGAGTCTCCCCAAAAAGAACCTGAAGCGGAAAATCATCACCACTCATCTGAGAAACCCAATATCTGGGGACTGTTAATTGCCCATGAATGTAGCGCACCCCGACAGTGGCAGCAGTTTGAAATTGACTTGCTGTCTGCTCTATCATCTCACGTCGCGATCGCTATCCAAAAAGCTCAACTTTACAAGCAAGTCAACGAACTTAACATCGACCTAGAACACCAAGTCCAAGAACGCACCCAACAACTGCAACAGAAAGTGCAGCAACTGGAACAGTTAAACAAACTCAAAGACGAATTTCTCAGCACTGTTTCCCATGAACTCCGGACTCCCCTAGCAAATATGAAAATGGCAATCCAAATGCTCAAAGTTTCCCCCACTCTGGAACGGGGTCAACGCTATTTGGATATTTTGCAAACTGAGTGTAACCGAGAAACAGATTTAATCAATGATTTACTCGATTTACAGCGTTTAGAGGCTTCTTCCTATCCCCTAGCGTTGAACGATGAACTCTATCTACCTACTTGGATACCTGAGATTATTGAACCATTTGTCAGTCGGTTCCAGCAACGCCAGCAGAATTTTCATTTAAACCTTGCCCCTAATTTACCTACACTGGTGTCTGATGCTGCTGGCTTAGCTCGCATGGCAGCAGAATTACTGAATAATGCCTGTAAATATACGGCAAGTGGTGGTGATATTATTTGCCAAGTTGAGACAACCGATAACTTTGTTACCTTTGCCGTCAGCAATCAAGCAGAAATACCCCCACAAGCCTTGTCACGGATTTTTGACAAATTTTATCGGGTTCCCGGTGCCGACCCTTGGAAACAAGGTGGTACGGGACTGGGATTAGCCTTGGTTAAAAAGCTAGTACAGCAGTTGGGGGGAACCATCGAAGTCGAAAGCACCAACGGCTGGACAACTTTTACCGTGCAGTTACCATATTAGGGGCTGGGAATTGGGTAATGGGTAATAGGCATTAATTTCTCCCCATTCCCATCCATCATCCGTGTATCCGCGATATCAGTGTGTCCCCCCTTCCCTATTCTGTCGCTCCTTGAGTTTCAACAAAATTTCTGCGTGGACTTCGCGGGTGATGGGGTAAAAATAGGTCAAAAATAAACCCGCAATTAGAGACAGGGTTGGTAGAGGACCTACAGCAATCCGGATTGCTAGTAGTGCAGAGTCTGGTTGTAAGGGAAGGGCTTGTCCTTGACTAGCTGCTTTAAAACCCGATGCTTCTAATGCTATTCCTACCAAAAATAGACCCAAAGCCAGACCGAATTTTTGCAGTAATACCATAAAACCATAAAACAGCCCTTCTCTGCGGTGTCCGGTGTTGAGTTCGTCGAGTTCAATCACGTCTGGAATCATCGACCAGGGAACCAGATAAGCCACAGAAACACCAACTCCTGCCATTACGGCTAACAAATACATTAAACTAATTTGACCAGGTTGTAAGAAAAACAGTCCCGCTTGGGCTATGATCCATAAACTCATCCCCATAAAATAAACGGCTTTTTTCCCGACTCGCTGGCTTAAATTACTCCAGACAAACAGCATTAACAGCGCAGTTCCTTGGACACCAATCATGACTGTGGGTACATCTGATTCCTTCAGCCGCATACAGTTAACTACAAAGTAGGGAATAATGCTGGCTGTTATCTGTACGGCTAACCAGGAAAATAGATATATGCCGATGACATATAAAAAAGGTCGGTTGTTAAAGGCGATTTTGAACTGTTCCAGGATGGGAGTCGATTCTGATTGTTCCTGCTGAGTATGTCTAGCTTCAAAAGCAAGGACGCGATCGCGCGTCCCAAACACACAAGCATACAATGCTAAGACGGAAATCACAGCACAGATAGCCGCTAGTAATACATACTGTAATTCCCGGTCAGCTATCTTCTCAAAAATAACTTTCGCTAACAACAGCGACAGAATACTCCCACCAATGGAAAAGGCAAAGCGGAAGCTGTTAAGCTGGGTGCGTTCGTCATAATCCTGAGTTAATTCCGGTGTCATTGCCGTGTAGGGTAAATTGACGACCGTATAAAACACCTGGGATATGACTCCAATCCCCACATAGTACCAAAACAAGGGCATTATATTGCCATTGGCTTGGGCGCTAAATCGTGGTACAATCCACTGCAAGAAGAAGAATAATCCAAAGGGAATTGATCCATACAACAGCCAAGGAAGTCTCCGTCCCCAGCGCCGCGATTTAGTTTTGTCGGTCAGCACCCCGACCATTGGGTCATTCACCGCATCCCAAATCTTACCAATCATCAAAATACTACCAGCCAAACCTGCCGGGATACCAGCGACGTTGGTAAAAAACACCAAGAGAAAAAATATGGAAATATTTGCCGTAATCGCTGGTCCCAAATCCCCAGCACCAAAGGCTAGTTTAGTTTTCCAGTCGAGAGGTGTCTGTTCGGGATAGACATCAGGTGAAGAATTGCTCATATTGTGTTGCAAAATACTAGAAATAATTGCTCTGTGACCCAGTATTAGTCAAAATCACATCCCCCATGCCAGACCTTTACGTTACTTGGCCCGAATACCATCAAAACATCGAAAAACTGGCGGTGCAAATTTACCAATCCGGGTGGGAATTTAACCAGATTCTCTGCCTTGCTAGAGGTGGACTCAGGGTAGGTGATATCCTCTCTAGGATCTACAATCTGCCGCTAGCGATTTTAGCAACATCTTCCTACACTGGTCCGGGAAAGCAAGAGCGGGGTAATTTAACCGTTTCTCGCCATTTAACCATGACCACCCCGGAATTAGGTTCGCACATTCTGCTTGTCGATGACTTAGTGGATTCTGGTGTCACCCTACAGCAGACAATTCCCTGGCTGAAAACCAACACGGATTCCCCTCCCAGAGAAATTCGCACGGCGGTAATTTGGTATAAAGCTTGTTCTGTGATTAAACCCGATTACTACGTTGATTATCTGCCGGATAATCCCTGGATTCACCAACCTTTTGAACCCTACGAGATGATGAACCCAGAGGACTTAGTAACCCGCTATTGTCAAACTGCGCTCAACTTATCAGGGTTATAGTCCACACAATCTAGGCTGGGTAAGACTTTGCCCACCCTAGACTTTGATTTTGCTTTTCCTAACATCTGTGAGATATCAGATGATAATTTTGTATTGCTTTTTTTTAATATTTTATTTACAATCTTTTTAAAGCTAATTAGATGGAAATCTAATTACAACTGCAAAAGATAATTGTTGTCGTCTCCTTCGGCGCTCAGATTCCCGTTCCTGGAGAATACAAGTGTGATTTTTTACACTTTCCTAAGAGAGTGGAGGTTTAAGTATTTGCCATGTTAAGTAGAAAACGTAGAAAACCACCACAACAGGTGGTTATTCGGCATGGGGTATCAGTGGCAGAAGCTGCCAAATTTTTACAAGTAGACCACAGTACTATCTACATGGCTATGCAAAAAGGACAAATTCCGCTAACCAGAAGAAATGGTCGCACTACCATCAGTCACGGAGCTTTAATGGACTACCGAGCTAGAAAACGCCCTCGTCTGTCTAGTTGGGATTAGTACCAACCTCAATAGGGAATAATTCGTAGTTCGTAATTCGTAATACCCCGTCCTTAAGGACGGGGTTTAGGAGAAATTAAGAGTCTAGGTATCGCCTTAATTTATGTTTTTATAAGCACCGGGATTGACTTCTAGGGTAATAATTACCCGTTACGAATTATTAATGACGAATTATCTTCAGGGAGGTAGAGCATTGATATATTTTACCCAGGCAATTTCTGAATTCCTGTCTCGGAGATTCCCTAAGTGGGGAGATTGTAAATTTAGATTTGACCCACAAACAAACACTATTTATGTGAAGTGTCAAAATTACTGTCGCCGAGCAGTCATAATTGAGGATGCTCAAGCCATTGCTGAGTTAGATATTGGCGTTGAGAAATTTGTCGTGCTACATCCTGATTATCCTGATGTAATTATTCAACGCACTCCTGGTGAGTTGCTTTGAGGCAATTATTCTATCAAAAATTTAGGTCTGGCAATCTAATGCTAGACCTTTGAAGTGCTATTTACATTATTTTCAGGTTAAGGTTGAGCGCTTCACCTTATGAATCCAACCCTGACTGAGACTCAAGACTTGCGAATACGGTAAGTCTGTATCTAGCACCAAATCGAATACGAACGGCTTAACCCAACCTGGAAACCATCGATGGAATAACCTTTTTACTATCGTTCGCAAGAAAAACTCAACCACTAACCACTTCTGCCGAGGGAATGTATAATCGGATAACTCCCGTAGAGCATGAGCTTCGGGGACTCGCTGCTCAGAAAACTTGGGTAAAACTTGACTCCAATCATCTCCATACTGCTCTAACAACTCCCCCAAAGTCAGCACATCTTCTAGGGACGAATTACACCCCTGTCCAATCGAGGGAGACACCGCATGAGCTGCATCGCCAATCAGTAACACACTATCACCTTCATGAAAGCGATCGCAGCGTACCGTTAACACCCTCGCTACGGGACGTTTCAGCAAGGACTCTGCCTCCTGAAGTGACATTAACTGACCAAAGATGGGGAAATTTTCCAGAAAAAATGCCTTAACTTCTTCTTTCGTGGATAACTCTTCAAGGGGATTATTCTCAGCCTCAAAAATAATCACTCCATGCAACTTATCTTCGGGTTGGGGAACCATCAGCATCCGAGCTTGATTATTTAAATTCCATGCGTGGATTTTATTTGGTTCTAACTCCACTCCAGCACTGGGATTGAGCCGACTTAAAAATACAGATTTATAGGCATCGCGAACATAGCTTTGGGAACGTACCAAGCCAGTATTTTCGACTAAATACTCTCGAATTGGCGATCGCGCTCCATCAGCACCCACCAGTAGATCGTAGTCAGCAATAAAGCTATCTCCGTGATTCGGTTTCAACGTTACGGTTTTAGCTGTTCCATCCACCACCTTACATTCACAATGGAAATGTACCTTAACCTGATTCGGACTATAGGTTTGAGTTAATTGCTGGAGTAGAATCGAAACCAGACGATTACGGTCAATGGTTAAAATCGGATTTTTGCGAGGAAGCTGTCGGACTTTACCCTTTTTGCCATACATAATTGTCCCTTCACAGAACACACTTTCAGCGGCGATCGCTTCCTCTAACCCCACAATTTCTCGAATGGCTTTTCTGCCGCGTTTCTGAAGCGATATCGGAAATGTGCGGTCACTAGAAACATCAGTTAAGCGAGGATCGCTGCGACGCTCATAGATATCAATATGGTAGTTCCCCCGACGCAGTAAATAATGTGCCAGTAGCAGTCCCGCAGGACCCGCTCCAATAATCACAACGTTTTGAACCATTGTTACCTGTCAGTGTTAATTTTCTTTCCCATTCCTCAAAGGTAGTTAATTTTGTCGTTCTAAGACCTTTAGAGAAACATGGCTTTACACTTTTACCCCACTGCTGGGTTGTGGAAAGGACTTTTGGTTGGCTTAATTGGTGCAGACGTGCGAGTTATGAAACTTCCGAGACTTTTATCCATATCGCAATTATACGGTTTATGGCTTTAGGACTTAGGCACTCCACTCGGTACTAAAAAACAATACTTTGAGATTGCAACAGACGTCGCTGCGGACGGAAACACATAACCTGTGCGTAAGTCATGGGTTTGATTTTTTATTTTTCAAACATACTATAAGGTCTAGCAGTTAAATGCTAGACCTTTGAAGTGTTATGTAGCTATCGCAATCGCACTAACTAATTTACTAATAAATTGCGATATGTGAACTATGACCGTTAAAAGAAATCACAGCTAAGGTGGACTCTTCTCACAAACTACTAGTTTATTCCCCAACATCCTTACTTCTATACGAAAGTAGTCTCAAAGCTTAGAAGCTGCTATCGAGAACCTTATTCCTTTTCAAAAAGTATAGACAGACATGAAGCAACTATCTAAAGCTTTTTCCAGGTAGATGCTTGAAATTACAAACTAGCAGAGTGTTGGACTTCAGCAGGAGGCACTAGCTTTTGTCCGGAAAACTTTTAGTTTTTAACGTGTGCCTTTCGTTGGAACTTATAAAATCAATATAATCAGACTGCTATGAAAAGGCCAAGTACTCTTAATAAATCGTTAAATAACCTAGTTTGGGACTCAGAACTATCTCAAAATAACCACAACCATACCGGCAAAGTTACCAGTAACAGCAGACAACCCACAGCTAAAGCAGTCACAGCCAAATCGCGATCGAGATGGTAAGCTTCTGAAATTACCAGTGTGGCAAAAGCAGGAGGCATTGCCATTTGTAAAACCATCACCAGTGCAGGTTTCCCAGTAATACCGAAGGTTGATAAGCTGCTACCAACAATCAGGGGAACTAGCAACATTTTAATCCCCAAGCTAATTCCTGCCCGTGGTAAGCTGCGCCAAGAACTTAATTTGCTCAAGCGCATCCCAATTAATCCTAGCGATAAACCAACGGCACACCAAGCGAATTTATCTAAACACCATTCCACTATCGGGGATACTGTTACTTGGCGAAACCACAAGCCAAAGCAGAAACTCCCTAGGGTGGGATTGATTAATATTGCTTTGAGGGTTTCCTGGGGACTATTGACACCTGCACCATAACGTGATGCGATTATCACACCCAAACCATAGGAGCCTAGCATTGTACCCAGGAAGTCATAAAATAGTGCCCAAGCAAAGTATTGCTTACCTACCACTGCCAAACTAACGGGAAAACCGAGATAACCAGTATTTCCCACCATCGCTGCCAAGATGAAACTACCCTGGGTTGGTTTTTGAGGTACTGTTCCTTGCCAAGATGCTTGTAGCTTAATTATCAACCATGCCCAGCCAGCACCGAGTAAAATAGCAAGCCAAGCAATTACCGGGGCAATCCAAATACCTCCTGACAAGTCAGCACCGCGTAAAAAAGCAACAACGCCGATGGGTACACCTACCCAGAAAAGAAACTGACCCAAACGAGTGGGAAAATGTGATGGGAGCTTGCATCCTAGAATCAAGCCCAGCAAGACTAATCCAACTAGCGGTATGTAAAGTTGCAGAAGTTTGATCAAGCGGCTCGGCGTTGCGTTAATTTCTCTAAAGTTTACAATTTTTGATGACTATTCTCAAAGATCAGGAGATTACCCTTGGATAAGGCTGAGTCAAGAGAAAAACTGCAAAACTCGTCGGCGGCTGGGAGTGACGATATTCCTGCGGCTTTACGTGACTCTCCTGATATCCCATCCCAACAGGAGCGATCGCTCCTGTTGCAGCCAAGAATTTTACTTTGGGGATTGGGGGGATTAAGCATCGTTGCTCTGATAGTTGGGATTTTATATTTTGCCGTCGCGGCACAAAAAAATCCTAATTTTGGCTCGGCGAATGATAGAGGTAATAATACACAAGTTAGCAATAATGTCAATACTCAAACCAATAACGAAAATCAAGTGTTAGGGCACTTTGCCTACCCGGAAGCGATCGACTCGGAACTGAAAGCTATTTCTGCTGATAGACGCATCCGACTTCGCCAAGCTGCGGCGGCAAAGTATAAAGAAATGGTAGCAGCAGCAGGGCGGGATGGTGTAAGTTTAGTAGCAATTTCTGGCTTTCGCTCTCTCAAAGAGCAACAGCAGCTATTTTTTGGTGTCAAGGCACAGCGAAATCAGTCAGCAGCCGAAAGAGCAGCCCTCAGCGCTCCCCCTGGCTATAGCGAACATCACACGGGTTACGCTGTCGATATTGGTGATGGAGCCTTACCAGCGACGAATTTAACGCCAAATTTTGAGAAGACTAGAGCTTTTCAATGGTTAGAGGCCAATGCGGCTCGGTTTAGCTTTGAGTTGTCCTTTCCCCGTGACAATACCCAAGGGGTAAGTTATGAACCTTGGCATTGGAGATTTGTCGGGGATACAGATAGTTTAGAGACGTTCTATAAGGCGAGGAATATTAAGCCAGCGAAGATAGAGCAATAGGGACTGGGGCATAGGGCATGGGGCATGGGGCATGGGGCATGGGGCATGGGGCATGGGGCATGGGGCATAGGGCATGGGGCATAGGGCATGGGGCATGGGGCATAGGGCATAGGGCATGGGGCATAGGGCATGGGGCATGGGGCATAGGGCATAGGGCATGGGGCATGGGGCATGGGGAATGGTGACTAGGGATAAGGAAAAGAATTATCCCCTAACCCGATTCCCTTAACCCCATTCCCATCCATCATCCGTGTATCCCTGATATCAGTGTGTGCCCCATTCCCTAATCCGTTGGATTATTATTCTGCTACATAAAACCAAGACAAAGCTCGACATTACTTGACATTTCACCGGGAGCATGGGAGCGGTTATCCCTCAATGTCCAGACACGGTTTAGCCCACCGTGCATATTTTTCTAAATTTTGAGA
>JAYKJH010000040.1:0-11462 GCA_035285345.1 Nostocaceae cyanobacterium | reverse complement strand
TACCCGATGCTTTTTATCAGGTCTTACGCTGGCTTAATCGCTCCCAGCTAATTCTACTAATTGTGTGCTTATTTCTGCTATTTACACCATTAATGACTATCCGTCCAGCCATTTGGCAACAAGGAATGGTTAGCGTAATGTTGATAGCAACTGGCACATATTTATTGCATTTAGAAGAAAGTAATTCTGACCGTAAAAACAGCGATTCCTTCCATTTATTACTGATTATTCTCAGCTTCATTACCACAATGCGATATTTTTACTATCGCGTTAATTACACAATGAATTTGGAGGATTGGCTGAATGGTATTTTCTCTATTTTGCTATTTGCTGCCGAGCTTTACGCAATTTTAACTCTAGCGCTTGCCTATTTTCAAACCCTGAGAATTAAGGAACGCAAACACGTTGACTTATCCCTAATTCCCCAAGAGCAATGGTATAAGGTTGATATTTATATCCCCACTTACAACGAAGATGTAGAAATTGTCCGCAAAACGACAGTCGGTGCTATGGCTATCGACTATCCAGCGGAGAAAAAACACGTCTACATCCTAGATGATGGTCGTCCGGAAAAGTATAAACCAGATGACCCCCGCTACGAAGAATTTCGCCAAAGACGGGAACAATTGCAGCAAATGTGCGATGAACTTGGTTGTTCTATGCTCACAAGGGATAATAACAACCATGCCAAAGCGGGAAATATCAACACCGCTTTTCGTCGTACTGACGGCGATTTAGTATTAATTCTCGACTGCGACCACATTCCCAGTCGTCAAATTTTACAGCACACAGTCGGCTTCTTTTTTAACCTCAAAGTAGCCCTAGTGCAAACACCTCACTGGTTCTATAACCCTGACCCCTTTGAGAGGAACCTGCTTACCAGTGGCAAAATTCCTGTCGGTAACGAGTTATTTTATAAAGTCCTGCAAAAAGGGAATGACTTCTGGAATGCGGCTTTCTTCTGCGGTTCAGCGGCGGTAATTCGTAAAGAATATGTACTGCAAGTCGGAGGTATTGCTACAGAAACCGTCACCGAGGACTGTCACACCTCTTTCCGCTTGCATTCCTTGGGATACGAATCAATTTATTATGACAAAATCATGATTGCTGGTCTAGCGCCAGAAAAATTCTCTTCCTATGTCGGTCAACAAGTACGATGGGCTAGGGGAATGGCGCAGATTTTGCGAATTGAAAACCCATTATTTAACCGCAAACTGAATTTAACTCTGGCACAAAGGCTATGTTATTTCAGTGCAACTTCCCACTTTTTCTATGGTTTCCCCCGACTGATGTATGTTGTAGCCCCAACGATGTTCTTGTTATTTGGGATTAATTCAGTCCGGGGGTTGGGGTTAGAAACTTTATTCTACGCCTTACCGCACATTGTTTTGTCCATGCAGACTAACCACGTACCCTACAAGCACGTGCGTTTTTCCTTCTGGAATGAAATCTACGAATTTGCGATGTCATTCCAAGCCGGTATGGTGACTTTTTTGGCGCTCGTTAACCCCAAGCTCGGCTCGTTTAACGTTACTGATAAGGGACTTACCGTCACCAAGCGCAGTTTTGATTTGGATTCTGTACGCTACTTGGTGTTTTTGGCGGCTTTATCAGGAGCGTCATTATTTATGCTCCCGTTTTGGCTGCTCCTGCAACCGGAAGCTAGGGAAGCAGTCCTCATCAACGCCATGTGGAGTGTTTTTAACTTATTATTACTATTAGCTGCTTGTTTAGTCGCTTTTGAACAACCACAAATTCGCATCGCCCATCGCTTACCCCGCGAATTAACTGCTATCATCCATAGTGATAACAACAGTTGGACGGGTACGACCATCAATGTCAGTGAAACTGGGGCACTAATTCTCCTTGATACCTGGCCTAATATCCCAGAGGAAATTAAGGTGGAACTGGTAGGAGATTTTGGTGCTAGGGCACTGCTAAATGCTCAGGTAGTCAGAGCATTAGCTACAGATAAACTCCAGGCAAAAATCGCAGTTCATTTTATTAATGTTACCCAAATCCAAAAGGATGATTTAACTCTAGTTGTATATTCTGATGTTCAGGAATGGTATTCCCAAAAACGTGCTGAATCTGACCACTTCCTGCGGTCTTTTAACTTTATTGCGACTAGTCTTGAGCGTGCTTTCCGCGAACTACGACCAGAACAAGGGGTTAAAGTCCGCAAACAAGTGCGAGCTGTCACCGAGCTATATTGGGAAGGTTGGGATGCTAACCCCTATATCGCCAAATTAACGGAAATCGGTGTTAATGATATGCGGGTGGAGTTATTGGTTAGTCCCACTTTTAAAATGGAAATCATTCTGATTTCTAAACCCTTGATTAGTATTTTGGTCAGCCAGCAGATGGAAGATCCATCACCGCAAAGTTTGCTAGCACAAATAGAATCCATCGAACTTTTGACTAGCTATCCTCAACAAGATTCCGAATTGAAAAAAATCGCTTTAGAGCTAAGCTTTCCGGAAAACTTAAACCGACAGCAAAAACGCAAAATTAAACAACTTATACGCACCCTGGAATAGGTAATGGGGAGTAGGAAATAGGGAATGGTTGTCCTCCTTCTCCCCCTTGTCCTCCTTCCCTTCCGTCGTCCCTTGTCCTCCTGATTGCCAACCCCCTATTCCCAAACAGAATTTTGTATGCTACGATAAGAGGCTGATGCGGATGTGGCGGAATTGGCAGACGCGCTAGATTTAGGTTCTAGTACCGCAAGGTGTGAAGGTTCAAGTCCTTTCATCCGCACTAGCACTAGTTGCAAGGCAATCAATCAAGGCTGGACATGGGATAGGGTTCATTATCTTAGCCTGAGCGTAATTTGTATCCATACTCTGGCTAGCTATTTACCAGTCAATATATCCCTGTTAGAGCCTCATGAAATTTAGAATCTTGCTGGTGCTGTCTATTTGTATCGCCTTTGCACCAGTTGTAGCAATTGTACTGTTTTCCAAGAAAGACCCCAGCGAAGTACCTGCAATTAAGCCAGCACAAATAGCTAAAAAACTTGGTGTCTCAGCTACTAAGCAGCCAAAAGATATTAAAGAAGTTATTAAAACGAGGAAATGCGTAGGGTGTGACCTGCGAAACGCTAACTTCAGTGGTGCTGACTTACAAAATGCTGACTTTACAAATAGTAATTTATCTGGAGCCAATCTCACAAAAACTAGACTAAACAACGCTAAGTTGAGCGGTACCAATTTCCGAGGCGCCAAGTTACACTACACTGATTTAGATGGTACTGACTTGAAAGACGCTGATTTGCAAGGCGCTGACTTCACTAACGCTCAAATGTTAAATATCAGCATCGAGCGTTCCGACCTGACTCAAGCTATTCTCAATAATGCAGAGTTGCGAGACTCCACCCTGAATCAAGCCAAGTTAAAGAACACAAGCCTGATTAACACTAGTTTGTATGGAGCAACCATACAAGAGGCTGACTTAACAGGTGCGAATTTCAATGGTGCTGACCTCCGCTATGCTAACTTGTTGAAGTCGATTGACAAGGGTACTAACTACAGTAATGCCAAATTTGACTATACCGTTATGCCAGATGGTAGCACTCGGATGTAGAGCATTGGGCATTGGGTATATGGTATAAGTAATTTTACCCTAGTCTCCCTGCCATTCTCCCTTCTCCTCTTATCCTCTCTTGCTCCACACTCAGACTATCAAGTGACATGGATCACACTTCAACTTTAGCCCCTGGTTTGAGAACGAGCAGCCTTCTTTAGGATTTTATTCTTTTACAAATTCTTTTACAAATACCTCACCCCAATGTAGACTATTGTCTGGCAACGGTTTCACAGCGTTGGGGTGAGGTATTTTAATTATGGTGATTAAAATCCTTGAATATTACGATTTTTGACCTAATTTCCCTAAGTCTGTCTTTGAGAGTCCCGTTAATTGTCTCAGTTTATCTAGACCCAGCATGATTAACAGTAGCCAAGAAAGATAGTGTGTTCATTATTTAACTATTAACTTCAGCGAAAAATAGCAAAAACTAAAGTATAAAAAAATACTTAAATTTATAATTGTATTTCTCATAAATTGAAAAAATACTAACAATAACAAGTATTTGTATCGAGATTAAGCATCGATAATCTAAGTAATATAGCAGATATGATGTAGTAATTTATTATTCCCAGGATTTGCAGCTTTTTTTTAAGTAATCATACGCAAATAACTCCTGAATTTAACTATGACTTAGAAATTATTTGCGCGGAATGGTAATTTTTTTTATATTATCTTTATTTGTTTTAATTGGTCTTAATGTAGTTTTTACTTGTTTTATGAAAAAATGACAGTAATTTAAGTATAATCAGGTAAATAATATGCCATCACAAGGCAACTCAAAGTTGATTATTTTTACATTTGTACCTGGTGTTGGTGTTTCGTCTGACATTGAACTAAATACAATTAAAACAGGGTCATTGGCAATAGTTGAACTTAATTGCAAGAATTGCTGGAATAAGGTGTGATATGAATTACAGCGAAGCCAGACGTTCGCGCATACAATTATGCCGCAAGAATATATAAATACTTAGGTATGACCGCTTGAATTTCATTGAGATAGAGGCAAATGAACGCAGTTCCCATAGGTAGCTTACGCTTTTCCCAAAAACTACACCCGCTATCCTTGTTGGCACAACTTACCAGCCGTCGTGCTTCTGGTGGGTTGCAGGTGTGTCACGGTTCGGTTGAATGGTCTATCTTTTTAGAGGACGGTAAACTGACTTATGCTTCCAATTCTGTCGATCCCTTTGAGCGTTTAGACCGACACTTACGGCGCTTGAGCCAGCAAATTCCCACGCTAATCAGCGCCACAAGAGTGCAAGTGCGGCTGCTGTTTGAAACAGCTTTAGAAAGTCAGTCTCTACCCTATCCAGATTATCAAGCAATTTGCTGGTTAGTCAATCAGGATTATATCACCCCCCAGCAAGCTGGAGTTTTGGTGGAAGAATTGGCAAAAGAAGTGCTGGAGTCGTTTCTGGCCTTAAGAGAAGGGAGCTATGAATTTAATCCGGCGACCCCACTAGATGAACTGCCAAAATTCTGCAGACTAGACATGCGATCGCTAGTCGAGTACTGTCAGATGCAGTTGCGTCAAGCACGTTCCGGACAATCAAGCGCACCTGACAATAGAGTGGCACCGACCCCATCACCCCAGGTAGCCTATCGACCTCAGCCATCAGCCCCAGCAGTTAGCTCTGAAATAGGAGTGAGTACCAATTTCAATCAGGTTGCTGATACCTTTGACTCTCCTAGCAATCCGGTTGTTAATTCGGCAAATCCTGGGATGAAAACCATGTATACCGTTGCCTGTATAGATGACAGCATGACGGTATTGAATTCGATTAAATCCTTCCTGGACGATAAAACCTTTTCGGTGTTAATGATTAACGATCCCCTGAAGGCTTTAATGCAAGTTGTAAGGAATAAACCCGATCTAATTTTGTTAGACGTAGAGATGCCAAATTTAGACGGATACGAACTTTGTTCCTTGCTGCGGCGCCATACATCCTTTAAGAATACACCGATCATCATGGTGACGGGTAAAACAGGGTTTATCGACAGAGCCAAAGCCAAATTGGTGCGAGCATCCGGTTATTTAACCAAACCATTTACCCAATCGGATTTGCTGAAAATTGTCTTTAAGCACCTAACCTAATCCAAACCGAATTAATCGCTGCTATCGCTCTTGTTGCTGTTCAAAATTAATCACCATCATCAGTTGGCTAGGAGAGTAAATTGCCATGAGTCTGACGTTAATGGGGACAATCCTAATTGTAGAAGACTCCTTGAGTGAAATGGAATTAATGAGCCATTATCTCAAGGAAAGCGGTTACAACGTGATTCAAGCCCGTGGTGCAAAAGAAGCCTTAGAAAGAGCTTTGGAACTCAAGCCAGACCTGATCGTGACTGATGTAGTCATGCCAGGGATGAGTGGTTTTGAATTATGTCGCAGCCTGAAAAAAAACCCTGCTACTGCAAAACTACCGATTGTAATTTGTAGTTCCAAAAACCAGGAAATAGACAGGCTTTGGGGTATGAGACAAGGAGCAGACGCATACCTAACCAAACCCTATACCCGCGAACAGCTTTTAAGGGCAATTAAAGCCGTGGGGATGTAAAACATGAACAATTCTAGTTCCGCACTGTCTACCTTACAAGCTCAACAACCCGTAGGGGATAGCTATCTCAAATTTCAAATTAATCCCTACACTAGTGCAGTCATGTCCATGAAATACACCCAGGAAGCAGTGGTTTTGCCATTGCACGCTGTCACAGCAATGCCAAATATGCCTGCCTGCATCCTGGGTTTAATGAATTGGCGAAGTCGGATTTTTTGGGCGGTTGACCTGCCAGGAATGCTGAGTTTACAACCACTTAACCCTAGCGTTCGGGATTACAACGTCATTGTTATTCGAGTGGAATCGATACTGTTGGGATTAGTAGTGCAAGCGATTAAAGGTGTAACCAGGTTAACACTGGAGAGCATCCAATCGCCTATGGGACAAGTAGCCTCTGGCTTAGTACCCTACCTACGCGGCTGTGTTTTACAAGACAATGAAATCCTGTTGGTCTTAGATGCACAAGCTATTGCCCGCTCCTCGATGCTTCGTAATCATTAAGTCAAACAAGGAAAGATTGGCTAATTAAGAATAGCTAATGAGTACTAGCGATTAAAAATTAGCAATTAGCAATTAGCAATCTTCAAAATTTTATTGCCTCCCACCTACCTCTGGATATCGAGATTTATGGTTCAGCGAATTAAAGACGATACATCTAAAAACTTAGATGTTCAATCTCACCCAGCAATTATTTCCTCACAACAACTAGATACAGATAGGTCTGCTTCCGAAACACCTAGTAATGGTGTGACCACCCAACCTTGGAAAAATCCTCAAAGTATAAAAAATAATAGCTTAGCCTCTGCTTGGCAGAAATTAAGTTTAGGGACTAAAGCCACAGTATTGGCAATGGCACTCGGTACTCTGCCAATATTAGGGATTGGGGCACTAGCTTATTCCCTAGCAGACCATTCCGTGAGACAACAGATTTCCCAAAACCAAGAAGCCCAAGCTGTGGGACTGGCAGATAAAGTCAACCGTTTCATGTTGGAGCGGTATGGTGATCTAGAGGCGATGTCTAAGCTTGTAATTATAACAAATCCCCGCATCCGGGAAACTGCTACCAAAGCCGAAAAGCAAGCTGTACTCAAAGGCTTTATTGATGCTTACAAAACCTATGAAAGTATTGCAGTATTTGATGTAGAGGGAAATTTACTGCTAGATGCTCAAGGGGAACCCATTCCTAACCAGAAACAAGAGGCATATTTTCAAGAAGTACTCAAAAACAATCGTCCGGTAATTAGTCAACCTGTGCCTGGAAAAACAACAAAGGATTATATTGTTTACTTTGCCGCACCTGTAAAGGATACTGTCACAGGACAAACTGTAAGTATAGTCCGGACAATCATGCCAGTTAAGGCTATCAAAGACGCAGTGCAAAACTATGAAGATAGCGGGTATGAATACCATTTGATTGATGCCTCTGGCAAATTCTTTTTGGCTGCAGAAGAGAATCAAATTGGCAGAGAAGCAACAGCAGATTTCCCTGGCTTAGAACAACAGCAAACAGCAAAAAAACAAACTAGTTTCGTCACCACTGACCAGCTAGACAATGCCGAACAACTGGTAAGCTATGTTCCCTCAAGAACAATTCCAGGATTGCCTAATTTAAACTGGGATGTAATTGTTGCAACCGATACAGCTAAAGCCTTTGCGACTCAGAGACAATTGCTACTGACACTAGCCCTGGGAACGGGATTATCAGCATTAGCTGTAGGTCTGATTGCAGCTTGGTTGGCAAAGCGTGCTACACAACCAGTTTTAACAGCTAGCTCTGCAGTCGAAGAGCTAGGGAAAGGAAAACTAGATACCCGAATACGAGTAACAGGAGAGGACGAGTTAGCCACCTTGGGCGCTAACATTAACCACATGGCACAGCAATTGCAGGTGTTAGTTAAAGAACAAGAACTTGACGCCGAACGTGCCCGGCAATTTGCCGATATCACCCTGCGAGTTCGCTCTTCTCTCAAGAAAGAAGATATAGTAAATACCGCCGTAAAAGAAGTACGGCAAGCCTTGAAGACCGACCGGGTACTTATCTATGGCTTTAACAATGAAACTGAGTGGGATGGTACTGTATTAGCAGAATCCGTGGCTCCGGGTTTGCCGAAGATGATAGAAGGAAAATTCGACGACCCCTGTTTTAAAGACCGTCATGTAGATATGTACAAGAATGGTCGCGTCCGCGCCATTACGAACATTTATGAAGAACCAACCTTAAGTAATGCCGCCTGCTATATCAAAATGTTGGGGCAATATGAAGTCAAAGGTAACTTAATTGCCCCGATTAAGCAAGGGGAACAACTAGCAGGCTTATTGGTGGCACACCATTGTGAGAGTCCCCGCAGTTGGCAAGCCGCAGAAATTGATTTATTTAAGCAGGTGGCAATTCAAATAGGCTTTGCGCTCGACCAAGCACAATTACTGGAAGTAGTGGACACAGCCAGGGCTAACGCCGAAAAAATTTCTGTAGAGCAACGTCAGCAAAAAGAACAACTGCAACTACAACTACTGGAATTACTCAACGACGTAGAAGGCGCCTCCAGAGGGGACTTGACAGTACGGGCTGATGTCACCGCTGGGGAAATTGGCACAGTAGCCGACTTCTTTAACTCCATCGTCGAAAGTTTGCGTGGGATTGTCACCCAAGTAAAAACAGCCGCTACCCAGGTGAATGCAGCGATTGGCTCTAACCAAGGTGCGATCGCCCAACTTGCTGATGAAGCATTGCAACAAGCGGACGAAATCAACCTCACACTCAATAGTGTGGACAACATGACCCACTCAATTCTCGCAGTCGCCGAGAGTGCCCAAAAAGCCGCCGTCGTAGCGAACAGCGCCTCTCGCACCGCAGAGGAAAGTGGGTCAGCAATGGATTTGACCGTGCAAAATATCCTGAAACTGCGGGAAACCGTGGGTGAAACTACTAAGAAAGTTAAACGTCTTGGGGAGTCTTCACAACAAATATCCCGTGTGGTCTCCTTAATTAACCAGATTGCCCTGCAAACTAACCTCTTAGCAATTAACGCCGGTATCGAAGCCGCTCGTGCTGGTGAAGAAGGTCAAGGTTTTGCCGTAGTTGCTGAAGAAGTTGGTGAGCTAGCAGCTAGAAGCGCCGCTGCTACCCAGGAAATCGAGCAAATTGTCGAGAATATCCAACGAGAAACCAGCGAAGTAGTTAGAGCAATGGAAACCGGCACAACCCAAGTGGTAGAAGGTACTAAATTAGTGGAAGATGCCAAGCAAAGTCTCGGTCAAATTCTCCATGTCTCCCGCGAAATAGACGCCCTGGTACAGTCGATTTCCCAAGCAACTGAATCACAAGTAGAAACATCGCAATCTGTTACCAAATTAATGAAACAAATTGCTGCCGTTTCCGAACGCACCAGTGATTCATCCCGCTACGTCACAGAATCTCTGCAGGAAACTGTGGAAATTTCTCAGAAATTACAAGCAACTGTCGAAACCTTCAAGGTTAGTTAAACAATAGGTAATAGGTAATAGGTGATAGTCTCTTACCCATTACCCATGACCCATTACTCATTACCCATTAGCCATTAACCATGTCACAAGACAAGGAACTAGAAATCCAGATGCAATTTCTGGAGGAAGCAACAGAATACCTCAATACCCTGGAATCGGTATTACTAGAACTCAAGGGTAACAGTCGCATCGACCCGAATAAAATTAATGCTGCCCTGCGAGCCGCTCACTCGATTAAAGGTGGCGCAGGTATGATGGGCTTCCGTGCCTTGAGCGATTTGGCTCACCGTCTGGAAGACTCGTTTAAAGTGTTAAAAACTCGGAAAACCTCGGTAGATATTGACACAGACCTCCAAGGGTTATTACTATCTGGGGTTGATTGGTTACGTCAAGTAGTGGGTTTGCACGGAGCCAGAGAAGTAATTGACGAGCAGTGGTTAGCTACTTTTTGTTACCCAGTTTTTGAAGAACTGCACCAGCGCTTGGGCGACCCTACCCCAGAAGATGCCAGTACTATTCTCGCACCAGAAGAAGGGCAAGATATCATTCCCCTACTGTTTGAAACAGAAGTTGAAGGGTGTCTGCAACGCCTAGAAGCCGTCCTCGCAGACGAGCAAATGCCCTGCCTGCGGGAAGAAGTATCAATTATGGCAGCGGAATTGGGCGGGTTGGGGGAAATGCTACAACTTGAACCCTTTAGCCAGTTGTGTGAGTCTGTTAATCAGCAACTAGAAGCCGCTCCCGACCAAATAGAAAAAATTGCCCGGTTGGCACTGGGAGCATGGCGGCGATCGCAAGCTTTGGTGCTGACAAACCAACTCGATAGCTTGCCAACTAGCATTGATTTAACAGAAGATTTACCAACAATCCGCAAGGCTGGATATTCGGTATCAATTCCTACTCCTGTAGCACAACCTGAATTTCTGCCGACCTCAGAAATAGAAGAAAGCGAACTCATTTGGCAGGATGAAGTTATTGCGGCACAATTTGCAGCCTTCGACAGCGAAGTCAGTCCCCAAGAGGCTGCTGATGTTCCAGAGCCTGTTGACGAGGCACCCCAAGAAATACCCAGCAGACCCGAAGTCGCTGCAGCTTTCACAGAGGCTGAAGATTTTGATGCTGTAGAAGCCTTTGATGCTGCTGTCGCTGCTTTCGCAGAGACTGAAGATTTTGATGCAGTGGAAGCCTTTGATGCTGCTGTGGCTGCTTTTGCACAGGCTGAAGACTCCGAGCTTGATGTCTTCCCAGAAGAAATAGAAGTCACCCCCGTAGTCAATATACCTACAACCCAGCCTGTATTCCCTAGAGAAATTCCCACCAATAGAGTAGTTGAACCCAAGCCAGAAGTAAGCGCTGGTGCCCGTAATGAAGCACCTACGGAAACTACAGTCCGGGTTTCTGTCAAGCAACTAGAGCAAATTAACGACTTCTTCGGTGAACTGACTATTCAGCGCAACGGTCTCAACCTGCAAGTCGAAAGATTACGCAAACTGATTCGCTCCCTCAGCCAGCGTGTCAAAACCCTTGACCGAGAAAACCGCGAACTAAGGGAAGCCTACGATAAAGTCGGCACCGGAGGTATCAATCTAGCAACAGGAAACCACAGCACTCAGGTGTCACCCCATCAGGATTTGACAGCAGAACACCAACTAAGCAATCAAGCTGACGACAGGTCGCTTGAACCAATTCAAGGTATCCACAGCGGCTTCGACGCCTTGGAAATGGACAGATACAACGAAATGCACCTGCTGTCGCAAGACGTGATGGAAACCATAGTCCAAGTCCAAGAAGTCACCAGCGACATTGAACTATCACTAGAAGACACAGACCAAA
>JAYKJH010000039.1:0-8781 GCA_035285345.1 Nostocaceae cyanobacterium | reverse complement strand
AAAAGTATTCGGGCACGGCTTTTTGACTAAAGATGGTCAGAAAATGGGTAAAAGTCTGGGAAATACCCTCGACCCCGTAGAACTATTAGACAAATACGGTGCTGACGCAGTTCGTTATTACTTCCTTAAGGAAATCGAATTTGGTAAAGATGGGGATTTTAATGAAAATAGATTCATTCATGTCCTGAATGCTGATTTGGCAAATGACTTGGGTAATTTGCTCAATCGCACACTCAACATGGTGAAGAAATACTGCGCTGGCAATGTCCCGGAGGTCAACAATGAAGAGGTTGCTGTAGAGAATCCACTCAAAGCGATAGGATTAACTCTAGGGGAGGAAGTCACACAAGCCTATGAAGCTCTAGCTTTTAGTCAAGCTTGTGAAGCAATCCTGAGTTTGGTGAGAACTTGCAATAAGTTTATTGATGAGCAAGCTCCTTGGACTTTGTACAAGCAGGGAAAACAACAGGAAGTTGAACAAGTATTGTATGCAGTTTTAGAATCCGTCAGGTTGGCAGCCTATCTACTTTCGCCAATTATCCCAACAATTAGCAACAAAATTTACAATCAGTTAGGATTTAACGTAAACTTTGACGATCATTCACAACATTTAGTTGCAGCACCTTTTAATGCCCATGCTCAATGGGGAATACTAAGCATTACACAGCAATTAGGTCAGCCTGGACCAGTCTTTCCCCGGTTGGAGATGCCTCCCTCTTCATAAATCTCGTGTAAGACTGTGCAAAGTAAAACGTGGGTTCCGGGCTTGATGAACTCAAGCCTGTAATCGTGATTATAAACAATTCCGTTTTTGAGTGTAAAGAATAACTCTACATTAGGAATTTTAGTTAAGATAACAAACGAGGTATAACAACAATGTTGAATAATCTAGAAAACGACTCCATTTTTACGCCTGAACAAGTTCTAGAAAATCGCGGACGGGTAGCAATTTTTATTGACGGGTCTAATTTATTCTATGCGGCATTACAACTGGGAATCGAGATAGATTACACCAAATTGTTATGTCGTTTAACTAGCGGTTCTAGACTATTGCGCGCTTTTTTCTACACAGGTGTAGACCGGACTAACGAAAAGCAACAAGGCTTTTTGTTATGGATGCGTCGCAATGGTTATCGGGTCATCGCTAAAGACTTAGTGCAGTTGCCTGATGGTTCTAAAAAAGCTAACTTGGATGTAGAAATTGCCGTGGATATGATGGCATTAGTCGATTCCTACGATACGGCAGTACTGGTGAGTGGGGACGGTGATTTAGCATATGCTGTCAATTCCGTGAGCTACCGGGGTGCAAGGGTAGAAGTAGTTAGCTTGCGTTCCATGACTAGTGATAGTTTAATCAACGTTTCTGACCGTTACATAGACCTGGAAGCTATCAAAGAAGACATTCAAAAGACTTCCCGACATGGCAGTCCGTACAATGCTTACCGTCATCTGTCCGGTATGGGTTTTATCGAAGAACCTCGCGATAGTGACGGACATTTGGGAATGCCGTAAATGCAGCAACAAACCGAGAAACAGAGGAACTGGGGACGAGGGATTAGGGACAATTTACAAAGTACCCAATCCCCATTAGCCATGAAATTCTCTGTTCTCAACCAGGGGAACCACCTTAAACAAGTGGTTCTCCATTACTTATTATTCAGTCCCCGCTCCTTATTGATTCTGGGATTAACCCTGAGTCTATCAACAGGACTGGTTGGATGTGGTGCTGGTGCTGGTGGTGGGAACCGTGTAGCCAGCAAACTAGCAGAAGATGCTTCCCAGGTAGAAAACTTGAAAAGCGGCTTGATTTTAAATAAGCTGGATTTTCAACAGGCAGATGAACAAGGCAAGCTGTTGTGGAGAGTTAAGGCAAAAGAGGGAACCTACAGCCCAGATAAAAAAATTGCTCAGGTGAAAATCCCCAATGGGGAACTATATCAAGATGGCACAGTAGTTTACAAAGTCCAAGCACTGGAAGGCGAAATTCGCGAGGATGGTCAACTACTGTTTCTTCAAGGTCAAATAGTTGCTACCGACCCCAAAAACGGCGTTGTGTTGCGTGGAAATGAGTTAGAATGGCACCCCAAAGAAGATTTGTTAATTGTCCGCAACCAGCTTAACGGCACCCACAAACAAATGCAAGCTGTAGCGCAGGAAGCTAGGGTGAAAACCCGTGAAGAACGCATACAATTAATTGGGGGAGTCGTAGCTAGGTCAATTGACCCAGCAATGCAACTACGTACAGAACGAGTCACCTGGTTGGTAAAACAAGAAAAATTGTTTGGCGATCGCCCTGTACAAATAGACCGCTTCCAAGGTCAAAGTATCACTGACCGCGCTACGGGAAATGCGGCTGAAGTTAATTTGAAAACTAAAATCGCTACCCTCAAGCAGAACGCCCAACTATCAATTTTTGAACCACCTATGCAGGTTGCTAGTAACCTGTTGATTTGGAACCTGAACCAAGAAACAGTCACCTCTAACGTCCCAGTACAGGTATTTCACCGACCCACACAAACTACAGTGTCGGCTAACCAAGGTAAGGTGATTATACCACAAAAAGTTGTTTATTTAACAGGTAATGTCAAAGGCGTGGGACAAAAAGGCCAGACTCTGAACGCCAATCAAATGACTTACTATCTCTCGACTCAGATAGTAGAAGCCAAGGGTAATGTCGTCTATCGTCAAGTCGCTGACACACCCGTCACCTTTACAGGACAAACCGCCGTAGGTAAACTGCAAGACGGTGAAACTCTTGTGGTCAAAGGTGGGAAACCAGGGGGTGATGGTAGGGTCGTAACGGAGATTGTTCCTCGATCATTGGGAATTGGGAATAGGTAATAGGTAATAGGTAATAGGTAATAGGTAATAGGTAATAGGTAATAGGTAAAAGATGGAGGGTGGGCAAAGTATTTCCCAGCCAACAATTTAGTATAAACAAACTTACTAGGAGAGAAATATGTTAACTAAGACGCAGCGACGTTCCTATAGTCTAGAGGAATATCGGCAGTTAGAAGAAGCTGCTGAATTCAAAAGTGAATATCGCGATGGGGAAATTGTACCCATGACCAGTGGCACGATTAATCATAACCGGATTACTATCAATATCTGCACCTTCTTAAAATATGGTTTGCAGGGGAAGAATGCAGAGCCATTTATGAGCGATTTACGGTTGTGGATTCCTCGGTTTCGCAGGGGAAATTATCCTGATGTCATGGTAATTCAAGGACAAGTAGCTTTTAATGAAGGACGCAAAGATGAAGTACTAAATCCGGTGTTGATTGTAGAAGTGCTTTCTCAGTCTACAAAGGATTTTGATAGAGAGAATAAGTTTCGCTTCTATCGCTCTATTCCTGAGTTTCGCGAGTATGTTTTAGTTAACCAATATGAATTTTTAGTGGAACAGTATATTAAAAATGAATCAGGACAATGGTTATTTCAAGAATCCGAGGGAGAAGCGACAACTATTACTTTTGCTTCTGTGGGAGTACAAATGTCAATCACCGATATTTATGAGGGAGTTGTATTCGAGGTAGAGGAAACAGAAGAACATCAAAATAAATAAATATTAAAATTTATAGTTGATTGATGAACAAAGCTCAAGAGATATTCTGTTCCCTGTTCCCTATTCCCTGTTCCCTTTATTTTGCCACTATTTGATTCCGACTCGGCGCTCCCAACAACTTGTAAGGATTAGGAAATTTCTCCCAAGTCACAGCAGCGGGAAGGGTAGGTGCTGCTTGCAATTGTGCTAATAATTGTTGCAAAAGTTTATCTTGTTGGGCGCGTAAACCCTCTATATTTGTACCGCGATTAATAATTGCAAACCAAACCAGACCGCGATCGCCTGTGGGGATGACACCAGCTAAAGCACTGACATCATTCAGGGTACCTGTTTTAAAGACCGTAGTTTTGGGCATCGTGCGAAATAGCATTGTACCCCGGTTATCCCGTCCGGAAACCGGAAATATATCAGCAACGGTTAATTTATAGGGAGCTAGTTCCCTTTGGAGAGCTATGAACATTGCACAGGCTGCTCTTGGGGAAATCCGATTTTGCACCCCCAGTCCGGAGGTATTAATCAGTTGAATCTCCGATGCGGGGACTCTAGCAGTACTAGCAGCAGTCTTCATCACCACCTGGGCACCCCCTGCAAGCTCCCCTAACATCTGGGCAGTTTCATTGTTGCTGTAAATGTTCATTTCCCGCAGGATGTCTTTCAGGGGCAAAGAACGATGGCGGATGAGCAATTTCGGTTGGGAGTTTACCTGGGGTACGACCTCAATGTTACCGGCGATCGCAACTTGGGGTTTGGGAGTCCCCTTCACCATTTCCCCATGTTGTTTGGTCGCACCCCTCTGCCAAGTAGCAGAATTGATGGCTTCCCGGAGATACGCCCCGGCTTTCACGGGGTCAAGGGTATAATTCATGGCAAAGGAACCTGTAATTACCAAATTACCAGTCACACGCCGGATACCTAACTTATTGAGATGATTACCAAGGGTGATTCCTTCCTCCCAGACAAACATCGGGTCTCCACCGCCATTAATCACCAAATCTCCCTGTAAAACGCCATTCACAATCGGACCTGTGGCACTGATTAGGGTTTCAAATTGGTGGTTCGGTCCCCAGGTTTTTAAGGCAGTGATGGTAGTAGCAATTTTCGTCAAGGAGGCTGCGGGAAACGGGACTGTACCTTGGTGATTAGCCAGCAGCACTGGTCCGGACTGCATCCAGATACCCTGTTGTGCTGTCACCAGTTTTTCGGCTTGTAGTTGCAGCAGGTAACGCTTGATAGTCGATTCGCCGACAAAATTTGGATCGCGAGCTACCACCAAACCAGGTTTACCCTGCAAAGCTAAAACATCAAGGGTATCCACAGGCTTGACCCTGACCCCTGCCATATCTAGCCATAGGGAAATCAAACCCGATCCAAACAATTCCAGCATTTTTCACTCCCGATTAGATATTTTTTCTGAGTTATTTATTTTTTTGACTGACGATCGGTTAGTCTCAATGAAGAATAAACTATAGAAAAATTCTGAATAAACGTACAGAATAGTAACATTCACCTAGCAAATCACCAAATTACTTAGAACTATTTTCTAGTATGGTTGAAGCGCTGGATGGAACCCATCTGGTAAAATCTTGTAGGTTTCTAGAAGCTCAAAGCAATGGCATCGACTGGCGCACGGATCGCAATTGACGCAATGGGAGGAGATCACGCACCCGGTGAAATCGTGGCTGGGGCGTTGCGGGCACGGGAAGAACTGGGAGTGGAGGTGTTGCTGGTGGGAGACCCCCAGCAAATCGAAGCTTGTTTGCCCCCAAAAACAAATTTAGGGCAATTAGAAATCGTTCCCGCTGCTGATATAGTCGCGATGAATGAGGAGCCTTTAAGCGCCATTAGACGCAAACCCAAGGCTTCAATTAACGTGGCGATGGATTTGGTAAAGAAAAAGCAAGCACAGGCCGTAGTCTCGGCTGGACATTCTGGGGCAGCGATGGCAGCAGCTTTGCTACGCTTGGGAAGGATACGCGGTATTGACCGTCCCGCTATTGCCGCTGTGTTTCCGACAATGGTTGCTGGCAAACCCGTGATGATCCTCGATGTCGGCGCTAACGTAGACTGTCGTCCCAAGTTTTTAGAGCAGTTTGCGATTATGGGTTCGATTTATAGTCAATATGTCCTAGGGAACCCGGAACCCAAGGTGGGATTATTGAATATTGGTGAGGAAGAATGCAAGGGTAATGACGTTGCTATCCGCGCTCACCAATTACTACAGGAAAACAAGAATCTCGCCTTTATCGGCAACGCTGAAGGACGGGATGTGCTTTCCGGTAACTTTGACGTGATTGTCTGTGATGGCTTTGTCGGTAACGTTTTGTTAAAGTTCGCCGAAGCCGTCGGGGAAATCATGATCCAAATTTTGCGGGAAGAATTACCCCAAGGCTTACACGGTCAATTAGGTACGGCTTTATTGAAACCTAATCTCCGTCGCATCAAACAGCGCATGGATCACGCCGAACACGGTGGTGCCTTGCTCCTAGGTGTGGGCGGTGTTTGTATTATTAGTCATGGTAGCTCCCAAGCACCTTCGATTTTTAACGCCATTCGCATGGCAAAAGAAGCCGTCGATAATCAAGTTATAGACCGCATTCAGTCCCAATATCACAACCTTCAGCAATCAGCGCTCTTGAGTGAAGAGTAAATAAAAAAGACAGAAGCAGCAAGCCCCCTAGTTATCTTCTGTCTTTTACTGTATTAATTACCGCTGATAGCTTGGGAGTTTAGGAGTGCAAAATTCAGGAATATTAATTACCGGCAGTGGCTCGGCGACACCGGTAAATTACTTAGATAATCAGACTTTAAGTCAACTGGTAGATACGTCGGATGAGTGGATTACCACCAGAACAGGAATCAAACAACGGCGATTAGCGGCGACAGGGGAGTCGTTAACTGCCCTTGCTACCCAAGCCGGTAGACAAGCCTTGGAGATGGCAGGAATCGCCGCTACAGACCTAGATATGATTGTGCTGGCAACCTCTACCCCCGATGACTTGTTTGGCAGTGCCGGGAAAATTCAAGCAGAGTTGGGGGCAAATAAGGCAGTAGCTTTTGATTTGACAGCCGCTTGCTCTGGGTTTGTTTTTGGACTGGTGAGTGCGGCTCAATTTATTAGAACTGGGGTTTATCAAAATATCCTACTGATTGGGGCAGATATCCTCTCCCGTTGGGTAGATTGGTCAGACCGCAGCAGTTGTGTGTTATTTGGAGACGGTGCGGGAGCGGTAGTATTGCAAGCAAGTCAACAGTGCGATCGCTTGCTGGGTTTTGAACTTAAGAGCGATGGTACGCAAAACGCCTGTCTCAACCTAGCATTCCAAGGTGCCCCCAGAGAACTGGTGTCAGATGTGAACGTTGCCAAAGGCACCTATCACCCCATCACCATGAACGGTAAGGAAGTCTATCGCTTTGCGGTGCAAAAAGTCCCAGAAGTGATTGACAAAGCCCTGTTCCACGCCAATCTCAGCGTCGAGCAAGTAGACTGGTTGTTGCTGCATCAAGCAAATCAGCGGATTCTTGACGCTGTAGCAGATAGGTTAAATATTCCCTCCCACAAAGTTATCAGCAACCTCGCCCAATACGGCAATACCTCCGCCGCTTCTATCCCTCTAGCGCTAGATGAAGCCGTCCGAGGTGGTAAAATTCAATCCGGTGACATTATCGCCGCCTCTGGCTTCGGCGCCGGTCTAACCTGGGGTGCCGTGATTTTTCAATGGGGAAATTAGGGATTGAATCATTAATCCAGAGTCATTCACCTGGACTAATGACCAATGACTAATGACTAATGACTAATGACTAATGACCAATGACTAAAACCGCATGGGTGTTTCCGGGACAGGGTTCCCAGTCCCAAGGAATGGGGATGGATTTGTTAGATATCCCCGCAGCTAAAGATAAGTTTGCCCAAGCTGAAGAAATTTTGGGCTGGTCGGTAATTGATATCTGTCAAAATGATGCCGACAAGTTAGGACGTACCCTCTACACCCAGCCTTGTCTGTATGTGGTGGAAACCATCCTTGCTGATTTGCTGCGCGAGCAGGGACAGCAACCAGATGTAGTTGCTGGGCACAGTTTAGGGGAATATATCGCTCTCTACGCTGCAGGTGTGTTTGACTGGGGAGCAGGTTTAAGTTTAGTCAAGCGCCGCGCTGAATTGATGGAAAATGCAGCGGGTGGTAAAATGGCGGCTTTGATTAACTTTGACCGGGAACAGCTAGAAAAGCTGCTGGCTGAAACTCCGGGTGTAGTGCTGGCAAATGATAATAGTCCGGCACAGGTAGTGATTTCTGGAACACCAGAGGCTGTGGAAGCAGTGATGTCTCAAGTGAAGGCAAAACGGGCGATTCCCTTAAACGTTGCTGGGGCTTTTCATTCACCGTTTATGGCAGATGCAGCGGCGGAATTTGAGCAGGTTCTGGCTTCAGTAGAATTTCGGAATGCTAATGTGCCGGTATTATCGAATGTAGAGCCAGTACCGGCGGTGGATTCAGAAGTGCTAAAACACCGACTGACAAAGCAAATGACGGGTTCTGTCCGTTGGCGGGAAATTTCTCTGGCATTACCAGAAAATGGTGTGGAGCGGGTGGTGGAAATTGGACCCGGTAATGTGTTAACTGGCTTAATTAAGCGTACTTGTTCTGGGTTAACCTTAGAGAATGTCAGTAGTGCTGCTAATTTACCGGGTTAGGTGAAGCAGCAACTCCGTCAACCTGTGGGTGTAGAAAACGGGGAGTCAATTTTTTCGGCTGTAATCCTTACTCCGCAAGCGTTTGACTCCCCTAAGCCGAAAAAGAGGTTGACGGAACTGACCAAACCCTTCCCCAGACTCCGTTTGACGGAAATTATCCCGATTCTCTCTTGACTAGTCAGAAGCTGAAATGGTACTTTTATGATCGGTTGTCGGAATCGAACCTTGAAAACCAAATATGATAAGGCTTCCATGATTGGTTGGTTACAATTTCTCCTAATCCCTATCAGGGATTGAAACTAGGGATTTTTGGTTTTTAGAAAACCCAGAATTTCGTTACAATTTCTCCTAATCCCTATCAGGGATTGAAACCCAGAGCAGATGCTACCTCGGTGCGGCTGAAACGTTACAATTTCTCCTAATCCCTATCAGGGATTGAAACGCAGCCATACTTGATTGGCTACAGGCTAGGGGTGGGGCATGTTACAATTTCTCCTAATCCCTATCAGGGATTGAAACAACAACT
>JAYKJH010000038.1:0-9094 GCA_035285345.1 Nostocaceae cyanobacterium | reverse complement strand
AAGGAAGTAATAACGAACTGCGTCAGCACCGTATTTGTCTAATAGTTCTACGGGGTCGAGGGTATTTCCCAGACTTTTACCCATTTTCTGACCATCTTTAGTCAAAAAGCCGTGCCCGAATACTTTTTCTGGTAAGGGGACTTCAGCGGACATCAGCATAGCAGGCCAATACACCGCATGGAAGCGAAGAATATCTTTACCAATTAAATGCAAGTTTATCGGCCACCATTTGGCGAGAGCATTTTCTAGAGTTGGTTCTTCCTCTGGTTCGAGCAAAGCGGTGACATATCCCAAGAGGGCATCAAACCAAACATAAAGGGTATGATTAGGGTCAGTGGGTACGGGGAACCCCCAGTCCAAGTTCACCCGTGAGATGGAAAAGTCTTGCAATCCTTGCTTGACAAAATTCAAGACTTCATTCCGGCGGCTTTCCGGTTGAATGAAATCTGGTCTTTCCCGATAAAGCTCTAGTAACTGTTCTTGATATTTAGAAAGGCGGAAGAAGTAATTTTGCTCATCCCGCCACTCGACTTGTTTATTGGTATGAATAGGACAGCGCTTTCCTTCTAAAAGTTCCCGCTCTTCTTTAAACTCTTCGCAGGAAACGCAATACCACCCTTGTTGTTGTCCTAAATAAATGTCATCTTTATCCCAAACTCTTTGGAAGAATTCTTTAACTATTACTTGATGACGGTCTGTAGTGGTACGAATAAAGCGGTCATATTTAATGTTTAGTTTTTGCCATAGGGACGTAAAACTAGCTGACATTTGATCGCAAAAACTTTGGGGGTCTTGTCCTTGCTGTTCTGCTGACTGCTGAATTTTCTGCCCGTGTTCGTCTGTACCCGTTATTAACAGCGCAGATCGTCCTTGTAGGCGCTGGAAACGTGTCAGTGCATCCGCCGCCATAGTTGTATAAGCACTACCAATGTGAGGTAGTGCATTTACGTAATATAACGGAGTTGTAACTGCAAATGTATTTTTCCTTTTTTCTAACGGATTCATGGATAAAAAACTAGTTGTTATAAACTGTTTTCTAGTTTACTGCATTATTTCAAAACGTTTCATTATATTACATTTTTTTCATGCAGGCTAGAACGAGGAATTAAGGCGGTAGGTTTTTTTCTCAGCTAGAGCTAGCTAGATTGATAACGATAAAAATAGGCTAATTTGTCGGAATTAAGTCTAATTAGGGGTTATTAACCTCTATCAAAGCTACATATACCATTTAATTGCTAAAAAATATCAGCAATATTTTGGCGTTAGTTAACAGTTTTCTAGCCTTCAGCATAAAACATTTCTACCTTAAGGTACTCAAGATGTATAGTAAATAACTGTAAAAATTGCATAAAGTAATGTTGAGTTATGTTCGCAAAAGTTATCTTGGCAACGCATGAGTATCAATAGCCCCCTAGAAATTTCTCGGACTATAATAGCGGCGCTTTCGACACAAATGTTGCGCTATCACCAGGAGCGTATCCCAAAGGATGCCAGTATTTTGGTGGTCAGCAACCATCGCAGCTTTATGGATGCACCGATTTTAATGGCAGCCCTACAGCGTCCGATACGGTTTGCTTGCCATCACTATATGGGACAGGTACCCTTGTTGCGAGAAATTGTCACTCTTCAGATGGGATGCTTTCCCTTGGATGCAAAGGATAACCGCCAAAAAAGCTTTTTGCGACAAGCTGCTGGATTGTTGCAAACTAATCATGCAGTGGGAATATTTCCCGAAGGCACAAAGCCAATGGTGGAAATTACTGAGCCGAATGGTATGGGGAAATTTCAGCGTGGCTTTGCTCATTTAGCCTTGCGAACCCAAGTAGAAGATTTGGCTATTTTACCCGTGGCGATCGCATCCTTGGAGGAAGTCAACGCAACTACTGTTATTCCCTTGAAATTCCTCGGTTTATTTGACCCCACAGAACCATTATTTAATCAACCAGGTTGGCATCCGATAGTAGTTTATCGCCGGGTGGCGGTGCTAATTGGTCGTCCCTATTGGATAAATGCCAGCCACAGGCAACAATATCAAGGTAAGCAGGCTAGAAGTGTGGTAACAGAAGTGACAGAATACTGTTATTCAGAGATTGATGGTTTGTTGAAGTCCTGAGTCAAGAGAGTGTTTACCATCCTCGACCACCCTGCACTCAAAGTGTAGGGCTGATAGCGCCAGTCCATTAAAATGGACTAATTTATATCAAGTACGTGAAATTGCTGATAACAATAATCTCTATTCTGGAGAGCGTCACCGCGTTCCTGCGTCAGTTAGTGACGGTCTTCAGACATGGAGACAATCTAAAATCGAAAATCCAAAATTGTTTGACCATAGACTATTAACTATGACAAAAGTTCAGATCCAACCCTGTTTTCTCGCACCGAATAAAGTGCAGCCAGAATATCCGCTGTTTGTATTTTTGCCAGGGATGGATGGAACTGGTCAACTGTTGCGATCGCAAACTGCTGACTTAGAAGTAGTTTTTGATGTTCGCTGTTTAGCGATACCGCGCAATGACCTAACTACCTGGGATGTACTGACTAAGAATGTACTGGATTTAATCGACAAGGAACTGCAAATCAACTCCCAGCGTCAAGTATATCTATGCGGTGAGTCCTTTGGCGGGTGTTTAGCGATCAAAGTTGCAGTCGCTGCACCACAACTGTTTAAACAGATTATTTTAATTAACCCCGCATCGAGCTTTCATCGTCGCCCTTGGTTGAGTTGGGCTTCGCAAGTAACTAATATTATCCCATCAGGGTTGTTTGAATTTGGTGCCTTGGGATTGCTGCCATTTCTCGCAGCCTTGGGACGGATCAATAGGAGCGATCGCCAAGAATTACTTTGCACAATGCGCTCTGTACCGCCACAAACCGTCTTGTGGCGGTTGTCGTTATTGCGGGAGTTTGATGTGGATGAGGAGCAGTTACGGAGTTTAACGCAGCCTATATTGCTAATTGCTAGCGCTAATGACAAGCTGTTACCTTCACTAACGGAAGCTCAGCGGTTAGGAGATATTTTCCCCAATACCAAGATGGTTATATTGCCTAACAGCGGACATGCTTGCTTGTTGGAGGAAGGTGTTAAATTGTCGGAGATTTGCCTTGGTAATGATTTTTTGGAGGGTTTAGAGGTAGTTGAGGGGATAGGGGTATTCTGAAGAACCTCACCCCCTTGAGGGGGACGGGGTAGGGGGTCAGGTAGGCTCATCAGGCGAGTAGTCCTCAAAACCTAATACCATTTAACCAAATTCGCGATACATAAAAATCTACGTAGGGGCAAGGTAATGCCTTGCCCCTACAAGCGCCATTTGCATCATTATAAAAGTGCATTGGTATAATATAACCCCTCCCTGCTGGCGGGGAGGGGAAGTAAGCGCGTTAGCTAAACTGGGGTGGGGTTCTCTGGGTAGACGCTACAAACCGTGAAAACCGCTATTTCTGCTTGCGTCTTCCTTTTAAGACTCGAACTAACTCAGTAACTGCGGTAGTCAGAGTAGCGCTTGCACCAGTTAGAGTAGCAACTGCCAAAATCACTTCAGGTAGTGTTACCCAATACTGCGGCAATTGCGGTAGTGCAACTGGTTCAGGTGTTGCAGGTTGCTCAGTGTGGGTGATGGGTTGTTGATGTTGAGAATTCATTTATTGACTCCTCCGTGATTTGTATTGGTTGGTGGAGAAGTTCAATTGGCGCCAATTTCCTCTCACATCTCTAGAATGCTTGATGCACAAAGATTTGCGAGTGCTAGTTTTGGCTCATCTGTGTCACTGCTGATGAAAGTGAGCCAAAAGTGAACCCCAGAAAAGCGATGTTTTGGGTAAGCGAGATAAAAATCCTGAATTTATCCGGTATAAATGAAACATTTCCGGAATGCGGCGACTTATACATGTAGTGGTTTATGTATATTCGCACCAGTAAATTTACTCAAGCATGGCAGTTTCTCTCAGAGCGTCTAAACAAGGGCTGGAAATCGTTGATACAGCAAGAAAAAAGAAAGGATGGGCTGTAACAGCAGCTTCTTGGTGTGATGCTGCTCATACCAGCCAAGCAACTTTGAAGCGGTTTAGACAGAGAAAAGCAATTAACCAAGATGTATTTGTTGCTATCTGTAAAGCGGTTGGGATAGAGAACTGGGAAGAAATAGTTGATAATACTCTAGCGCTAGAGGTAAGACCAGAGTTTTTCGCTTATGACTCTTCCTGGGTAGGTAGAGAGAAACTCGTCGCGGAACTAACTGATAAACTTCGCGGTTCCTGTCGGTTATTGCTCATTCTGGGACTGACGGGAATTGGTAAAACCGCTTTGGCTGAAAAATTAGCGGTGGAACTGCAAGACTGGTTTGGGAGAGACTGGAAGCAGAAGCTGCGACGAGCGAATTTTGATTACGAGGACAAAGCAAATGATTTTGCTAGTGTCGCAGCTAGATGGTTGGAAGAGTGGGGAGAGAGACTGTCACCAGAGGAGAGAAAGCCAGAAAGATTGTTGTATAGGTTAACGAATTACCTGGGCAAGAATCAGGTTTTGATATTAATTGATTCTCTAGAGAAGCTGTTAACAGAAAATGAAGTTGATGGTTGGGGTGATTTTGCTGATGAGTGGTGGGAAAGATTCTTTTTGAATATCTTGTCAGCGGAATCTTGTCAAAGTCGAATAATTATCACTTCCCAGGATTTACCAGTTAAGTTAGTAGATTCTCGTTATAAAAATTTCTGGTATCGTCAAATTTTATATGGACTCACAGAACCAGAGCAAATTGCTTTGTTTGAGACAACGGGATTAGATGGGAGTGATGATTCGGCGGATAAACCTTTGTTGATGCGAATTGGTAAAGCATATAAAGGTCATCCTCTGGTTTTACGGGTGATTATTGGGGAGATTTTAAGTGAGCCTTTTAATGGTGATGTCCAGGCTTATTGGGATGATGACCGGGAAAATACCCGCGAAAAAATAGAAGAGGTAGAAAAGGCTTTAGCAGAAGCAGAACAGGGAAAAACTTTGGGAGTTCAAGATGAATGGGAGCTACATAAACTGACGAAGCAAGTGCGAGAGCAAGTGAATAAACAACGGCTGCAAATCGCATTTAATCGCTTGAAAAGAGATGTGAAAGAAGCTTATATTTTGCTGTGTGCTGCTTCGGTTTATCGCGCTTCCGAAAAGGAAGAATATTGGTTGAAGCATTTGGTTCATTGGTGGAAGCGTTTGTCAAAGCAAGATTGTAGCAAGGAACTGCAAATTAGAGCCTTAGAAGAATTGAGTAATCGTTTCTTGGTTGAGGAATCATTTAACCATAATAAAAAGCGAGTTCTCGGACAACATAATTTAATTCGTAGTGTGGCAATTGAACACCGCAATCAATTATTGTCAAGTTTGAAAACTGGGGATTAGGAAGAATGGGGAATAATTTAAAAGAGCCAGGTAAATTGCTATTTGCTAGTTGGAATATTGATTTAGATGAAGTTCCTATTGAGCAACTTGACCATTATATAGCGGTGGAAAACTTTCTCACGGATGAGGATGAAGAGGCGATTGATGCGGAGAATATAGAGAAGGTGCGGGGATATTTGGAGGCGTTTAGCCATCTTTGTGAGGTGGAGGAGTGGGAAAGAGGGAGTGAAATTATATTTACTCGACTCAATACTCCTACCAATGAAGAATTACATCAGCAGCTTGAAACTTGGAGTTATTATGGTGAAAGATTGAGAATATACAAGCGAATTAGAGGCAAGCTCAATCCCAAATTAAATGCTATTATTCTCAATCTTCTAGGTGACGCTCACTTTGTTTTGGGAGATTGTAACAAAGCAGAGAATTACCAACAACAGAGTTTAGAGATATCAAGAGAAATAGCAAACCCCATGACAGAGCAGTTAGCACTGGGAGGTCTGGGAAATATTGCTCAGATGAGGGGAGACTATACAAAAGCCATTGGTTTCTATCAGCAGCGCCGAGCAGTAGCACAGAATATTAAAGATAAATTAGGTGAGTATAATGCTTTATGGAGTTTGGCAATTACCTACAATATACTAAAAAATTATACAGAAGCAATTGGTTATTATGATAAAAGTATAAATGTTGCACAACAAATAAAATACTATACAGGTGAGATTTTATCTTTGCAAAATTTGGGCAATGCTTATAACTCACTTCAAGATTATGAAAAAGCAATTGAGTTTCTGGATAAAAGCTTGGTACTTGCAAGAGACAATGAAGAAATTAAATTAGAAATCCAATCTCTAAGAAGTTTAGGAATAATTTATAGGGACTTGGGAGACTACGACACAGCAATTGAATATCTAGAGAAAAGCTTGTTGATTTTAGAAAAGATTCAAGATCGTCGAGAGGAAGCACGCTCTTTGGGAATTATAGGATTTATTTACAAAACCAAAGGAAACTATGAAAAAGCCATTGACTCTCATAATCAGAGTTTATTGATTGCAAGAGAAATCCAAGACCTTCGCTTGGAAGGTCACTGTCTAGGTAGTTTAGGAGAAACTTACTACTCACTCAAAGACTATGTGAAAGCAATCGATTGCTACGAACAGAGTTTGACTATTGCTCAAGATACGCAAGAGTATTTAGGGCAGGTGGTACTTTTAAGAAATCTAGGAAATTGTTACTATTCTATGGAGAGCTATGCTAAAGTAATTGATTTTTATAACCAAAGTTTGAATATAGCATCGAAAATTAATAATCGGCAGGAGAAGGAGAAGAATCTGATTCAACTGGTCAAAGCTTACTCTGGTTTAGGAGAATATGATAAAGCAATTGAGTATAATCACCAGCATTTAGTCCTCATCCAATCAATAACATAATAGCTGGATCTATTGATTTATGCTCATAAAGCAAGACGCGATCGCGCGTTATCCATTGCAACAAAATTAGGCATTCCCTTAGCCAAAGAATGTCAGGAATTGAAGGAACAATTACTGAACGAACAAACATAAACTGTCATGTATTGCTCTCGCTTTGCTATCTTTAATGCGATACCCTGCGGTAGGAACACGCTGTGCGCTTGCCTATCCAACTTCGTCTAAACTAATATGTATCCCATATTTAGAAAGGTAAAACATGCAAACTACTAAACTACTAATGAATGGTGACAGTCAATCTGTCATCTTGCCAAAAGACTTTACCATCGAAGGCAGTGAGGTTTATATCAAAAAAATTGGCAACGTTATCGTTTTGATTCCTCAAGAAAATCCTTGGCAAGCTTTATTCGATAGCTTAAGCTTATTCTCAGAAGACTTTATGGAGAGCCGAGAACAACCTAGCTTAGAAATTAGAGAAGAGCTAGCATGAGGTTTCTACTAGATACTAACATTTGCATTTACATCATTAAGCAGAAACCTGCAAAAGTATTTGAGAAGTTTCAAACCCTCAAATTATCTGATGTAGGTATCTCATCAATCACTGTTGCAGAACTAGAATATGGTGCTTATAAAAGCCAACGGGTAGCTCAAAATAGAGCCGCGCTAATTCAGTTTTTAATTCCTCTAGAAGTCTTGCCATTTGATGAAAAAGCAACCCAGACTTATGGACAAACTAGAGCGGAATTAGAACGCAGGGGTATTGTAATTGGAGCAATGGATATGTTAATTGCATCCCAAGCAATCAGTCTTGGACTTACATTGGTTACGAATAACGTGAGAGAGTTTTCACAGATTCCGGGTTTAACCTGGGAAAATTGGGTAGAGTAAGTATTAGTGTAAGCGATCGCGCCTTATCCATCGCTACAAAATTAGGCATACCCCTAGCCAAAGAATGTCAGGAATTGCAAGAACAATTATTGAGCGAACAAACATAAACTATGACGTATCTGTGGTGAATATCTGACAGGAGAGTAAAGAGCGCTATTCCTAACAATGACGAAGTGCGATCGCCTAAAGTATTTGCAGGACAATCTTTCCTTAAACACTAGGAAACAGCAAATTCTGTATGTTTTCTCTCTTCGAGGGGTCTAAAACCCAAAACAATATCCTGTTTGGGAACTCCCGCAGCAACTAACTCCACAGCAATCCCTGATTCTGTACCGTCGTGCTGAATCCAAAGTTTATTGTTAATAATATCGATGTGCAGCAACGTTCCATAGATGCGATAACCATTTTCCCAACCTATTTCTACCAGCAAGTAGTGATTGCGATCGCGATCAAACACCAATTCAGGTTGAACTTCGTCATCGCTACCTAAAAAATCAATATAGTCCTGCATCACTTTTTCCAAAATATTGCGATACTGAACATTTATTGAATCCATTTAACAATTGCCTCCTTTATTGGGTCGAAGGTTACTAAACGAATAATGTTATCTTCAATCATTGTTAGACCTGCTTCTTCTTCAAAAACAGTCTTTCGGATATCTTCACTCACCGCTAGGTATAATGTATAGTCAGAGTAATAGCGTTTTAACAGGCGCTCGTACAAAACAAATTGACCAACGGCTTGTTCGAGATTCTGCATATCCGAAGGACTTGTAAAACTTTTAATTTCAACAGCTATCTTTTCCGTTCCTCGTTCTGCTGCTAGTAACCGTTCCGCACCCAGATCGACAAACAGATTTTTTCCCCGCGCTAGACGAATTCGCAGTGGATCGTGAGTAATTCTCCAGCCATCTTTAATCAAAGCATTTTTGACAGTATTGTGATAAATATCTTTGGCAGGCATAATGACAGTAATCAAACGCTATTACCGACTCAATCTTGCTACAAAAGCTTGATGTTCTGCCGTTGCCAAACCTTCCTGCAAAACTGCTAAAATTTCCCGGCGATTTCCTTGACGCAACCCATTAACAGATAGCCATAATCCAGGAAACACCTGAGAACGAATTATCCCCCGTTCATCTGGTATTACCGGGACATATCTACCTTCTTGAAGTATGAACCAATCAACTCGATTTTCATAGATTTGCCAAACAATATATTCCCGCACTCCATTGCGACGATAAGCATTTAATTTATCGTTTAAATCGTAACTAGCACTGCTGGCTGCTACTTCTACAATTAGTTCCGGTGCCCCCTCAATATAATCATCCTCACTAATAGAAGAATTTCCCCCCGCTTCTGGTTCAATTCGCAATAAAGCATCCGGTTGCGGTTCGTTA
>JAYKJH010000037.1:0-3942 GCA_035285345.1 Nostocaceae cyanobacterium | reverse complement strand
TCGGTTATGATAATTTTCGTCCTGGACAACGACAAATTATTGAAGATGCTCTCTCTAAGCGGGATTTATTGATAGTCATGCCGACGGGAGGGGGAAAGTCTTTGTGCTTTCAACTACCAGCGCTTATCAAAACCGGCTTAACCGTCGTCGTGTCACCGCTAATTGCTTTAATGCAAGACCAAGTAGCAGCATTGCGCGATAATGGCATTCCGGCAACATTTCTCAATAGCAGCCTCAATGCTCACCAGGTGCGATCGCAGCAGATAGTCAGGCTGTAAAAACGACAGAAAAAAGGGGAGCCAGTGCGTTGGGTGGCTTCGCCGACTTGAAGCAACTGGCGTGGATGTGTACGGCTTTGATGGTGGTAAATTAATCAAGGGTCGGAAACGCAATCACGATAGTTGATAGCCTTGGGTTGTTGCTCAAAGTTGTTGTGAGTCAAGCAAATGCTGGTGAAAGAGTTCTCGCCGCATATGCTTTATGCTTTGGGTATGCACTGTATGCAGCGTCAAACCAAAAATTATTTATGCTCATAGTTCTATTATCTATAAAGGCACACAAACGTGACGATTACCAGTGATGGCTGAAGAATCTAAAGACCAACAGCATCCTCTTTACAACCGCGATCGCAAACTTATCGATATGCTACTCAGCGCTGAGGGGACAGATTATAATCTGGCGGAACTGGCACGGTTAAGAATTCGCTATCAAGGCTTTCCGGGTGCGAGAGACATCCAGCAAGACTTGGATAAAGTTATGCAGCAGTGGGGTTTTACTACAGAAACAGAACTTTACGCCAAAACTTGTGCCATTCACGCGACGGTTGTTATCTATAAAAGTCGGGGTAATAAAGGAGAAGAGGAAGATTGGAATTAGTCATTAGTCATTAGTCTAGGGGAAAGAAAAAATTCTTGCGTTCCCTTGTCTTTTTTGTCCTCCTTGTGCCGATTATCCAGTCCCTTGTCTGTCTTGTCTCCAGCCCCCATTACCCAGTCTCCATTATCGAGTTCCTTGTCCCTGGTTTCCCTATATTTGGACAGATGTCGCAATAAATCTTCACCTGATTTCCAAGTATTAGGTCGGTGGACGGCTTTTTTGAAGCTAGTAGTGGAAGGCGGTTGAAGCACCGCAGGTTTGTTCTCTTCTGTGCTGGAAATAACTACTTCTGGGTTTTTAATTGCAGTTTGTACAGAGTCGAGTGTTTCTGCTACCTGAATTTGCTGCTGCATTTGCTGGGTTGAGGACACAAGGTTACTCAGACCATTAACCAGTTGGCGGAGATTTTCCCGAAAAGCTGGATCACCAGTCAACTCATCCAATTCGGAGGTAATTTTCTGGGCATTGTCGAAGGTTGCTCTCGCAGAGTCTAAGGTTTGTTGCAGCACCAGCAGATTATTGGGATTATTCAGAGCAGTAGTGACATCACGTAAATTAGTGGATGCTTGGGCGGCATTTGCGGACAATGTTTCTAAATTCTGGATTAATTGTCCCTGGTTTAAGCGATTGATGGCGGGTGAGAGACTACCAACTGTGGTACGCAGTTGTTCGCTGGTTTGACTGATATTGTTCAACGCACCAACCAGGGTGGAACGGTTGGTGGTCACTAGTTCGTTGAGGTTCCCCACCAGTTGGTTGACTTGATTAGCGGTGACGCGGAATTGCTCTGCTGTTGCACCAAATTTATCTATTGCTTTAGCGCTGGACTCACTTAATTGATTGAGTCTTTGATTAGCATTGGTCGTGAGTTGATTAGCATTGGTTGTGAGTTGATTGGCGGACGTACTTAATTGATTGAGTCGTTGATTGGCATTAGTCGTTACTTGATTAGCAGAGGTGGTGAGTTGACTTGTAGAGTTGCTGACTTGGTTCGCTGCTCGTTGTAATGAAGTAGCCGTAGCAGAAAAGGTACTTAATTCTTTTTGCGTAGACTGGCTCAAAATCGAGAGGTCGCGGGTTAGCTGAGCTACTCCCTGAGCAGCTGCGGAAGTGCTTTTTAAGGTTTGGTTGACGTTAGCATAGAAACCAGGCTGTGCATAAAGGGCAGCAAAGCGGTTAGAACTACGAATCAGTTCATCCAAACTAATGCCAATCTCACCTTTTAAGCGTGTGCCATTACAAACTATCAGGTTGGAATTACAATTAGCACTTAAAGGGTTGCCTGTTTCTGCACCTTGTGGTAAGTCTTTGCGAGGGATGATTTCTACAATACTTTGGCTAATCAATCCCGTTTGGTTTGCCTCTACCACCACGTCACGGGGAATAATCAGGTTTGGTTGGGTAATTTCAATTTCCACATCCACCCCATTGGCATTCGGACGAATGTTGGTAATAGTACCTACTTGGACACCACGAAAGCGAACGGCGCCACCCTTTTGCATTCCCCCAGCATTGGCAAATTCTACAATTGCTTTATATGTTCTTTGACCAGGTACTGCTCGGTTCAGCCAGAGGACAAGGGCGCTAAATAACCCCGCTCCTACTAGAAGTAACAAACCAACAGAACCTTCTCGAAATGTTCGCGATCGCATACCTTTGTCCTCACTTAGGAGTCCTGAGTTAAAAGTCCAGTAGTGGTAATGGGTCATGGGTCATGGGGCATGGGGAAATTCATGTCTTACCCATTACCCATTACCTATTACCTATTCCCCATTACCCTATGGCTTGAATCGGTCCTGTGACACTACCATCTCTAAATTGCTTGATTAAGGAATTATCGCTGTTGTCTAATTCATCGACACTACCCTGCCATTGGACTTTACCTTGATAAAGAAATACTAGCCGGTCGGCGGTGCGACGAATGGTACTGTCTTGGTGGGTAACGATGACATAGGAACTGCATCCTCCTGGAGTCGATTGCAATTGCCGGATTAAATCTTCGATTACCGTCGAAGCAATGGGGTCAAGACCGGCTGTCGGCTCGTCGTAAAGTAATACTTGTGGTCCATCATTGAGGTCATCAGGATTTGACATAATAGCACGGGCGAAGCTGACCCGCTTTCGCATCCCACCGGATAGTTCCGCAGGGTAGCGATCGCCTATTCCTCCCAAACCTACCATTTCTAACTTTTTGTTGACTAGGTTTCTAATTTGCGATCGCGGTAGTTTGGAGTATTGATACAGTACAAACCCGACATTTTCATCCACTGTCAGGGAGTCAAATAACGCCGCTTGCTGAAACACCATTCCAATCCCAATCGGGTCAGCACCATCCTCTATCAACCCCTGACGTAGGGTTCCTTTGATGTACACTTCCCCTGCATCAGGAGCAAGTAACCCAGCAATCACACGCAAAATTGTGGATTTACCAGTACCAGAAGGTCCAATAATCCCAACTGCTTCTCCTTGGTAAATCTTTAAATACACATTATCTAAAACTTTGTTGCTACCAAAGGATTTGGTAATTCCCTTGAGTTCAATTATTGGTTCGGTCATTAGTCATTAGTCATTCCCATACAATTTTTATAGGGCTTGAAACTGTCAGTTAATTTCTGAACAAAACTACCCACTACTACTCATTTTTGGGGACGTTTGATATAAGTTGGTCAACAAAATCTCTAAGCTGTTCTTGCCAATTGGGGACGGCTTTAAGTTTTTCTAGCTGTCCTTTTCGACCTTTAAAGCTTATCGGTTTAGTGTCTAAAGGTTCATCTCCATAGGGTAAAGCACCAAGCTTATGTTTTTTCTGGAAAGGCATTGACTATCACTATATATACTAGTAGACTAATATATAACATTTCGGAAGAGGTCGCCTCAATGCTGTTAGGTTTCAAAACTGAGTTGAAACTGAACAATCAGCAGCGTACAGCACTAATAAAGCATTGCGGTGTAGCTCGCCACGCTTGGAATTGGGGACTGGGTTTGACTAAACAAATTCTTGACCATAACAAAAACAATCCCGACTCCAAGATTAAGTTTCCGAGTGCTATTGACCTGCATAAATGG
>JAYKJH010000036.1:0-13760 GCA_035285345.1 Nostocaceae cyanobacterium | reverse complement strand
CTGAGATAACTCCACGCTCATAAATCTTTGCTCCTGGGGTGCCGGTTTTGCGATACGCCGGAGGCGTTAAGCTTCGCTTATCGCTTCGCTACTGCATAAAAACAGATCGCACGTCTTTAATTTTTCTTCTTAAACCTTTAATGGAATTGAAAACCAGCCGAAATAACCAGAAAATCAAGCATATTATCATTCCCCTGCTGCCAATCTAGAAGCCTTAAACGGTAAATTAATTAATTTAATGATAAAGTTAGTTTAAATATTTTTAAATTATTTTAATTTCCTTGCCAGTGCAACTACTCTTCCGGAGGAAATTCCGTTAAACCAAAAAAAATATATTTTTATTAACCTTTTGTAATAAATTAACATAAATATAAAGGGTACGCGCTCTGTACACCCCACAGAGCGTCAAGCGATAGCTTCGCTACTACCCTTTGGGCAGATCGCAACTGCATATCACAAAAGCTGGAGTCAGGAATTAGTTATGGGTAACATCAAGTTTGTCAAAGAAAATCGTGAAGTCATTGCAGCCGATGGTGCTAATCTCAGACTAAAAGCAATGCAAAATGGCATTGACATCTACAAGCTCTACGGCAAGATGATGAATTGTGGGGGTTATGGTCAATGCGGGACCTGCATTGTTGAGATTGTGGAAGGAGCAGAGAATCTTTCCCCCCGGACTGACGTAGAAAACAAGTTTTTGAAGAAAAAGCCTGCTAATTACCGTCTTGCTTGTCAAACACTGGTCAATAGTGGTTCCGTCAGTGTAGTAACTAAGCCTTGACAAACATCAGCTTTAATGCTTAACAGTCAAAACTCATCCTCATCTCACGCTGGACTAATGACTCATGACCAATGACTAATCACTACCTGATAATGGTATCCTATAAAATTGTTTACCAAGTGTTTAAGAGAGGCTTTCCTTCATGGAAGTTAATGACTTGGGGTTCGTGGCGAGCATCCTGTTCGTACTCGTTCCCGCTGTCTTTTTAATCATTCTTTATATCCAAACAGCCAGCCGTGAAGGCAAAAAAGATTAGTAGTAATCTGCCATTTGATTAAGAAACCCCCACGACAACAGTTGTAGGGGTTTCTTAATTTTAGTGATTAGTGATTAGTGATTAGTCATTAGTGTTAGACCATTGACCCTTGACTATTGACTATGCTTAACCTGCAGTCCTTGCTAGTAAGACGGGACAGGTTGCATTTACCCGCACGTAGTCGGATAAGGAATTACCGATGAGTCTGTCAATATCAACAAAGCTCTTGGCAATGGAAGGACGACGGTCGGGTGAACCTAGTAATAGTAAGTCTACATTCAATTCGTCTGCCAAACGACAAATTTCTTCCCCTGGTTTACCGCTGGTGCTAATACAACGAGGTTCTACACCTTGTTTTCTTGCTTCTGCAACTGCTGCTGCTAGAACTGGATTTTCTTCTGGTTTAACTTCTGTGGCTTCACCAGCTTTACCGCGCAAATCTGTACTAACATTAGTCAAGATTAACTGACCACCTGAAATATCTCTGACTAAGAACAGAGCTAATTTCAAGCAGTTTTTAGAGGCTTCGGAGTTGTCAATTGCTACCATGACGCGGTTGATTTTTCTGACGTAAATGTCATCTTTAACCAGCAACATGGGACGAGCAGACAACTGGAAAACGTACTGGCTGACAGAGTTCGATAAAATCGACTCTAGACGCTTTAATCCCCGCGAACCCATGATAATCAGGTCAGCTTCCATTTCCTCAGCTACCTGACAAACTACGTCTTTGGGGTCGCCTTGGCGTAAAATAGAAGAAACTTGGGCAGGGTCTAAGCTAAGGTTTTGAATCGCACTGGCGAGGATTTTCCCACCTTCTTCCCATTTCGTAGTCATCGCTTCAGCAGTTGCTTGAGCGGGAACAACATGCAAAACAGTAACTTTTGCTCTTTGGATTGAGGGCAAATCTTTTAAGTTTTTCAGCATTTCTTCAGCGTGTCCCAATCCAGAGACAGCCAGCAAAATTTTCTCTATCATCGTCTCGTCTCTTGCTAAACCTGGCTTGACTTTTTGATTTGTGACATACTCCCACATATCTCACCAGTGACTCGGAGTGCCGAGTACAGTGGGAGGCTTACGGCGAAATAGCTAAAATTGCTTTAGATTGGATTTTAGCTGCTTTTCCTCATCACCAAGTAACTTGTTACTTGGCTCTACTGAATCAGCATACTTCTTATTTTGCCCATTACTGCTAACGATTTATTATTTAATTTATTATTTTTAATCTATACGCTGTTATTAAAGTTGTATTTTTGTAAAAAAATATAAATATACATTAATAAAAATCAAGTTATTTCACAATAAATTAAAATCCCCATCACAGTGGAGTAGTTTCCTCATTGCGTAATGACTAAATTCACGATAATGCAATCTTCTACGATTTTTATTGGTGTTACACCATTTCACCAAATTCGGGATACATCAAAATCTACGTAGGGGTAAGGCATTGCCTTACCCCTACAAGCGCCATTTGTATCATGATATAAGTGAAACGGTATTACTTGTGCTTTGGTGTTAGCTGTGTGTGCGATCGCTACCCGTTTTCAAGTTCCAAAATTTGTTTTTTCTAGTTACTTAAATTTTCGTTTATCGCTAATGATAAATGAGTATGAGATTTATATTTTTAGCATTTTAAAATTACATATATTATCTTTTATTTTCGGGTTTATCCGATTATTTAAATACCAAATTGGATATTCAATCGGCAGTTTCAATCCCTAATAGGGATTAATAAGAGTTGCAACGATTGGACGCGATCGCGCCCCTATTACCAAACTATATTTTTGTTTCAATCCCTAATAGGGATTAATAAGAGTTGCAACTATAGCTAGTTCCCGGCTTGTAGTTTTTAATTTCGTTTCAATCCCTAATAGGGATTAATAAGAGTTGCAACCGTTGGAACCATTGACTGGGGAAGAACGCCCAACTGCGTTTCAATCCCTAATAGGGATTAATAAGAGTTGCAACAAAAATTAGTCAAGCGAAAGATATTTCAATTAGGTTTCAATCCCTAATAGGGATTAATAAGAGTTGCAACAGCTCAAACTGGGAGGCTTGCTGTATTTGGTTTTCAAGGTACTGTTCCGTCAACCTAAAACAAAAGTACCCTTTCAAGCATCGAACTGTCAAGACACTGAAGCAAACAAATCCCTCAAACCCTTGTATAGTAACACTTGGAGAATTTCCGTCAACCTCCCAAAGAGGATGAACAGGGTCAAAGCCAGACGGGATAAAGCTTTCAGCCACAAAAATTACCCTCTATAAAAAAACACCCACAGGTTGACGGAAAAATGGGAATGGGGAATGGTCAACAATGTTAATTAAGCGCTTAAGTCTTCCTTTTCCCCCATCCTACAACTTAATTTGATTTTGGACACTGAGGTTGCAGCAAAGGCTGTGGAGCGATAGCTTCGCTGCTGCCCTTCGGGCAGATCGCACCCAAATCAACGGATTGCAAAATTTGTCTCCAAATTGCCGCTAAGCTCGTATCGGTGGGTTTACAAGCGCGTAAATCAGCCAAAGTCGAAATCAAATCTCCCCACAAACCCTGAGCAGCGTAAAACCGTAGACGTTCCATAGTTGTGGACTTAGCCAGTAGAGCAGTTTCATTTTGACTCAGAGAAACACGCTGTACCCAACCATCCACAGTTACTTGCTTTCGGGGTAACTTATCCTGCGAGTTACACAGAATTGTCACCGACCAGTAATAATCCTGATTCACTTCCAGAGGACGGATATTCCCCTTGTTCGGTAAAGCTAAACTCATCACCCCTGGTTGACCGGAAAGATTCACCATTCGGCTATAAACAGAGGTACGCTGTCGGGAACGCTCGTCTACGCGAAACAAATCAAACCTAGCCTGTTTAGCATTAGTTTCTGGAACATACCAAAAAAACCGTGGGTAGGGAACAGTAGTCAAACTCAAGTTAGTTTTTGGTAATAGCAAAGACAAAACCGGAGGATTACCCTGTAAACAAGTAGCCGGACCACGAGTCCCCCCATCGTCCCGTCTTCCTGGTAAACCCCGGTCACGGGGCTGAAACAGAATCATATCTCCCCGCGTCCCACTATCATCTATCCGCTGGGGTTTACCTCGGTCTGGGGGATTAACCTCCTGAGCATCAGCCGTCCGAAGCAACCCACAGACGAGTAAACTAACAGATAAGATGCTTCCTAATTTGTGGCAAAAGAGCCAAAAGTGATGACCAAGCATAAGATTTAAGCAAAACTGTTTTGAGAGATGTCTCTGATTTCAAAGGACTTGCTGAATTAGGCTACGAATTGGAGATTTACCCTCACCCTAACCCTCTCCCTAGGGGAGAGGGAATATTGTACAAATCAGAATTCTCACCCCCTTGTCCCTGGGGAGAACCTCATCAATCAGTCGATTCCAGACATTACTAAAATGTTCCCAATTCTAGCTCCCTTCTCCCTGGGGAGAAGGGTTGGGGATGAGGGGTGACACCCACCTTTGCGTTTGTTGATGTTTAATTGTAATAACTTAATAATCACTTCATAAATGAGAGGATTTGCATTCTCTCTCCTCATCAGATGCTGGGGAAAAGTGATACTTGGGCTAAAACTGCCTGAGATGCATAGGCGCATACAGCATGGGCAGGCTTGGAGCCTGCCTATTTTTTTAGGATAATATCCTGTGGGGGTGCCGGATGGGGGTTGATATCATAAATTCCTCATTTGTAGGTTGGGTGTCACTTCGTTCCACCCAACTTCAGCTTAAAGTTTGTGTTGGGTTTCATTCTTCAATCCAACCTACGTAAGTCGGCGTAAAAAATTCAAGGTTTGTAGTAAGCGCTGTCTTCGCTAAAGCGCTTACTACAAGCGAATCACAGAGATTTACTTTTCTTTACACAGTTCGGTTTATTTGCGCCGACTTACTTACGCATATCCTAACTTCAGCTTAAAGTTTGTGTTGGGTTTCATTCTTCAACCCAACCTACGCATATCCTAACTTCAGCTTAAAGTTTGTGTTGGGTTTCATTCTTCAATCCAACCTACGCATATCGTAACTAATTAAGCGGACATGATATTACTGACATTTTGCACCCAAGAGCGTCAGCCGTAATTTCTCGTTCCCAGGTTCAACCGGGGAACAAGATCGGGGAGGTTCTACCTCCAGGAGTGCAAGATATGATATTAGACCATCTTACTTTAGGTCTGATACAAATATCTTGCCTAGGGCGGGGAAACCCCACCCCTACACCAAATAATGTGTATCACTATTTTCGTGAAATGGTATTGGACGCGATAACTCCTGCACCCCACACATAACTTATCCGTTACATCCGTTCTTAATCTGCTGCAGCAGTCAACCCACTATGGCGCAGCAGAGGCTCAGTACTTGGTTCCCGACCCCGGAAGGACTTAAATACTTCCATCGGGTGCTGGCTACCACCTAGCGCTAGAACTGTTTCCCGGAAACGCTTCCCAGTAGACACCAGCGCAATTTCATCTTCCAGTCCCGCTTCTTCAAAAGCCGCAAAAGCATCAGCACTCAATACTTCCGCCCACTTGTAGCTATAATAACCCGCCGCATAGCCACCGGCAAAGATGTGACTAAAAGCACATAAAAAAGCATCCTCTGGCAAGGGAGGAATGATAGTAGTAGTTTTAGCAATACGACTGCGGACATCACGGAAAGTCTCTGCACCACCGGGATTGTAGTGAGAGTGCAGTTCCAAATCAACGCTGCTAAAGTGCAACTGGCGGAGCATGGAAGTACCGCTCATGTAATTTTTCGCTGCCAATAATTTCTGGTAATAATGCTCTGGTAACGGTTCGCCAGTTTCGTAGTGCTTCGCCATCCCAAACAGGGTTTCCCGGTGATAGCACCAATTTTCCATGAATTGGCTCGGTAGTTCCACGGCGTCCCATTCGACATTATTGATACCCGCAGCCCCGCTGTAGTTTACCTTGGTCAGCATGTGATGTAACCCGTGACCAAACTCGTGGAACAGCGTCTCTACTTCATAGAAACTCATCAAACTTGGTTTCCCATCAATCGGGGGAGTTTGATTACATACCAGATAAGCCACGGGAAGACGGGTTGTAGTTGTATCCCCTTCGGTAACTTTAGCTCTGTTAATGCAGACATCCATCCAAGCACCGCCGCGTTTTTCTGCCGGACGGCTGTAGGGGTCTAAATAAAAGTAGGCGATAGCACTTCCGGTATCATCAGCAATTTGGAAATAACGCACATCTTCCTGCCAAACAGGGGCTTGTCCATCAGCGGGAGTGACGGTAACACCAAAGATGCGCTCAACTAAGCCAAATAAACCATCTAATACTTGGGGTAGGGGGAAATAAGGGCGTAATTCTTCGTCGGTGAAGGCAAACTTTTCTTCCCGTTGCCGTTCCGACCAAAAGGTGATGTCCCAGTGCTTCAGGTCGTCAGCTTCCACCGCACCCTTACTAGCTGCAAAAGCCTTGAGGGCAGCCAAATCCTCAACGGCTGCATTGTAACTAACACGCCGCAACTCTTCCATCAGAGCCTCCACAGCTTCGACACTAGGAGCCATTTTACTAGCGAGGCTCATGTCTGCGTAATTATCAAAACCGAGTAACCCTGCTAATTCTTTCCGCAGGGTCAATATGCGTTCAATTAACGGATTGTTATCAAACTCACCAGTGGAAGCACGGGTGATAAATGCTCGATAGATTTTCTCCCGCAAATCCCGGCGCTGACTGTGCTGCATAAAGGGAGCATAGCTGGGGAAGTCTAAAGTAATCAGCCACGGACCAGTTTCAGCGGTTGCATTTTCTGACCCAGCCCCACGGGCTGCTTGGGCTGCTAAGCTGAGTAAGCTAGGGGGTAAACCTGCAACTTCTTCTGGGGTTGTCAGGGTCATGCTGAAGGCTTTAGTAGCATCCAGGACGTGGTTAGAGAACTTAGTGGAAAGTTCCGCCAATTCCATCTGAATCGCATTAAAACGTTCCCGCGCTGCACCTTGTAAACCCACCCCGGAAAGTTGAGCGTCACGAATCGCTGCTTCCACAATCCGCTTTTGGGCTGGTTCTAAGCTTGTCCAACTATCGCTAGAGTGCAGTGCCCTAAAAGCGGTGTAGAGGGGTTGGCTTTGGCTGAGCTTGTTGTAAAATTGCACTACCTGCGGTTGTACTGTTTCATGAGCTTGGCGTAATTCATTGCTATTTTTCACCCCCATTAAATGATTCACCACCCCCCAAGTCCAGCTTAGCCGGTCTGTCAGCTTCTCTAAGGGTGCAACTAAACCTTCCCAAGTCGGCTCGACATTAGCTTCTAAATAGCATAGCTCTTGGTCTAATTCATCAAGCAGGGTTGTGAAGGCTGGTACTACATGTTCTGGTTTAATTGCTGAAAATGGAGGCAACCCATAGCCTTTGAGCAAGGGGTTATCAATCATTGTGGTGTTTGCACTCATGGTGGTTGTTATTGCTTTTTTTCTAGGTATTTCTAGTGTAGCGATGCCCCTAATTGTCTTGAAAGTAGCGATAGCAGTAACCTGAATCAAGATTTTGCCGTAAAAAACTATTCTAGCGATATATATACCGGATAGCTAGCAATAAATATGCAAAATTACTGCGAATTAATCTTATCCGTTATTCTTAGGAGGTCATTAGGTATTAAGTTTTATCTGTGTAATTGGTGTGTTAAAGATTGTCAGGACTTACGCAACTGGCACCTCGGCGAGCGCTTTATAGTACATTAGTATTAATTATCCAAGAAAAACCTTAATTTTGATAACTTCAGAATAAGATGTTTATTAAATTGGACATCACCTATTAATTTGGCATAACAGGTACTGAAGAAGCAATATTTCTATGTATTTGGTTTGATTTAAATTGTCGCGAGACGAGGCTACGCTCCGCTCGTTATTTGTGCAAGTTGCGTAAGTCCTGTTAAATAAGAATAGCGATGATCGCAAAACCTAAAATTATTTACTCATGGCCTCAATGACTCATTCTCCTTGGTGGCAGTCTGCTGTTATTTATCAGACTTATCTACGCAGCTTTCAGGACTCAAATGGGGATGGCATCGGTGATATCCGCGGCATTATCCAACGCCTAGATTATTTAGAATGGCTGGGCATAGATGCCATCTGGGTGACACCATTTTATCCTTCACCAATGGCCGATTTTGGTTATGATGTTAGCGACCATACAAATGTTGAGCCTATTTTTGGTACTATTTCAGATATAGATAGTTTGATAGGATATTTGCACGATCGCAATCTTAAGATATTGATTGACTTTGTTGCCGCGCATACTTCCGATCAGAATCAGTGGTTTATTGAATCTCGCAGTTCGCGTTCTCATCCCAAGAGAGACTGGTACATCTGGAAAGATCCGAAACCAGATGGTAGCCTTCCCAATAACTGGATCGGGCGTTTTGATGGACTTCCAGGCTGGGAATGGGATTGCAACACACAGCAATACTATCTACACTCCTTTCTCAAGGAGCAGCCAGATATCAATTGGCGTAGCCCTGGTGCTAGACAGGCAATGTTGGAGGTGCTACATTTTTGGTTACAGCGAGGCGTGGATGGAATTCGCGTTGATGCTGCCTATCGTGCCTTGAAAGACCCCCAGTTTCGCGATAATCCCGTGAATCCCGACTGGCATCCCGGCATGGAACCATCAGATCGCTTGTTTGAAGTCTTCAGTAAGAATATACCAGAAATTCACGATTTCAATCGGATGCTGCGGAACCTTGTAGAGGGATACGGCGATACCTACGGTACGCCTAACGGCGAACGCCTTTTGATTGCTGAACTATACAAATCACTAGAAGAAATTGTTAAGCACTATGGAGCAAATGACGAATTTCATTTACCACTCAACTCAGAATTGATGTCATCTGATTTTCAATGGAGTGCAGAGTCTGTCAGAGAAGTTGTTGAGCGTTACGAGAGACTACTACCTGAAGGTGCATGGCCAAATTGGTCATTGGGTAATCATGATAAACATCGTGTCGCCAGTAGAATTGGGATTTCTCAAGCCAAAATCGGGATGATGCTATTGCTCACCCTGCGTGGTACACCAACGATATACTACGGAGAAGAACTGGGAATGGAGGATGGCTGGATTCCCTCCGAGCATATCCAAGATCCTTGGGAAAAAAAAGCTCCCGGTATTGGGGTAGGGCGGGATTGTGAGCGCACACCAATGCTCTGGGATAGTTCTGCTAACGCAGGCTTCTGTCCTGAGTCAGTCCAGCCCTGGTTACCCATTACTTATGACTACAAAAATATTAATGTCCAAGCACAGCAGCAGGACTCCCGCTCATTTCTCTCATTAACCCGCGCACTGTTGCACTTGCGTCGGCGACACACAGCACTACAGCTTGGTGAATACATTTCTTTATACTCACCACCACAGATGTTCTGCTATCGTCGCTTTAACGAAACTTCAGATATTGTTGTGGCATTGAACTTCAGTTCACAATACCAGGAATGGATCTTACCAGTGGAGTTTCGTAACCAGTCAAAAGTTCTCCTTTCCACATTCATGGACCGCCAGGGAGGACACCTGGGAAACACTCTTGAGCTACGAGGAAATGAAGGTCTGATTGTGGAGCGGAATCATCCATCGTCATCAGCCTAAACTCAGGAGAAAAGATAATCTATTCATCTATTTGGCAATGTATAATCGCGAAAGCTTTGCCATCCTCAACCTATCCAACTATTTCCACTCTTGTTGACTATGATGATTACTAATGAGCGCACCATCGTTTTCTCGACCAAACACCAAGTAACCATGAAAGATCAGATCACGCCAGATATGGGCAAAGATTTGGTTTTCATGGATTTATTTCAGCAGGTAAGTCCGTATACAATGACCAGCGTAGAGGCACTGTTTGCGCTGTATACATCGGTGAACTATGTTATCGATCGCCAGATACCTGGTGATATTGTAGAGTGTGGCGTTTGGAGAGGAGGAAGTGCTTTACTGGCAGCTTTAATTCTGAAAGCGCGAAACATTAGCGATCGCAAGTTATATCTCTATGACACATTTCAGGGTATGCCAACTCCCACAGAATTTGATGTGGACAAATATGGACGTAGCGGCTTTGAAATGATGGAGCAATATGGGGACGATATTGGTTGGTGCTACGCTTTATTGGAAGATGTTAAAACAGCTTTCTGGTCCCATAATTTTGATTTTGAGATTAATTTTGTGCCAGGAGATGTTCTGGAGACTTTAAAAACAACTAAGCCAGAAACTATCTCTGTTCTGCGCTTAGATACCGATTGGTATGAATCCACAGCCTTCGAGTTTCAGCAGCTTTATCCTCGACTTTCGACAAGAGGTGTGCTAATTATTGATGATTATGGCTGTTGGGCTGGATCGCGCAAAGCTACCGATGACTATTTCCGTGAGGTGCCTGCACCAATGCTGACACGCATTGATAAGGAAGTGCGCTTGGGAATCAAGATTTAGACTGATAAACCATAGCGTTTCTTAAGCAGAGGAGTTACAAGCAAGGGGCTGCTGCCCTTTGTTTGGTTGAACATTTACATCTTACCAGTTGAGGAATTGCTATGTGGGAGATTAGTGAAATCTCATGAACATTAATGCAAAAATGGAGCCTGATAACAGAAGCGATCGCTCTTCAGAGAAGAATTCCAGCTATGACTATAATTTAGAGGGGATTAGAGGACTTGCTGCACTTTCAGTCGCATCATCTCATGTTTTGTTTCTTAAAAACTTTTTAGACCCTACCTACCATCCCAATATTTATTTTGGTTATTTACAAGTGGGAAGGAGTGCTGTTTTATTATTTTTTGTTCTCTCAGGCTATGTCATTGGCTTAACGACTAGAAAAGAGTTCTCAATTCAGCATTTTCGTAACTATATATCACGCCGAGCTATTAGAATTTTACCAATTTATTTCATTGCTATTTGTTTGGGAGTATTGGCTGAACCGAAGGAAAAATTAAATATAGTTTTAGGAAATTTATTTTTTTTGCAAAATTTTGATAAATACTTTAATTTTTCCCTAGAACCTATAGCAGGTGATGCAGCTGTATGGAGTTTAAATTACGAAATTATATATTATTTAGTTTTTATCTTAGTCTGGTGGTTGCGACCTAAAATATTAGATTTATTTTTAGGTATTCTTATAATCAGTATTATTGGCTGGTTTGTGCCGTTATTTCCCCAATTTATTGCTGGTTATACCTCCGGATGGATTTTTTGGTTGAGTGGACTATTATTATCATGGAAAGTACAACCTTCTAGTCATAAAGAATCATTTTTTCCTCTGATTAGCTATATTTTATTATTTCATGCTACCCATCATTTTTCACCAGGAAAATCTATTTTAAACGCCCTAGGGTTTGCCAATCCAGTTGCTAGTTTTGTCAATTTTTCTGACCTAACAACTCTGCCAATCTGTATATTAATAATTTGTGAAATCACCCGCCGGTATTTTTATGGTTTTAATTATTTGCGGTTACTATGTTTCCTGATACCTATTTTTCACTTGTCTGTGATAATTTGGCAAGGAAATCTTTTTCAAGAACCGAAATTGGTAGCAGCATCTTTGTTCACTATACTGGCAATTCTATTGTTTAAATATGATACATCTGTCAATATATTGAAAAAAATGAGTTTTATGGGTAGTATTTCTTATGCATTTTATCTATTACATATGCCGATTGAGATACTAATGCATAAATATTTTCCTTGGCAAGGAACAGTTTTTACTTTCTCGTTAGGTTTATTAATTTGGCTTGTAATCACAATATCATTGTCAACTTTTCTAGAACTTGTGATCCAACCTAAAGTGAAATTTTATTTTAGGGAATGGAGAATAAATAATCAGGAACGTGAAAGAGCCAACCCGGAGATGTCTTAATCTTTAAATTGCATTTTTTTGATTTTCAAATTCTTCTCGTCAGAATGACCAGCGTGTAATTTCCCGATTCATGTTAGAAAACTCTGAACTGGGTTTGTTGAACATGGATATCGACAGCCAGTTCAAATTCTGCTATACTCACGCCTACGACAATAATCCACTATGCTGTGACAAATTGGAGTCTTATTTTGTCCATGTAACCTGGCTGGCACTGGAAATACAGAAACAAGCTTACGAGGAGATCCAGAGAATTTTCAATCTTTAGAAATTGCAGCAGGAGTGATTGAAAGTTGATCGAGATAATCTGGAACCTTGCTCCTACTTCCTTCTCTTTTGAAGCTCACAGACATAAAATTCCTCAAGTCGTTGTATGTGATTCTTTATGTCATATCGTTGGGCACAGAGAAAAGCATTGTTAACTATCTTTTCTCTAAAGCGCGAATCGCTTAAGAGTGCTAATATTCCTTCGGCAATTTGAGCGCTGTTCTTGTAATCAACAACCCAAGCATTCTCTTTGTGTACAGCATGATCCAAAGCACTACCGGCAAGGGTAATAACGGATGGAACTCTGGAAAGCATAGCATCTACATACACCTGCCCAAACGTCTCTTGAATAGAATCGGTAGGTGCATGGACAAAAACATCAAATAATCTGAACAAAGCGAAAAGGTCTTCTTCAAATGGGATTTCAATATAGCTATGCTCAGGTAATTGCGCCAACTTGTCTGTGATGCTGATAATGTCCTCGTATTGAGGTGCAACAATGTCTTCTTTGCGCGCATTACGAATTTTCTCCTCCAGGCTGGCACGATTTGTATGTGTCCCGGAAAGAACTAAGATTGCATTGGGATAAGCTTCGAGAACTTTTTTGTGTGCTTCAATGACGTATTCAATTCCTTTCCATCTAACATACCTTGCAGCCACACCAATCACTGGTCCGTGATGATTGGCTAAATATTTAGTTCGCAATTTATCAATGCGCGAAGTCTCTACATTTTCATATTCACTGACATCAAATCCCGTCGGTATAAGTGTGATTTTATCTTCAGGTATGCCGTCTTCTATCATACCTTGTTTACTTTTATTGGTGACAGCAATCACATTAGTGGCACATTCCCATATCAAGCGATGCTTGCTGGGAGCATGACGCGAATAGTATTTAATCGAAGGATGTTCTCTGGTGAAGATTCTTACTGGAACATTGGCATAATAAGCTGCTTGCATTCCAGCCAAACTGCCAGCGAACCAATGAGTGTGAACAATATCAGTCTTATTTTTCAGCAAGTGTTCATAAAGAAATTTGACTATTTCTGGGGTATTGCTATAGTCCTGAAAGGAAGTAACAGTACAAGGAATATCCATCTGGTTTAAAAAAGAGATTATCGGATCGCCTTCATTCAGAATCACATAGTCAATTGCGAACTTACTCTTGTCGATATATTTGGCAACCAATTCAAAGGGAACCCAACGAATATGGTGCGTGAAGATATAGGTAATTTTAATTCTCTTCTGTGGTATGAGCATAACTATCGAACTTGTAGTCTTTGTATAGGTGATTGGTTATAGCGTTTCCTAGTCTACTGAGGTACAAATTTATCGGCTTAAGAAAGCGTCCATCCTCTTCTATCGGCGGTTAATTCTTTCTTGCGATACCTCACGAGCGTGGGAAGCGCTATAACACTCCCCGCTCTCTCATAGACGGGGCTATCAAGCTCCTAGATGTACAGGTGTGTGTTTGCCCTAAATTAAGACTAATCTTAATTGAGAATACTGTTCGGTTAGTAATATTTTCTTATAAAAGATTGATTAAAGTTTACTTGAGTTGCTATCAGCCAGCGGTATATAGTAAATAATCGCTGGGAAGG
>JAYKJH010000035.1:0-17112 GCA_035285345.1 Nostocaceae cyanobacterium | reverse complement strand
AGAAAAATTAAAGACGTGCGATCTGTTTTTATGCAGTAGCGAAGCGATAAGCGAAGCTTAACGCCTCCGGCGTATCGCAAAACCGGCACCCCAGGAGCAAAGATTTATGAGCGTGGAGTTATCTCAGAGGCGAACACAAAAGGTAGACAAAGGCAGACAAGGGAGACATGAGAGACAAGGAGGGATGATTTCGCGGTTAATTCCCATTCTTCCAATCCGATTACCCCAAACCCTATTAATTATCTCTGTGCTGGTGGGAACAAGTGGGTTATCGGGTTGTGTTTCCTTGTCTGGGAAGTCAACAGAAGCCTTAGCACAGCGTCCACAACAACGACAGGGTGGGGGAAATATTCCTGTAGACGTAGCCATTGCTAAGACAGGTTTATTGCAGCAACCGCGAGAATACACCGCTACCACAGAACCAGTAAGGTTTGTGGTGTTGCGCTCCCAAGTGGAAGGGCAGATGTTAGCTTTAAATGTAGACGTGGGTCATAGAGTTACTAGAGGGCAAATCATCGGACAGCTAGATGATAGTCTACTGAGAACCGAATTGAATCAAGCCGAAGCAGAACTTGTAGCCCGTGAGTCAGAAGTAGCAAGGGCAAAGACCCAGGTAAGTAATGCTATTGCCGAGGTAAAAAAGGCAAGACTGGAATTGGTGCAGAGCCAAGCAGATGCTCAAAGACAAGAACAATTATACAAGGAAGGTGCTGTTTCTTTTCAAGCAGCCCAACAAGCAAACACTGAAGCACAGACAGGTTTGCAAGCACTACGTGCTAACCAAGAGCAAGTGCTGACGGAACAAAAAGCAGTTACTGCAGCACAAGGGAGAGTTTTAGCGCAAAAAGCAGTAGTTACCCAAGCAAAGAAAAGGCTGGAATTCTCCCGACTGGTATCTCCCATTGCTGGGGTAGTGGTGGAAAGACTAAGGGAAACGGGTGATTTAGTCCGTCCTGGGGAAGAAATCTTGAAGTTGGGAGACTTCAGCCGCGTGCAAATGAAAATAGATGTTTCCGATAGAGATTTACCTCAAGTTCGGGTTGGACAGTCGGTAAGGGTGAAATTAGAAGCCTTCCCTAACGAAACGTTCATCGGACAAGTAACCCGCATTTCCCCACCTATTGATAGTCGTGGGTTCCTCGTACCAGTAGAGGTAGTGGTTCCCAACCCCGATGGCAAAATAGGCAGCAGTTTGTTTGCACGGGTAAGCTTTAACAGTGATGCAGCACCGAGGGTGGTGATACCAGAATCAGCGCTTCAGGAAAAACAGGACAGAAGGGACAAGGGACGAGAAAACAGCAGGGAAATAATCCAAAATCCAAAATCCAAAATCCAAAATTCTCAGGGGACGGTGTTTGTTGTCATCGCAGCAGAAGGTAAACCGAAGGTGACAGCGAGGGCTGTGACGTTAGGACAACGGGTTGATGGCAAAGTGGAGATTTTATCTGGTCTACAACCAGGAGAGCGTTATGTAGTGCGGAGTGGTAGACCATTAAAGGAAGGTGTCCCCGTGCGACTGTCAATTATTTCCGAGGGAATGGGTAATAGGTAGTAGGTAATGGGCATTGGGTAATAGGGCATAGGGCATGGGGCATTGATAACTAATGACTAATGACTAATGACTAATAACTAATAACTTTGTTATGGGAAGTGGCTTTAGTATCAGTGGGATTTCTATTCGTCAGCATATTGGGACGTTGATGCTGACACTAGCGGTGATTGTTATGGGTTTCTTTTATATCAATCGCTTACCAGTAGATTTACTGCCATCGATTACCTATCCTCGGATTGGTGTAAGAATAGCGGCGCCGGGAGTCTCTCCAGAAGTGGCGGTGGATGAGGTGACTAAGCCTCTGGAAGAAGCTTTTGCGGCTACTGAGGGGGTGGTACAAATATTTTCCCAAACCCGTGAGGGACAGGTGAGTTTGGATCTGTTTTTCCAGCCTGGTGGCAATATTGACCAAGCGCTTAACGATGCGACGGCGGCGTTTAACAGAGCTAGAGGTACTCTCCCAGAGACAATTGAACAACCACGGCTGTTTAAATTTGACCCTTCCCAACTGCCAGTTTACGAATTTGCATTGACTTCACCGACATTGCAAGGGGTAGATTTGCGGATGTTTGCAGAGGAGGAACTAGCAAGAGAATTGGGTGTGGTGGCTGGGGTAGCGTCGGTGGACGTGTCGGGAGGGGTAGAGGAAGAGGTACGAATAAATCTCGATTTGGAACGTTTGCAGAGCCTTGGTGTGGGGTTGAATCAGGTATTGGAGGGCCTGCGAAACCGCAACCAAGATATTTCCGGTGGGCGGATTTTGGGTCAGAATAACGAACCCCTAACCCGGACTGTGGGAAGATTTCAAAATGCTGAGGAAATTAGAAATCTGTCTTTTGAAGTCTCTTCTTCCTCAGTCCCCAATCGCCGGGTATATCTCCGCGATTTCGCTGAAGTCATAGATGGCACTGAACAACAGCGGCTGTTTGTCTACCTGAATCGGGAACCAGCAGTGAAAGTCAGCATTCGTAAGCAACCGGATGCCAATAGTATTACGGTAGTAGATGGTATAAAGAAACGTTTAGAGCAATTAAAGCAGGCTGAGATTATTCCTTCAGAAACCTTACTGACGGCAACTTTAGACGAATCGAAGTTTATCCGGAATTCGGTTGCTAATGTTACTAGTTCTGGATTGATGGGGGCTGGATTGGCGGCGATCGCAGTCTTGTTGTTCTTGGGTTCGGTGAGACAAACTTTGATTATCGTCTTAGCAATTCCCCTAGCTACCTTAGCGGCGATAGTATTTATGGGGTTATTTGGGTTATCAATTAACGTTTTCAGCTTGGGTGGTTTGGCGTTGGGGGTGGGTATTGTGGTGGATAATTCCATCGTGATGTTGGAGAATATCGCCGAAGGTGCGGGAATGACTCCCGGTAAGGATACGAAAACGCGGTTAAATTCCCAAGAATTAATCAATCAAGCTGAAATTAGCAGTCGGGAAGTGGAATCGGCATTATTGGCTTCTACTAGTACTAACTTAGTGGCGGTGCTACCGTTTTTGCTAATTGGTGGGTTTATTTCCCTGCTGTTTAATGAATTAATTCTCACCATTAGCTTTGCGGTTGCGGCTTCGATTTTGATTGCGGTGACAGTGGTTCCGATGCTGACTTCGCGGATGTTAGCTTGGCGGTTTTCCAGTGGTTTGAGTAGATTTGTGTTGTTGCGCTGGTTTAATCGTAGCTTTGCAGCAGCGACCTGGGGATATGGGAGATTTTTGGCGGGGGTAGTGCGTTGGCGGTTATTAACGATTGCGATCGCTATCCTGGTAATGGGTGGTAGTAGTTGGTGGTTAGCACCGCAACTTCCCCAGGAAATCCTTCCCCGCATCAACACAGGACAAGCCAGTTTATTTGCTCAATTTCCCCCTGGTACACCGCTGTTGACCAACGAAAAAGTCATGCGTGCGGTGGATGAACTTCTCTTGAAACAACCAGAGACGGAATATGTCTTTTCCAGCGTTGGTGGGTTTCTGTTTGGTAGCAATACCAGTGAGAATCCTCTACGGAGTTCCAGCACTATCACCCTGAAACCGGGTAGTGATATGGAAGCTTATGTAGAACGAGTCAGTAAAGAGTTCGAGAAGTTTAACTTAGCAGGAATTCGCCTTCGTCTTGCTCCCGGACAGGTGCGGGGTTTGATTCTCAACAATTCCCCGGTGCGGAATGCGGATGTGGATGTGATTATTCAGGGAAACGATACCGACAGTTTACAAAGCGCTGGCAGAGAAGTTTTAGCAGCTTTGGAAGAACGGGTGAGTTTAGTTAGATTTCGTCCTGATGCTGATGCTCGTCAACCGGAAGTGCAAATTCGTCCGGATTGGGAGAGGGTAGCTGCGGTAGGATTGTCTGCTAGAGATATTGGCAGTACAATTCAAACTGCGATTGCAGGTAGCGTACCCACCCAATTACAACGGGGAAATCGTTTAGTAGATGTACGTGTACAGTTAGATGAAACTGCTATCCAAGCTGCTTCCCAATTGCAAAGATTACCTTTGTTTGGCGGTAATAATCGTCAAGTCCGCCTCAGTGATGTTGCTAGTATTGTCGAAGGACAAGCTCCTGGTGAGGTGCAGCGGATTAACCAGCGTCAGGTATTCCTAATTGCGGGTAATTTAAACGAAGGTGCAAGTTTGAGTGATGCTTTAGCACAGGTGAACGAAGTCCTCAAGAGTATAGAGTTACCAGAGGGAGTGAGTGTATTACCCAGTTCCGCCACGGAATCCAACCAGCAACTACAAGGTTCCCTCGCTATATTAGGCGCCCTGGCGAGCTTTCTGGTATTTGTCGTCATGGCAGTGCAATACAATTCTCTCGTTGACCCGTTGGTGATTATGTTTACTATTCCTTTGGCGCTAGCTGGGGGTATTTTCGGACTCTATATCACTAAAACATCGATTGGAGCGACGGTGGTTGTTGGTGCAGTTTTATTGGTGGGTATTGTAGTTAACAACGCCATTATCATGGTGGAACTGGCGAACCAAATCCGAGAAAGGGAAGGAATTGATAGAAGGACAGCGATTTTACGCGCTGCACCCCAACGTTTGCGTCCGATTTTGATGACGACAATTACCACGGTGTTGGGGATGTTTCCGTTGGCTTTGGGTATTGGGGAAGGTTCAGAATTTTTGCAGCCTTTGGGTGTGGTGGTGTTTTCTGGGTTGTCGGTAGCGACGTTGTTAACGCTGTTTATTATTCCCTGTTTTTATGTGTTGCTGCATGATATTTTTGCTGGGAAGTGGATGAGATGATTTAGAGTTAAAAATTAGAAATTCAAAATTTAGGTTTGGTTTTATTTTATTCCACCCAACCTAGAAAAAGATGAAATAAAAAGGTAGGTACAAATGGTGAAGTCAACTTTATATTTAACAGCAAAAGTCTTACCAGGAAATAAAATAGAGATTCAAAATTCAAATCTTTCAGAAGGACAAACAGTTGAGGTAGTGATTATAATTTCGGAACCGAGTACTTCTGTTTCCACTCCAGAAAACCAGTCTCCTTCTTTAGAAGAACGTATAGCTTTCCTAAAATTACCCGCTGCGGAACGAAGACTTATTCTGGAGACACAAGCCGAGAAAATGCAGTCTCACTATCAACAAGAGTCTGAGTGGCAAGAGTTAATGGCGGGTGACATCATTGACTACTAATATTGACATGCCTAAGCGGGGAGAAATTTGGTTAGTTAATTTTGACCCCACAGTAGGTGCAGAAATTAAGAAAGTACGCCCCGCAGTTGTTATTAGTTCTGATGCTGTGGGTAAATTACCTATTAACTTATTGCTCCGATTACAGATTGGAAACAATCCTTTGTCCACAATCTCTGGCACGTTAAAATTGAGCCAGACTCGAATAATGGTTTGACAAAAGCATCTGCAATTGACGCTCTGCAACTAAGAGGAGTAGACTTGCAAAGATTTATTCGTAAGTTAGGTAATGTCTCTGATATTACCATGTCAGCAATTGCAATTGCGATTGTGACTATTATTGAAGCTGAAGTTTAGTAAAAACAACAGGGTTGCTATTTCCTAAATAACCATCTTTGTCTGGAAAGCCATGCAGTAATTCGAGCTATAGGATTCAAACTGATATTTCCAGAGGGAGTAATTCCTAAAGGTAATCGCACAATAAAAGTACTACCTTTGCCCATTTCTGATTTGACTTGGATGGTACCTCTGTGTGTTTGTACAATTGCCTGAGCAATAGCTAATCCTAATCCAGAACCACCTGTACTACGAGAGCGATCGCTATTGACGCGATAAAAACGGTGAAAAATTTGCTTTTGTTCCTGGGGTGCAATTCCAATACCTGTATCTTGAATTTCAATCACAGCATGACCGTTACTGCGGTCTAAAATAATTGTGACTTGACCCCCAGCGGGAGTATATTGAATGCCATTAATAATTAAGTTAGAAATCAACCGATAAAGTTGGTCTTCATCGCCAACTACAGCTAGAGGAATCTGTGTCAGTAGAGTAAATTGCAGTGATACTTGAGCATTGATTGCTAAAGCAGCTAATTCTTCAATTAAATCGCTAATAATATCATGGAGATGACAAATTTGTCGCTTGACTGGGATAGCTTGTCTATCCATCCGCGCTAGGAGGAGCAAATCTGTGACTAAAGTTGTCAAGCGCTGATTTTGACGGTGTAAAGTTGCGAGAATGTCTCTGATTTCATGTTCATCTAATTGCGGCATTAATAAGGCTGATTCGACGGTTGCTTGAGTAGCAGCTAAAGGTGTCCGCAACTCATGAGCAGCATCGGCTGTAAACTGTTCTATTTGTTTGTAGGATTTGTATATTGGTTGCATGGCTAAACCAGCTAACCACCAACTAGAAACAATGACCAAACCGAATGATATGAGCAACCCAGATTTAACAATCCATCGAACTATTCTGAAGTAATTGAGGAAATCTGTGAGATTACGTCCTAACTGTAAATATCCCCAATCTTTTCCAGTTTGGGTGTGTATTATTAGAGATATTTGATGATAAATAATACCTTGACTATCTTTTAAGGTTTGCCAGCGTTCGGGGTTTAATTTTTGTGGGAGTTGGGGAGTTGTAGCACCAGCGCTCGCAATTAAACGTCCTTGTAAATCAAAAAATCTGATGTAGTAATCACCATGATTAACAGGACTGAGAATATGACGTTTAGTATTTACTAGTTGTTGTTCACAATTTTCTTCAACTATACACAGATGCGGTAAAATATGTTGAACAACCGGCTCTATCTGTCCTGGTTTCTTTAATTTTAGTTCTAAACTATCGTGGAGTGTTCCAGCGATAGATTCGAGTGTGTTGTCTATATTTACTGAATGAGAATGGAATATCACTCTGTAAATACCAATTCCTAACAAACTTAAAATGACACTCATAACTATAGCGTAGGATAAAGCCAAGCGCCAACGAGTCTTGTTAAACAACTTGTGTTGATTCATGGTGTCAAATTTAGACGATACCCCACCCCATGCACAGTTTCAATTAAATTCACACAGCCTATTGATTCTAGTTTACGTCTGAGTAAACGTATTTGCGCTGCTACCACATTACTTGTAGTATCTATATTCATCTCCCAAATCTGATTGCGAGCTTGTTCGGTGGTAATTATTTGATTCGGGTGTTTCATCAAATATTCCAGCAGTTGAAATTCTTTATTAGTCAGAGAAATTAACTCCTGACTCCCATCTGATTTTTGACGATATAAACTCCGATTTCCATAGTCTAAAATCAGGTTTTTCACCTGAAGTTGATGGGGTTGAAGTTGGGGAGAACGTCGTTGTAATGCTCGTACCCTTGCTAGTAACTCCTGCATACTAAATGGTTTTACCAGATAATCATCAGCCCCTGCATCTAAACCAGTTACTCTATCTTCGACTCGTTCTTTTGCTGTTAACATCAACACTGGTAAAGAGTCTTGTCTTTCTCTCAGTCTGTGCAGTAATTCTATTCCTGATAAACCAGGTAGCATCCAGTCAAAGATAGCTAATGTATAGGTTGTATAGGGGTTATCTAAATATTCCCAAGCTTCAGTTCCATCTAAAACTAAATCAACCACATACTTTTGTTGATTGAGGGTGCGTTTAATGGCTTCCCCCAAGTCTGGTTCATCTTCAACTAACAAAATTCTCATGTCAGTAATTCTAATACATACGAAAATAGGCTACACCAATAGGAATAGCTACATTACTACCAACTATGTTAGCGGATAAACGATAGGAATAAGGAACCGTTATTTTTGTTCTTTTGACATGGTTTAACTCAACAATAAGCTTTGTCCCCGGAGTCACTGGTTCTAAGAAAGTTACTACTACTTTGCTGCCATTAATAGAAGTATTAGTCTGAATTGTTTGACCAGATTTAGTAGATACTTGGATATCGTCCTTCACCGTTAAACCATAGGGAACTTCAAGATGAAGCTGAGAAATTGCACTGCTATTTTGGGGTATATGCACTTGGATGGTATGTCTAACATTTGTCACCCAACGAATAGGAGGAAATTGTCCGTTACTATCGATATGGGGAAATTTACCATTATCTTCTCTAGCGCTTGTGTAACCAGCGGGAATTAATGCCAATGTCAAACAAGTTATTGTAGCGGCGAACATTAAAGTCTTTTTCATATCAACCCTCTCAATAATCAATCCCTTGAATTAAGCTCAAGTTGTCCCTGATAGTATGAACCGCTTGTTTAACAGATTAATCAATAGTTATGAAATTAGGATGAAATTTTATCTCCTATCAATTAGATACCCGACTTCTTAAAGAAGTCGGGTATCTGAGGATTTCCATTCTCAGCAATCAAATAGGACTGCGATAGCAATTACCAATAACAACAACTAGACTAAACTACATTCACCCAGAAATCAGCCGTGATAATTTTTCCATTAAGGTTAAACTGTCCCCATAGCTTGTATTTCCCTGGTTTGGGAAAACTGGTCATAAAATGAACTTCTCCAGTCGGACTATCTTTGATTGCATGGGAGTGAATGTAGTCTGCTTCGGTTAGAGGTGATGACTGTTTAATGATAACTAAATGTCCTCGTTCTCCCAAATAAGATTGCAAGTCTGTGACGGGTTGATTGTTAGCAGTGTTCTGTAAGTTAAACATGAGGTTGACTTCTTCACCGGCTTTAATTATTGCTTGAGAAGCAGTAAGAATAACTTTGGTATTTCCGAAAGTTTTAGTGGTAGTTAAGTCAAGTTTTTCTGGAGAGCTTGCTGTTCCTGGAATTTGGGTTTTCAACACAGAAACTTGCTCTGGTTTCTGAGCAGGTTTGTAGTCACTAAACAGTGTGTAACCACCAGGTTTTGGGAAGGTAGCTTGGACTTCAAAACGTCCTTTTTGCTGATAATTAGGATGGAGATGACTAAAATATTGTAGGTCATCAGTGACAACAATCAAATGCATCAGCTTTTCTTGAAAAGTTTCAAAATTAGCGATTGGTTTCCCATCTAAGTCTTGAACATCAATCACCAAAGAGATAGGTTTCGTGGCGGTGATATTTGCTGGGACAGTTAGTTTAGCTTGAGTAACTTTGGTATTTTCGGTATGTTCTTGATGACTGTCTGGGGATTTATTCTCATCAGCTTCACCCATTGAATGTTCCCCATGATGATTTTTATCGGAAACGGGAGAAGCAGAGGTTGGTGTTTCCTTAGATGTGACTTGTGATGAGCAAGCTTGAATGATGAATAAGGTGGAAGCAATACTAATCAATACAAACCAGCGTTTCATAGAATTTCTCATGTTACTGATTAATGGTAAACCGACCGGTTACTTTTTCACCACCAATATCCGCAGTCACTTTCATCTGATATTGACCAGCTATATTTCCTGGAAGTGATGCAGTATATTCTTTCCCCTTTGCATCATAGTTCAAATCTAAAGCCTTCTCCGTTCCATCTGGTAATTGAACTTGAGCGGTTACTTTGGCATTTGCTACTGGTTCGTGTTTTTCTCCTTTTTCCAAGTAGAAGTGCAGAGCAGTGCCTTTATCTTGTTTTTCTGTCACAAGCTCTAAATGATAATCACCTGTTTCTACAACTTGACCACCATGAGAATGTCCGTCTGATTTTTCTGATGATTTCGCCGGTTCAGTTTTTTCAGTTTTTGACGTGTTTTCTGCTGTTTTACCAGTAGCTTCTGTTTTATCTGCTGAAGCATTTTCTGGAGTTCCTCCACTGCAAGCTCCCAAGAAAAATAAACCCATACTAACCAAAATAAATAGACTTGTTTTCGCAAATTTCATAGTTTTGTTGCTGTTCATGGACTCCTGAGAATTTCTTCAGACTGAGGGAGCTAATAAGTTGAAAAACATACTACTGTGACAAATATTCCCAAATGAAGATGAAATTAGGATGAAATTTGCTGGTGATCGGGTTTGGAGTCCAAATATGAGGTTAAGTTATGAACTTAACTAGATAAGATTGGATTTTTTTAATCAAAAAACTTTACTTTTGCAAACATTGCGTTACATATTGGTAAATTATTGACGCCATTCTCAATTAGTTACGAATTGACAAGGCTTTCAGGGTCTGGTAAGATTTTTCATAATCTTAGGCGACGTTTGTAATTTTTCCAAAATTAAACTTTTTAGCGTCTATAAAGTCTATTGCTTCGTGAAAGTAGCTTCGAGATTGTCATGATTTCTTGAAAAAAACCTTAAGAGAATCTATATTTTATAGAGAAGCGAACAAGGCAATGTTTACTTAACTTAATAGCTATCTTGATATATTACTTAGTTTGTGGTATTATATGCCGCCAGTATTGTTGGGTTATGCGATAGCTTTGCTACTGCGCGGAGCGCAGATCGCTTCTCTTTGGTGATGGGAAGTAATAATTAACCACAGATGCACACAGATAAACACAGATAAGGCATTTCCTACATATGCATAAAGAATTGCTCTTGAGGAACTTCCTCTGGTTTCTTGGGAAATAAATGCTTACCAAATTTCGCATATAATGCCGGTAAAACCAGTAAAGTTATCGCAGTGGAAGTAAACAAACCACCAAAAACAACAATAGAAAGTGGTTGCAAAAGTTCTTGTCCAGAACCACCTTGAAATACCATTGGTGCTAAACCCAGCGCTGAAGTTAAAGCCGTCATCAAAATAGCATTCAGTCGTTCCATCGAGCCTTTGATAATTACTTCTTTCAACGGCATTCCTTCGGCAAATTTGGTATTGTAATTATCTACTAATAACAAACCATTGCGAGTCGCTACCCCAAACAGAGAAACAAACCCTACCAAGGACGCTACAGAAATTACTCCTCCGGTTAATGCTACCGCAATTACACCTCCTACCAAACCAATTGGTAAGTTAATCATAATCATGATGGTAGAAGGGATAGATTTCACCGAAAGATACATCAGTAGTGTAATGGCAATAAAGGCGATGATGCTGAAAACAAGAATATTTTGGGTAGCGCGTTCTTCCGCTTCAAATTGACCTGCATATTGAATAAAGTAACCCGGTGGAACTTGCACATTACGTTTGACTTTAGCTTCAATGTCGTTGACGATTGAACGTAAATCTCTACCCTTAGCATTTGCGGATACAATAATTAACCGGGAAACATTTTCCCGATTAATAGTATTCGGTCCAGTACCATTATCAATTCTAGCGACGCTACCTAAAGGAATTTTTTGTCCGTCGGGGGTGTCAATTAATAAATTTCTAATTGTTTCTAAATTTCGCCGAGCTTCTGGTTTTAACCAGACTACAAGGTCAAAGGATTGTTGATTTTCTAGAATTTGCGAAACAACTTGTCCGTTGAGTGCAGTTTCAATGATTCTAGAAATTTGTCCCACGGAAAGACCGTAGCGACTTGCAGCTTCTCTGTCAAATTTAATTTGAATTTGGGGTACGGGAATTTGCGGTTCAAGATATAAATCAACAACCCCATCAACAGTTTTCATCTGTGCTTCTACTTGTTGTCCAATTTCGCGCAGTTTTGCTAAGTCAGAACCAAAAATTTTGACAGCGATCGCACTTCTAACTCCAGACAAAACCTCATCCATGCGGTGAGAGATAAAACCTCCGATATTTGGTGCAGAACCTGGTATTTTCTCAAATTCTTGCCGCATTTTGTCTAAAGTTTGCTGCCGATGTTTCATCCCCTCCTGACTTAATTCAATATCAACGTGTGCAAGATTAACACCTGCTGCATCTGCATCTCCTGCAGCACGTCCCGAACGAGTTTGCACAAATTTAAACCGCCGGTCATTTTTTAGAGCTTCTTCGATTACATAACCAGCTTTAGTAGTTGCTTCTAAAGACACAGTAGGATATAAAGCCAAGGTATTTACCATAGTTTGCTCTTGAAACTCTGGTAAAAAAGCTCTACCAAAGGAAGGAATCATGGCGATCGCAGCTAGTACCAGAGCTAAGGAAACACCGATAATTAATAGAGAACTCTGGAAAGAAAAGTTTAAACAGGAGCTATAAATTTGCTTACAAAATCTCGCTAACCAAGGTTCTCGTCTCGTTATCTTGACGTTAGGTAATAAAATTGCACATAAAGCTGGAGAAACCAGCAGAGATTCTAAACTTGAAACTACAACTACCACCAAATAAGAAATACCCATTGGTGTAAAAATCCGTCCTTCTACACCTGGTAATGTAAAAATTGGCGAGAAAACAATTATCCCAATAATAGTCGCACCAATTAGGGAATCTCGTACTTCTTGAGAACCTTCAAAAATAATTTCTAGGGGATGGAGAGGATTCGGCGCATCTTTATTTTCTCGCAGCCGTCGATAGGTGTTTTCACCATAAACAATAGCATCATCAATCGCCGTACCGATAGCTACTGCTAAACCTCCCAAGGTCATGGTATTTAATCCAATTCCTAACCAAGAAAGCACTAACAGTCCAAATAGTAATGTCAGGAAAAAATCTAACAAACAAACTGCAAGGGTACGCCAATTCATTAAAAAAGGAATCAGAATTACCCCAGCGATAATGCTACCTTGTACTAACGATGAACGGACATTTTCGACGGAAGAGTCAATATAACTATCTTGGCGGAAGGTAGTAGTAACTTTGATGCCTTTTGGTAAACCAGCTTTCACTTCTTTCATTGCTGATTCCACCGCACGGGTGACAGAGGGAGTATCCGCCAGCGGCTGTTTATTCACCATTAAAATAATCGCTGGTTTCCCATTAAAACTGCCATCACCCCGTTTAATTGCACCACCAATTTGCACATCAGCAACATCTTGTAGTCTAACCGGAACTCCATGTCGTGCAGTAATAGTTGATTTTTTCAAGTCTGCGATTGATTCAATGCGTCCAATACCCCTAATTAATGTTTCTGAATCTGGCGTAATTAAATAACCACCCGGTGCATTGAGATTAGCATCTTTAGCAGCGGTTTCTACTTGCTCTAAAGTTACATTAAAAGCAGCTAACTTTTCTGGATAAACCAAAACTTGAAATTGCCGTGCTTCCCCACCATAACTTAATACTTGACTTACACCCGGAACAGCTAAAAGACGATTTGTGACTTGCCAATCCACAATTCTCTTGACTTCCATCAAGTCAATTTTCGATGGGGAATTATTACTTTCTTCTGCAACGGTGAAAGCGTATTGCACAACTAAACCAATGGGAGAAGAGGTGGGAGATATTTGCGGTGTTTCTACTCCTGGTGGTAGTTTACTTGTGGCTTGTTGTAATCGTTCCGTGACTAACTGACGCGCTTGATAAATATCAGTTCCCCAATTAAATATTACCCTTACCGCAGAAATTCCCGCCGCACTGGAGGAACGTACTGCTGTTATTCCTGCTGTACCATTAATTGCACTTTCAATTGGTAAAGTCACTAAAGATTCGACTTCTTCCGGTGCAAGTCCTGGTGCTTCTGTTTGAATTTCAACTTGTGGTGGTGCAAAAGCTGGTAAGACATCTAACGGCATCTGGGGAATGACGTACAATGTCCATAAGGAAACAATTATTGTTGCTAAAACAACGAGCCAGCGTCGGTCAATCACCCATTTAACAATATTACTAAGCATTTGGGATTTTTAGATATAGAGACTACTTGTAAATTTGAGCGATCGCCTGAAATTTGCAGTCAGTATTAAATACATTAACCAGCAAGCTAAATAAATCCTTGAATTTCTGATATAAATCAACCAACCCTTCTTTAACAGCTTTTCATGCTGAGATGAAATTAGGATGAAATTAGGAGTAAAATGCTAAATTCAGTCTCACCTAATTGAGCAGTTAAAGCATCTAGAGCTTGACCAGCAGTTTTACCAACAGACTGCTTGTCACCGGCGATCGCACGATAAGACTTCTCACCACTAGTATCAAATACAGGCAAGATTGCTACTGTTGTCATGTGCTACCTTTAAAGTAATATTTTTTTATTATAAAATGCCCTCACTGACTAACTTACCATCCGGTCTTTATCACCTTTCTGTGCAGATTCATCAGCCGAAAAATGAGTTTCTTCTAAATGAAATAATTCGGCAGATTGTATAACCATCTTTTGTTTTTGACGACGGTTCGACCAGAGACTTCCCCCAAGGAAACTAACAGTAGCAATAGCTGCTCCTCCCCCTATTCCTGCTAACAATAAAGGTAGTGGGAAACTGTTAGTTTTCGCTCCAGTTTTTTCAGCATAGGAATCTTCTGCTTCTGAATGCTCATGGTCGTGTTCCTTTTCTCCACTACCACCCCGCAAAGACTGAGCATAAAGTTGTGGACTTCGCTGAATAACAATTAAATCTCCCGCAAACAAACCAGTCTTCACCTCTACCATATCCCCAGAGGTTTCCCCGATAGTAACTTCCACAGACTCAAAGGCATTTCCGTTTTGAACGTAGACTAATTTTTTGCCGTTAGCATCGACAACAGCAGAAGTAGGAATTGCCAAAATAGGAGCAGCAGTTTTATCTGTAATTACCTCCAATTCAGCAAACATTCCCGTCTTTAATTCCCCACTATAATTACTTAATTCCGCTTGTACAGGTACGACTCTTGTTTCTCCTTGTACCGCTGTTCCAATGAGTGTAATTCTGCCTGCAAAAGTCCGATTGGGGAGGGAAGCAACTTTCACTCTCACCCGTTGACCATTTTTAACTTTGTCCAAGTCTTTTTCGTAAATATTTGCTGTCGCAAATACCCTGCTGTCATTGACAATAGTCATTAATTTCCCACCCGCATCTTGCAGCGACTGACCAAGACTCACAGGACGCTCTGCTACTGTACCGTCAATCGGGGAGGTTATCGTTACCAGTCCTTTAGCATTAGCGACGCTTCCCAATTGTTGCAGCCTGGTTTTATAAATAGTATTACTGATATTTAACCGCGATTGTGCTACATCAACATCTGACTGAGCGCGTTTTAATTGTGCTTCAGATTCCAAGACTTCCCGACGACTTTCGGCTCTTTTAACTTGCGCTTGTGCTGCCGCTACGCGAGATTGGGAATCTCGTAATTCCCGTAATGGTAAGTCGATTTCCGCCTTTTTGACTTCACTTTCGGCTTCAACGACACTTGGGCGTCCATTTGCTCTAGCGAGTTCTGCTTTTGCTCGTTCTAGCTTGGCTTGGGACTCTAGCATCTGCCTTCTGGGAAGCGCTCCACTGGCTACCAGTTCGCGGTCGCGATCGTATTGTTCTTGAGCAACTCTAACTTCCGTAGATGCTTGTGCGATTTCAGCATTTGCTATTTGCTGCTGACGTCTGAGATTCTCTTGCGCTACCTTTAAAACTCCCCGTTGGTTTACCAAATCTAAGTCGCGATTATATTGTGCTTGAGCGGCTGCTAGTTGAGTTCGCGCCTGTGCTAGCTCAGCATCGGAAATTTTTCGCTGGCGTTCTAGATTGTCTTTCGCCAGTTTTAAGTCTGTTTGCGCTTTCTGCAAAGCTGCTTGAGCATCTGCTTGTTTTTCTTGGGAACCGACGCGCAACTCCACTAACTCAGGGGAAGCGACAACGGCAACAGGTTGACCTTTCTTGACTTTAGAGCCTGGTTTTACCAACAGTTCCACTACTTTACTAGTGAGCGGTGCTGTCACCTCAACTCGCCCTTCGGGTAAAGCTTCTATCTGACCTGTAGTTTTAATCCCCACATCTAGGCTTTGACGCTGGACTGGCTCAACTTTAATTCCCAGTCGTTCGGCGGTTTCCCTGTCAACTTTAATCAGACCGCTAGCTGAGCCACCACCACCTGCAAATTCATTCTTGTGTCCAGCGTGAGCTAATACTACTGTGGGAGCAGATAGCAGTAGTAGGCTCCCCATTGACCAAGAAAGATAGCGCAATAGTAGAATTTGAAAGAGCGAAGATTTAGAGGTTAGCATTGTCTGGGAATTAACAGCCTCTTAACACAGTTGCAGCGCTACTTACTTGGCTGCAATATGTCCCAGTTTTTCATGCCAGGATGAAATTAAGATGAAATCCCAGATGCTTGCCAGTGCTAGGGTACAACAAAACATAACACCCAGATACCCGACTTCGCAGAAGTTGTCGGTTATCTAGAGATATTTGGCAATAGTAGCCCTGTGTTGGGAATGAGCGTTTGACTGGCTAGATATACTAGACTGCTATCGAGTGAGGGAATGCTCAACTGTAATTTCCAGCCATTGATTTTTGTGTGAGGGGAAGCGTGAAAGGACAGCAATTTTTCCATAGTTTCTGGCTCAGCAGTACCGTAATGGTATTGGCAAGTCAACCGGCTTTAGCTGACGTGGTGCAAGTTAGGGTCGTCAAGCTGGTAAATAAAGCCAACGGGCTGGAAGTGGTACTAGAAACTCCCAACAGTGACTCGTTGGAGTTAGACCAGACAAATCGCATCTCTACATCCACTCAGGAGCGCACTTGGATAGTGGATATTGCTAATACCCAACTTAGTCAGCCAGAAACAGAGAATTTCCCGGAACTCTTACCAGCACAAGGGATTACTGCCGTGCGCGTTCAGTCTCATGATAGAGGTATCCGGGTCACTGTGACTGGTCAGGACGAGGTACCCACAGGAGAAGTCAAGAGAACAAAAGAGGGTATAGTTCTCAGCTTAGCGGCTTTCAGAGCGCCTCACAAGCAGCCAGAACAGAGGAATAACCCAGGTGTGGTTCAAGAGAATCCAGACCGCTCAGAAGCTCTTAAAGATGGGATTTGGCAAAAATTACAACAACCAAACACAACACAAGCAGTAACTCCCCTTGTTAGCGCTATGGCTTCCCCCCAGGAAGCTAACAAACCAGGGGAAGATGGGATTTTAGAGAAATTAAGACCCAAAAAGGATAAGCTCACACCAACAGCGAGACAGGGAGAGAATGCAGTTGCAAAAGTGAGAAACACCGCTTCTAGAAATACCCCACAACAACCGAACAAACCGACAGCAGGATCAGAAATTAGGGGAATGTCCACCTCCAGGGACACCCTATTGAACAAGCGTCAGCCATTCCCAAATATTAATACCGCCCAAGCACCAAAACAAGTTGCACCTGCTAGACCTAATCTAGCTCCAAGAGTGCAGGTTCCTGATTACCTCAATCCTGACCCCAATCCCCTGAAGTTTCCCACACGTCCCAGGGAAGTCCAGGTGC
>JAYKJH010000034.1:0-22200 GCA_035285345.1 Nostocaceae cyanobacterium | reverse complement strand
CCCATGCCCAATGCCCAATCCCCAATCCCCAGTCCCCAGTCCCTATTCCCTCTTCCCTAGCTGCACCCTTTCACCGTAAATCAACAACCTTTCAATAGTCAGCAGTCGGTTTTCCCAAACTCTAATTTGATAGGGATTGTTCATAACCTCTGCGCGCATCCATTGACGAAATTGGGACTGGAAGTAATCAACAGATGCTCTAGCGGCGCTCAAGCGACTAGCGTCAGGTGATGCCGCTAGTTGATTTAAGGCTTCTGCTAGGAGTTGCGACTGTTGTTTGAAAGCAGCTAGTTCCCGTGAGGGGAGTTGTATTTGGTCTTTTTGAAAGACAAAATCCCATTCCTGGCGTAATGTGCCAAATCTCGCAGCTGCAGTTTGAAAAGGCAGGCGGTGAGGAATGGGTTCCCCCAAGGTAGAGACGCGATTCATCACCTCTCTACCTTGGGTATTGTTAAACACTCTCTGTAAATCACCTGTCAAATTCTCAGTCGCAAACAGCGCGAAACCACTCACCGGCAAATCGCGCACTAGTTGGATTTGGTCAATTGCACCAATTACAGGCAAGTTTAGCAAGCGAATTCCTGGTATGAGTAGGGTAGACCCCAATTGACTAGAATTAATCCACGGTTGCGCCAGACGCTGGAAACGATGGGTATCCAACGCATAGGTCATCGGCACAATTAAATCTATATCCCCCCGCCTTGCCCACACTTCCCAGTGCTGCTGAAGTTTCTGGATGCGTTCTTGTTCTGGGAGGGGAAAGACGGCAACGGATAAAATTAAGTTAGGTCGTAGTTGTCGTAGTTGCTGCGCTACTTCCGCTACAAAGCTATCAATTGTAAGCGTGCGGAATGCTGTCCACTTTTGCCAAATATCTCGTTGACGGGGGGAAATTTTTACTGGGTCTACCCCATACAGTTGCTGAAACTGCTCTCTTGCAGCTTTACCATAGCCATAAGTCCGGTCAGCCTCTGGGTCTTGGAAGGGATAGCGAATGTAGTCCAGTTGCAGACCATCAACTTGATAGCGGGTAACAATTTCTGCGTATAAGTTCAGTAAATACCGTTGTAAGTTGGGATTTACTGGGTCAAAAAATGGTTTACCCTGACCAAGGGGAATCATGTTTCCCCGGTTATCGTAGCTTGCCCAGTCGGGATTCGCTGCCAACACTGGACCTGGGTAGTCCCGTGGTTTATTGACTATTTCATTGTGCCTCTGATTACCAGCAGCAAAAGTCCACACCCAAGCGTGCAACTCCATACCCCGCTCATGTGCCAATTTCACCGCCGATTCCAAAGGGTCCCAGCCACGAATTAAGGGATTTTGCTGAGGTGCTACTTTACTGGGGTATATAGTGTAACCAGCATTAACTGTTTCAAAAAAGATGGTGTTAATCCCAGAGCGTGCCATGCGGTCGAAAATCTTTGCTAGTCCCTGTTCGGAGCCAGCCCGGACAATTGTACCCCGGTCAAGCCACATGGCACGGATTTCTGGTTGTGCTAGGAATCTATCAGTAGGGAAGTGCTGCCATAAAGCTGACCTTGCCGCTAACCACTGTTGCCGCGCCGTCGCGTAATTACGCTCCCGCAGCCACTGGGGAAAGTTTTTTAGCACTTCTCTGGCTTGGGTAATTGCCTGCGCCTGAATCGTAGCAGCACCTGGGTTGAGGGAAGCAACAGTCCTAGAGGTAGCTACGGTTTCCACTTTACCTTGGGAATTATTATCTATAGCGCTAGCGGCTAAATTAGCACTCTGGACACGCCCAATCAGATTATCTAAATCTTGCATCATGGCGATCGCATCCTGGTTGTTAATCGGTGCGTTGGAATTAGGTACAACATCCAGACGTACCGCTCCCTCTAGCCGGTCAATCGGTTCATCCCGACGTTGGGGTGCTGGGGGAAGTGGTGGCTCCTGAGTTTTGAATGTTGTAGGGCTGGGGAATTCCGATCCTCTAGTATTCACATCAGTATTCAAAGGCTTTGCTGGACTGGGTGCAACAGCAACATTAGTAGGGCAGTTTTGGGAAGCACCGCCGATGGGGGTACTAGCTGCGGGAAGTTGCAAATAACGATTCACCGCCGCCCGCAGCCAAGCCACATCTAATTCCGAGCTAGAGGCAGCATCTACACCCCAGCGCCAGCCAAAAACAGTGGAATTTTCTGTGGTTACTACTGCGGAAGGGTTATCTTTCGCCTCCCAGACTGCTGCTGCTTGCGAGGTGGTGGTATCTGTAGGGATGACCACACCACCGCGTACTTTCCCCGTCAGTCCCTCCCGTCTTACCCACTCCTGGGTTTTACTATTTGCGGGTTGGATATTTGTCGGACTATTGAGAGCAAATCCCCAGTAGGCACCCAAAACCTCGCGCAATAATTGTCTGACTCCCGGTGCTGACAAGCTACCCACCGGACCGCTAGCAATTACTCGTCCTCCCTTGTTGATCCATTCTTCCAGGGCGATCGCTTGTGCTGGATTCAATGACTCTACGTTTGGTAAGAATAACACCCGGCGATCGCCCCAATCTGCAGATGTCCGTACAGAAGCCAACGGAATCACGCAATATCTCACCCCCATCGCCTGCAAGCGATTGGTAATTCCAGTCCACTGATTAGCATTTTCTTGACTTTGGACTACGCTCAATACCGCCGGTGCATCTGACGCCATCGCAGGCAAAGTTCTCCCCCAGTTTATAGCTAAAAGGTAAAAGGCTATGTTTAACAGCCTTAGTTTTTTGTCTGTTCTTGGTTCCTTTTTCCTGACGACTGATGGCTGACTCCTCACCCCTAGCTCCTCGTAGAAAGTTATTTCATGACTATTCACCATTAAGGGTGAATAGTAGAACGCAGCATTACTATTCACCACAACTGCGTGAATAGAAGGAGCAGCTTCTCCATTACTATTCACACTTCAGCCATTGGTTTCCTTAGCCATTAGCTGTTAGCTTATTTAATACATGTTTGGATTAAATCTTCAACACCAAATACTGGTAATATTGGTGTATTCAGTTTTTGCGATACTTCCGTAATTGTCATATCGTCCAAAAACCGCGAATCGCCATGTTTAAGCATTACAGCAGGCAGTAACAGCCCATCTCCTAAATCTTTTTGCTGTAGCTTTTGTAGCAAATCGTGACCTGTGAGCAGTCCAGTAACGGATATGTTCTGTCCCCAATAATCGCTACATAAGGGATACATATTTACTTCTAAACCTGTGACTGCATTTAATTGCTTCAGGATAGGTTGAAAGGCAGTTTCCACCGCATTACCCACTACCCAGGAAAATTTACGTGGCGGTGAGACTTTTTTTGGGAGCAATTTTTGGGCTGCTGTTTCAAATTGTTTGATAAACAACCGAATTGAACCAACACCGTTATCAATTTGCGGGTAATCTTCGTATTCTAATTCCGTGGGTAATTCTGCGGCTGCAATCAAAAACCACTCATCTGCTAACCAAGCAAAAGTAGAACCAACCTTCTGGCGAAATTGTCCCTGGAGATTTCGCACTTGGGTAATTACTTCCCGTGCTTTTTCCCTAGTCACGGGGACTAGTTCATCTTCAGGGGGACGAAACCGGGTCAACCCCACTGGTACAACTGCTACCGATGCAACTGCGGGAACATCTCCAGTGTGAAAACTAGCTAAATCCAGTAAAGTCTTCTCTAGGTGAATACCATCGTTAATTCCCGGACAAACCACTACCTGAGCATGAATTTGCAGCCGTCGTTGTTGGAACCACTTTAACTGTTGTAAGATTTCTCCCCCACGGGAATTTTTCAGTAATCTTATCCTCACTTCTGGCTCCGTAGCATGGACGGAGACGTACAGGGGAGACAAGCGCATTTGCTCAATCCGCTCCCATTCCCGTGGTGGGAGATTAGTCAGGGTGAGGTAGGAACCATATAAAAAGCTAAGGCGATAATCGTCGTCTTTGTAATATAAGCTTGGACGCTTCCCCGGTGGCTGTTGGTCGATAAAGCAAAAGGGACAACGGTTATTGCACTGTATTAAACCATCAAATAGCGCAGTTTCAAACTCTAACCCTAAATCGTCGTCGTAGTCTTTTTCAATTTCAACCTGATGAGTCTTACCTTTGGTGTCCAATACTTCCAGTTCCAGGAATTCATCAGCGCATAGGAATTGGTAATCAATTAAGTCGCGGGGACGCATACCGTTGATGCTGACTATCGCGTCTCCCACCTCAAAACCAATTTCGGCGGCTATGGAATCAGGTAATACTTTTGTGATGCGGGCTGGACGGATGGTAGACATTAGTGATTAGTCATTGGTCATTGGTCATTGGTCATGAATCATTAGTCAAGATTGGGCATTTTGACTAATGAGGCTTGACTCTTGACTAATATTATCCTTTCCAGCCAGTCATCAGAGCTATTAAAATAACACTGCCAAATGCTAATCGATACCAGACAAAAACCCAGTTGTTGTTGGTTTGTAAGTAACGTAAGAGAAAGGCAATGGATAAGTAAGAAAAAATAAATGTCGAAATAATCCCAATAATTAACAATCCTACAATGTTATCTGGTAGTTGTTGCGCTTGAAATAACTTGAAGATTTTCAGAGATTTATATAATGTCGCAATGGTGAGAGTCGGTAAACCCAATAAAAATGAAAATCTGGCGGCTGTATCTCTTTGTAATCCTAAAAATAAGCCAGTTGTTAATGTCGAACCAGAACGAGAAGCCCCTGGAACTAAAGCCAGCGTTTGACCCAAACCAACTAAAATTCCATCGGAAATTTGTAAGGAATCAAATCCTCGTTTGCGACTGCCAATTTTTTCTGCTAATCCCAGCAGCACCGCCATGACGATGGACATAATGGCGATAGTTAAGGCATTTTCTGGTATAATATCCTTGAATAAAAAGCCAATAATTAAGGCTGGCATTGTTCCAACTGCAATACCTACCAAGATTTTCCACTCTTCCCGCTGCCAATTTTTTTCCCGTAATGCCTGCATTGCACCTTTTATAACTTGAGAAATAATTCCCCAAAAATACATTAAAACTGCAATAACACTACCAAATTGAATAGCATCTACAAAGTCTTTTGCACCTAGTTCTTTCCAGCCAAATACCTTGGTAAATATTAACAGGTGGGCTGTACTACTGATAGGTAAAAACTCTGTTATTCCTTGGACAATTCCCAAAACAAACGCTTGAATATACTCCATCATTTTAGGTAATAACCTCTAGTTTTTTAATCACTGTCTAACAAATAAATAATTGCTAGCAATCAGCTTCCCTGTCTAAAGGAGTGTCACGTTCACCAATTAAACATCCAACTAACCTAGATTCCCTCCGGAAAATTAGAGGATTAGTCATTGGTTATTGGTCATTACTCATGAGTGACCTTTAACTAGGGAGCGACAAGTCTAGCAGACTCAGTACAGAATAAACCCTTTTTTACGCAAGTTTTTGCCAATTAGCCGCTAAAATTTTAAGCTTTATTAAATTTTTAACCACCCCATATGCCCCTGGGGGGGATTGACTATGTGATATCTTAATAATGTGAATTTTAGTTACAAATATTAAAAAGCTTTGGTTAACCATACATTGTCCCCTTATTCTGCTTCTACCCCCTCTATGGAATCAGTTCAGCCACAAAACCAAGCTCTTAACCTTGTGACATCGTGGAAAGCCACATCCCGACAAGTTTGGTTAGTGTTTGCGGCAGCGGTGTTTTTAGTATCTGTACCCGTATTTATCGAGGCACCCTTAGTGCGATCGCTGCCTTTATTAAGTTTAGTGACAACTGTTGGCTGGGTGTGGCTGAGCTTTTTGCTGATGTCGCGGACTTCAACTTACCTGTGGGGGGATTTGTTGTTCGGGTTTAGTTGGAGTTGGTTGACAGGTGCAATTTACTGGGGATGGCTACGCTGGGAACCACTTTTCCATTTACCAGTCGAGGCTCTTGGATTACCATTTGCTTTGTGGTGCTTGTGGCGTAATTGGGGGAAAGTCGGCAATTGGTTTTATTTGGGTTCTCTATTGGGGACAGCGTTAACTGACGTGTATTTCTACTTAGTAGATTTAATGCCTAATTGGCGGCAAATCATGCAGGTTGAACCTGCCTTTACCGTCCCTATTCTCCAACAGGCGCTAGCAAAAGTACAAACTCCTTGGGGGGAAGCTTGGGCAATTACGCTGGCTCTAGTGCTACTACTAGTAGGTATTTTACCTTTGCGCTATCAGCAAAGACACTGGTATGCTTTCAGTGGAGCAGTGTTGAGTACAATTTTGGTAGACAGCTTATTTTTATTAGCTGCCGCTACTGTATAAACGTTACTGTATGAAGATAATAAAAACAAACTTTACAAACAAAACGCCTTTTATAACTGCGACATCAGTCTACGTATGAAAGGCTTTGGCAGTATTTATCGTGCCGTGATATGTTATTAGCAGAGGGCAGAACCTCTGAGAAAACCTAGTTGTCTCATGACAAACGTACCTTGACAAATGAATCTAAAAGGTTCTATCCCATAGTCTTAGTTTCCTTGGGCATAGGTAAAAGATTCAGAGGAACTAAGTGAGTAGTTAATCATTGTTAACCAATCAATTCCAACTACAAAAATAGGGGGGGACAAGCCCAAATCAACGCTTGGGGAGATTACCATTGCTCGTTTGGACACCGCAAGGGGTCTATGAAGTGGAGTCGTTGAACCAAGAATTCCTGGAAGGTAAAACTATTGCTTTGCTTGTGTTTACAATCTGGGGAGTGTCACAACAGTAAACAGCGCAGCGCGAAGGTGCTTCCGCAAACAATGGTGCAACTTGGGAAACCTTCCCATTTTTAGCCTGCTTGAGTTACTTGTAGTCGCAACTGTCGCCTGTGGAGAATTTCCAACCCACACCCTATCTAGTAATGCATAGTGAAGCTGGTAGTCGCCAATTACCACTGGCGGGTAGTAGCTGCTGGACAATTGGTCGTAGTGAAGACAATAACGTAGTCATACCAGACCGCTGGATATCTCGAAATCATGCGCTCCTTCAGTGCATGGAAAATGGTGAATTTTTTCTGATTGATTTGGGAAGTCGCAATGGCTCGTTTGTCAATGGGCGACGAGTGAGCGTACCCTTAACATTACGTAATGGAGACCGTCTGACCTTTGGTCAAACAGAAATAGACTTCTTCTGTCCCTCTGAACAGCCTCATCCGCTATCAGCTTCAGATAGTCAAGGAACCCTGACTTCTACTTTACATATTCGACGATTAATTACAGTCATGGTGGTTGATATCCGTGATTTTACTGTTCTTACCAGGCAGCTAGATGAAAAAATTCTCTCCGCTGCCATTGGTACATGGTTCCGCCATGCTGGCAATATTATTCGGGAATCTGGTAGTTGGGTAGATAAATATATAGGTGATGCAGTTATGGCTGTCTGGTTTCATGGTTCTAAAAACGTCAGCAACCAGGAAATCCTCAGCGTTTTGCGTGCCGTAAATGTCTTGCACAAGATGACGGCTAACTTACATCATCATTATCCTTTACCCTTTCCCTTACGCATTGGCGCCGGTGTAAATACTGGTTTTGCTATGGTAGGTAATACTGGTAGTGGCGACCGTCCGGACTACACCGCTTTGGGAGATACAGTTAATGCTGCCTTCCGCTTGGAGTCAGCAACTAAGCAACTAGGTTTAGATGTTGCTTTGGGTGAGACAACCTACAAATATTTAACTGACATAGGAAATGCAAAAGAGGTGTTTAATCAATATACCGTTCATTTGAAGGGCTACGACCAAGAAACAATCACCTATGCTTCCACGTTTGAAGCACTAGACAGTTTGTTACCCGCAGACGAACAACCATTACCCTCTTTTGAGTCCTGACTAGTCATTACTGCCGAACTTAGCACTCAGGACTCAAATCAGAGGTTGCTAAGTTGTATATTAGTTTTATCAAATAAGACGAGAACCACAAAATCCTGTCTTTTTAAACCAGGTATATACGGCGAAGGGCTACTGTGTGACTTTTGGGGCGTTAATTGCGGTATTTGCTGCCCTGCTTAGGAGTATCATATCACTGGCGGGTTTTCCTTCCCCAGAAGTCATAACTGGTGGTATTCTCGCCCGAACCTGATAACATGCTGTGTTGATTTCTGTTCGATGGAAAGAGGTAGAGGAATCGTGAAAAGATTGGCGCGCATTTTAACTGTTTTTAGTTTGGTCTTAGGATTGCTCGGTTGGTTCGTACCACAATCAGCTTCCGCAGCTACTTTCACTCGTGTTAGCTTGCAAGCACTACCAGTCTTGGTAGCAGAAGCACCTACAGAACTACGGAACCGCGCAGATGAAAAGCTGGCTGATGTCTATGGTGAAAAAATTGATTTAAATAACACCAACGTCCGAGCTTTTCAGAAGCTTCCGGGAATGTATCCCACCCTTGCTAGCAAAATCGTCAACAATGCTCCTTACGAAAAGGTAGAAGATGTCCTAAACATTCGTGGTTTAAGCGAAAGGCAGAAGAATCGCCTGCAAGCTAACCTGGATAATTTCATTGTCACCGAAATGGAAGCAACTTACACTGAAGGTGACGACCGTTATAACAACGGAATTTACAGATAAAAGTTAGTCATTAGTCATTAGTTATATAACGCAAAAGACAAATGACTAATGCTTTACTTTCATGTTAGCCCAAAAAATACCCACCCATGATTTTCGGGTGGGTATTTTGTGATTAAGATCCAGAACACAGAAGAAAGTATATTCATAACCCAAGTTCTCGAACGCCAGAATATCCTATCCTACTACCCAAATACAGTACTGCGTGTGAGAAGTTACCTCGTCTGGTATGGCAAGACGCTGGTCTGTTTCGGTTGCAACAAGGTTTGGAATGGGCGATCGCTACCCTGGAAACTTGGCAATAGTAGTTACCTACTTAGCCTTTGAGTCAATTCTTGTTCTCTTTCTGCCTCCGTGAAATTACTAGCTTTGCTCACAAATAGTAAAAGTACACAGGTGTCTGGAGATTAGGGATGTCAAGTCGCTGCTTAACCGTGTTTTCACGCAATTTTCATGCCCGGGTAGCCGTCCCATCATCACTTTTCGGTGCGTCATCGTCCCCTTTGTCTTTGGAGATAATGTCCTGATTATTTTGCTTTTGCTGACTATTATCTTGCAATTCCTGGCAGAAATTCTTGCTAGCAGTACTGGGTAAACAAGGTTGTTCAGGAATGCCGACGTTATCTGTGCTTGTTGCAATTCTGGGAGTTATCATCTGCAATCCAAGAACGAACATACAAACACCTGCAATTTTGAAACCAAGGTTCATAGCTCATTGGGAATCACCTTGCTTCCTATCTAATCACGCGCTTTTTGCTAATGTCAGTATTTATGCTGGTTTTTTTATTTAAAGTTAATGATAACAAGGCTTAATTGGGAATTTTTCAGTAAATGTACTCTAAGTAATAACCGTATTATTAGTCTCAAACTTTGCTAATTATTTTAAAGTTTAAAAATCAATTTATACAAAAGTAAATTTATGAGTGTTATCTATGGTTCAATGTAAACTGGCAAATATTATTCACAAGTAACTGCCAAAGTAGCGAAACTATCAAAAATTAATAAGATTTAGGCAAAAAAATATAATTGTCAGGCATGAACAAAACAGATACAAGTCTTATGTAGATTGACATCCGTCAACTGATAATATTTCGACTACTATCAAAACCCTTGGGTATTTACCTGATACTATAGTTCTAGATGTACATTAACCCAGTTCTAAATTTCTGTGCATTTTAGAACAATACTGAGAGTTGTAATTGTCACTGGTACAGAATTTAGAGGTTGTATAGGAATCCCATGTGATTTGTGAGGAGCGAAATCTTCATATCTCCGACTTCGCTTTCATTTGTCGGGAATATAATTTCTCACTAAGCTCCCTGCTCCAAACCCGATTCGGTCGTGCTAGACTCGGTAGTGTGGGATTGTGACCATAAATATTGGCTTGCGAACTGATAGCGGTTTTTACCAAGTTGCTTAGCACGGTACATAGCAATGTCCGCTTGTTTAATCAGAGTTGGGCTATCCTGGCTGTCAAAAGGATAAATACTAATGCCAATACTGGCTCCTACATGAGTAGTTTTTCCATCTAAAATTATTGGTTCACAGATGCGGTCGATAATTTTATCTGCGACATTAGCAGCTATTTGGACTTTCGGAATAGCCCGGAGAATGATAGTAAATTCATCACCACCCAAACGAGCTACAGTATCACTACCCCGCAAGCAACTGTTGAGTCTGTTAGCGACGATCATTAACAAGCGATCGCCATTGTCGTGACCGAGAGTATCGTTAACTTGCTTAAAACCATCCAAGTCAATAAACAACAGCGCAAAGCACAGATTATTTTTTTGCGACCATAGTAAAGTTTCTTGAACTTGCTCAGAGAAAGACTGGCGGTTTGGTAAGCCGGTGAGAGCGTCGTGATATGCTAGATGTCGCAAGTTGTATTGCCTAATTTTTAACTCATCGTGGGAGCGTTTCAGTTCTTCTTCCTGAGTGCGGCGCTTGGTAAAGTCGCGGATCACCCCAACTAAAAATAAATTACCAGCCGCATCTTGATGTAGGGAGCGTTTGGTAGCAATTAGATAGGTCTTACCAGCGGCGTCAGTAAATTCCTCTTCATGCTCTTGGGGTTGCTGCGTCTGAAATACTAGTTCATCGGCGGCGCGAAAAACATCTGCTTGCTGTTTGGGAAGAAAATTATACTCTGATTTATCCTGTAATTGGCTTTTGGCATAGCCAATAAATTGACAAAAGGCATCGTTTAATACAATCCACTGATGTTGTTCGTTTTTCACAAAAATTGGGTCAGCAATTGTATTGATAATTTGATGCAAAAATTCTTTGGAACGCTTTAATTCTTCCTGTTGGTGGGCAATGTGACCTGTAATCATCATAGCTGAGGTACAAGCCGCTAACAGGGGTGGTATCAGAGGTATCCACCAACCCCAACAAAAAGCAATGTAGACAGTACCCAATAGCATAAAGCCAGCCAGCAAGGTGTTGACGACGGAGTACTTACTACGTCGTCCTCGCCAAGTGAGAACGGCTCCCATGCAAGCCCAAACAAAAACCCACAAGTCTTCTAGAAGATTATTCCATACTTGGAGTAACGGTCTACCGGAGAGTGCAGTTGCGAGTAACTGACTGACAAAATAGGCTTGCAACTCGATTCCAGATATCGGCTTGGTTTGTGTTTTACTAAATCGGCTAGTTTGACCCAACAGACTGTAGTTATAGGGGATAAAGAAACCACCAAAACCCTGGATGCTGCGTGCGGTTGTCCCAATCAGGACGATACGATCGCGTATCGTAGTTGGTGGTACACGGTTTGCTAATACGTCGGTGAGGGAGACGGAGCGAAACTCGCACTTTTCCCGGTCGGGATTTTCACAGCGCAGTTTGGGAAAGTTAGATAATACTTGGAAACCACCAGCATCTACTCCCACATAAGCTCCATCATCTGGCTGAAACCGATGCAATATTCCCCTACCAAACTGCAAACGCTTGGCTTGGCGTTGTGGTGGTGGTACAGTAATTCCCTCTGGCTGTAAATACAGCTTGACGAGCTTGAGGGCAAAACTTTCGTAAGATTTGCCATTCATCCGGGAATATAACAAACTGCGACGCACTTTACCGTCACTGTCCAGCACAACGTTGCTAAAACCAACTTGGTTGCGATCGCTCAATATCGGTGGCGGTTTAATCATGGCATCGGGATTATTTGATAATTGTTCAATCCCCACCAAGTTAGGTATTAACTTATAGGTAGCAAGTAAATCTTGATGACCAGGTTCGATGGGTAAATCCCGCACCAAATGTAAACCAATAGCACGGGGTCCAGCAGCCTTTAATTTTTGCAATAGCTGAGCAATTACTTTATCTGGTATTGGTAGCTGTTTGACTTCTTGGATGTCCGTCTCGTCAATCGTCACAATTAAAATGCGTTCATCGATGGCTTCCGGGGGACGGAAGCGAAAAAATTGATCTAAGGCTGCTAGCTCAATCGACTGCAATAATCCCAAATAGCGCAACAAAATCACGCAGCTCGCTACGCCAGAACTTGTAATTAACACCCTGCGTCCTTGATTAAGCCGTTCTTTGCAAGTTAACAGTAGCTTCTCTAGACACATGTCGAGCTGCTTACCCATGACCATTACCTAGTTGGGAAGAGTATTGTCAATTTCCTTGATTTATTTAGTGCCCCGTAATTTTGATGTTCGAGTCAGTCATATATGTCTTCTTAGAGTTTTTGTGATTGGCTTGTGTTCCCCTAACAAATAAAGGATTAAGAGATATTTTCTTTTTATAACCTAAGTAACTACACGGTCGCATATATATTTTTTTGTATATTATTAATATAAGTAAAATTAGGCACATAAAAAAAAATAAAGTTCCAATAATAACATTACAATCGTCAGACAGGGTAATCAGGATACTCAAAGGTAATTGCTAATTACTTAAACCACAAGCCCTATATTTCATTCCTGACAAAAAGCCAACGGTCAGGATAGGTTGTTACCTGAGAACCGTTGGCTTTTTGCTGTGATCGTAAAGTGCTACGTTAGGCTGGGGTGTCGGTAACGCCTGTGCTGAGTTCCAACTACTGCCGGAAAGCCTCTGGAAAGTTCTTAAAGTTGCGCGGTCCGGTGTAACCGGAAAGTTGCGCTAGTTTCTCTAAAGATTGCACGCCAGAATATAATTGACCCTTAATCTGCCAAGTCGGGAAACCAGGGACTTTTGCAGCTTGACAGAGGTCAGGACGGGCACCCTTACCATCGGGGGCACACTCGATGTGGTTAATTTCGTTATATGCCTGTTTACCAAACAGTTGTTTCTGTTCATGACAATGGGGACAAGTCCAAGCAACGTATTCCTTAACGCCAATCTTGGTCAGATGACGCGCTAATTGAATTTCTGCTTCCCCAGAGGTGGTAGTGATTTCCCAACCCACTCCCTGCTTAGGTGTCCCTTGGGGTGACAAACTAACCTGTCCAGGGGGAGTGTTTGCGGCTTGATTGACACCGGAATAGACCCCCAAAGTACCAATTAAAGTCACCATCCCGACGATAATCGCAGTAAAAAATATCTGTCCCACATCCTCCCAAGAACGACCGACAATGGTCAGTACCAACATGCTCAGGGAGAATAGGGCTGAACCAATGCAGTAGATACAGACCCCTTTGATTTGGAACACTAGTAAATACATCAGGTAGCCACTGAAAACTGACATGGCAATAGCACCAGCCAGCAGCAGCAACCAAGTCCAGTTTTCTAGCCCACTGCGCGTATCCTTTTTTTGTATGGGGTCAAATGCTAAGGGCGCCAAGGCAAAAATTGCCATCCCCAGGTAAGCCAAAAAGCCAAATAGGGCTAGGGGTTGCCCAAAGACAGTAGCATAGGGACTGGAAAGTACCAAATCGCAGCTTCCAGTCGGGCAGACTGTAGAGCTTTGGGTGAGCTTAACTACAGTTAGATAAGCTGTAGTTATTGCACCTAGTCCAGCGATACCCGCAATCAGCGGACGCGACCAACGATGAATCCAAGGAGTAGAACGGCGGCGAATCATAAGCCTCAAGTTGGGAATTGGTAAGGGGTAATGGGTAATGGGTAATGGGTAATGGAGTTTTACCTATTACCTATTCCCCATTCCCTACATTACGAATGTAACTTCACTTCAGTAACTGATTTGGTTTCCCCTTTTGAGTTCCAACCCCGACGTGCCGCTTCGACAAACGTATGTACGCGAATTGGGTCAATGGTTTGTTCGCGGCTACCGTGGCGTTTCAGGGAACTGGAAACAATTACACCATCTGCCGCCTGCATCAGGGTGCCAATGTTTTCCCAGGATGCTCCACTACCAATAAATACGGGGGTTCCGGCTGCTGCTCTAGAAGCTAGTTCTAGGTCTTCTAGGTTAGGAGGGCTACCAGTAGACCAACCCGATAAAATTACCGCGTCTGCTAAACCACGCTCAATCGTGTCTTGGACGGCGGTAGTGAGATTTACAGAACCCAAGGGACGAGCATGTTTGACTAAGACATCCGCAAGGATTTTGACATCGCTGCCTAATTCCCGCCGATAGCGCAATAGTTTATGTGCTTCTCCTTCGATTAATCCTTGGTCGGTCGCCATCACCCCTGTGAGGACGTTGACACGGATAAATTGCGCCTTGACACAACTAGCGATCGCCATAGCACTGGTGGCATCATTTCGTAAAACGTTAATGCCTATCGGCAGCGTCACTAAATTTTGTATCCGCTGTACTACTACAGTCATGGCGCTGACAACGGCTGGATCGACCTGGTTTTTGGTAAACGGCGCGTCAAAGAAATTTTCGACGATAATACCGTCAACGCCTCCACTAGCAAGCGCTGTCGCTTCTTGTTCGGCACGGTCAATTACCGCCTTCAGGCTACCTCCCCAGCGGGGTGAGGTAGGCAGCGGTAGCAAGTGAACTACGCCGATAATGGGTGTTCGAGTCTTAAATAGCTGATACAAGTCCACCTTTTTTCTATTAACGGACTTAGGGAAACATTAAGTTTTCTTACTTGAAAATGTGTTTTAACACGGTTGCCATAATACATCTTCCATAAATGGAAATTAGCATTAAAGCTTCCATAAGTTATGTTAAGATATAATTCAACCAAAAGAGGAGTTTGCGACTCACAAAACTCGCGGCAGCTTCCCGTGACTCAGGTGTCTCACCTGATATGGTTTTGGGCTTCAGCCTAAACGTAGGGTAGCATTACCGCACATTGCATAGCCGCTAGTCGGTTTTGCTTAGGGTAGCGACTTCTCACAGATGATCGATCTACGCGCCCTTGGCGGTAATGTAGAATACTAATAAGTACTAAATTTTCTACAGGCGGATTGGGAGTATCAACTACCCTTAGCGATGCTCTAAAAAACCGCTACCAGCCGCTCGATAAAGATATCATGGCATGACTTTATAGTATTTAGGGCGATCTTTTCCCATTTCTTGTAACTGAAGGGGAGAAAGCTTGATCGTGATTTTTTAACAGACGTGGTGTCTCGCGTCTCAATGTTTACTGACATCGACAACCTGATCATTACTGACTATATGGGTGACAAGCCAACGATAGCAATTTCTCACCTGGGCTGCGAAAAAAACCGCATCGATACCGAACATATGTTGGGGCTGCTGGTAGAAGCAGGCTATGGTGTGGATACAAATGAAGAACTAGCGGATTATGTTATAGTCAACACTTGTAGCTTTATCGAAGCAGCACGGGAAGAATCTGTCAGAACTTTAGTGGATCTGGCAGAAGCGAATAAAAAAATCGTCATTACCGGCTGTATGGCGCAACACTTCCAAGTCCAGCTTCTCGATGAAATTCCTGAAGCCGTAGCAGTTGTTGGTACAGGTGATTATCATAAAATTGTTGATGTCATTGAACGGGCACAAGCAGGTGAACGGGTCAAGGAAGTGTCCGCCGAACCGACCTACATCGCCAATGAAACAACACCACGTTACCGTACCACTACCGAAGGCGTAGCGTATCTGCGGGTAGCAGAAGGGTGTGACTATCGCTGTGCCTTTTGCATTATCCCCCACCTGCGAGGTAATCAACGTTCCCGAACAATAGAATCAATTGTTGCTGAAGCCGAACAATTGGCAGCACAAGGGGTAAAGGAAATCATTCTGATTTCCCAAATCACTACCAATTACGGTTTAGATATCTACGGTAAGCCGCAATTAGCCGAATTGTTACGTGCCTTGGGGAAAGTAGATGTCCCTTGGATTAGGATGCACTACGCTTACCCGACAGGATTGACTCCCGATGTCATTGCCGCAATTAGGGAGACACCAAACGTCTTACCTTACCTGGATTTACCCTTACAGCACTCCCACCCAGAGATTCTCAGGGACATGAACCGTCCCTGGCAAGGTAGGGTAAATGATACAATAATCGAACGCATTAAAAGTGCAATCCCAGAAGCCGTGCTGCGGACAACATTTATTGTCGGCTTCCCTGGGGAGACGGACGAGCATTTTGAACATCTGATGCAGTTCGTCCAACGCCATGAGTTTGACCATGTAGGCGTGTTTACCTTTTCACCAGAAGAGGGAACTGCCGCTTACAACTTACCCAATCATCTTCCCGCTGAAGTTATGAATCAGCGGCGGGATGCACTCATGCAACTACAGCAGCCTATTTCCTATAAGAAAAATCAACAAGAAGTAGGCAAAGTTGTACAAGTGCTAATTGAGCAAGAAAATCCTGAAACAGGAGAGTTAGTGGGACGTTCCGGTCGGTTTTCGCCGGAGGTCGATGGGCTGGTGTACGTTCAAGGTACAGCCAGACTGGGAACAATCGTTCCTGTTGCCATAACTCATGCTGATAGTTACGACATTTATGGTCAAATAGTCAATAGGTAGAAATAACTAAGCAATTATCCTGTTTTCAGTCCAGATGGGAGGGATAGGGGATTTCTGTCCCTAAAGTTTCAACCCAAGTGTGAAAAGTAACAACAACAAAAGTAAAACATAGGAGAGTTAATGTCTGTTTCATTTAAAGAATTAGGTCTTTCTGCAGAACGTATTCAACAATTAGAAACCATCGGCTTTACTGAACCAACAAATATTCAAACCCAAGCGATTCCGCAACTGCTGTCCGGTCGTGATGTAGTAGGTCAATCCCAGACCGGGACAGGTAAAACGGCAGCTTTTTCGCTGCCAATATTAGACAGATTGGATATTAATCATCGCGCTGTCCAGGCTTTGATTTTGACACCAACCCGTGAGTTGGCAATGCAAGTTACCCAGGCAATCAGTGAATTTATTGGTAATCAAGGATTGCGAGTTTTGTCAATCTACGGTGGTCAATCGATAGACAGACAAATTTTACAACTCAAACGCGGCGTTCACGTTGTCGTTGGTACCCCCGGACGGGTAATAGACTTGTTGGAACGTGGTAGTCTGAAGCTGGATAGCGTCCGCTGGTTTGTTTTGGATGAAGCCGATGAAATGCTGAGCATGGGCTTTATTGACGACGTGGAAAAAATCCTGTCTCAAGCACCCCAACAACGCCAGACAGCCCTGTTCTCGGCTACTATGCCTCTATCTATTCGCCAGCTGATTAACAAGTTTCTTAACAACCCCGTGACGGTGAAAGTGGAACAGCCGAAAGCTGCTCCGGCGAAAATTAATCAGGTGGCTTATCTAATTCCCCGTCACTGGAACAAAACTAGAGCTTTGCAGCCTATCCTGGAAATGGAAGACCCAGAGTCGGCTTTAATCTTCGTCAAAACCAGACGTACCGCTGCGGAGTTGACCAATCTGTTGCAAGGTGCAGGTCACAGTGTGGATGAATACCACGGTGACTTGTCCCAACAAGCACGGGAACGCCTACTGCATCGTTTCCGCAATCGCCAAGTGCGCTGGGTAGTTGCTACCGATATTGCCGCACGGGGTCTAGATGTAGATGAACTTACCCATGTCATTAACTTCGACTTACCAGATAGCGTAGAAACCTACGTTCACCGCATTGGTCGTACTGGTCGTGCTGGTAAAGAAGGTACTGCTATTTCCCTAGTGCAACCCTTTGACCGGCGTAAGCAGCAGTTAATTGAACGCCACGTCCGTCAAAGCTGGAAGGTACTGTCCATTCCTACTAGGGCACAAATCGAAGCCAAGCAATTGGATAAATTGCAAGTCCAAGTGAAAGAAGCTTTGACTGGTGAGCGTTTGGCTTCCTTCTTGCCGATTGTCCGCGAGTTGAGTGCAGAATACGATGCTCACGCGATCGCCGCTGCAGCGCTACAAATTGCTTATGACCAAACTCGTCCTGTTTGGTTGCAAAATGCCGACCTTAACCCACCTGAAGAAGAAAGACCCGTTGGTAAACCTAAACTAGCTAAACGTTCTCGTTCTTCGGGAGAACGTAGTCGTGGTGATTGGAGTCAAATCGATGGTAACAATGGCAATGAAGACGCAAATGGCAACCCTTCAAAACCTAGACTAAAATCTGCACGTCGTGAATCAGCACTAGAATCTACTCCTTCTGCAGTTGACGCCAGATAGTAACAGCGGCAACGGATAATTTAACAGATGTAACGGATAAGTTATCTGTGGGATTCATCAATAACTCATCCGCTACATCTGCTACATCATCCGTTGCTACAGCCAAGGACGAGTAATCTCTTCCAATTGACTAACCTCATCATTGCTTAATTTCCAGCCCAATGCACCAGCATTTTGCTCTACCTGTTGGGCTGTTTTCACTCCCGCTATAGGAATCACATTGCCTTGAGCGATTAACCAGTTCAAGGCTACTTGTGCTGGGGTACGTCCGTGTTTTTCCCCTATTTGCTGTAGTAGGGATAATACGGGTCTAATTTTTTTCAAGCCATTTGTGCTAAAGCGAGAATCGAATTTGCGCGCACCGTCGGGGTTTATAGTACCCTCGACGGTGTATTTACCTGTGAGTAATCCTTGTGCTAGGGGACTATAAGCCAAGATAGTGACACCAAGTTCGCGAGCTGTATCAAAAATGCCGTTGGTTTCAATTTGTCGTGTGAGTAAAGAGTAACGTACTTGGTTGACAGCTAAGGATACCCCACGGTCAGCGAGGATTTTGTGTACCTGGCGCATTTGCTGGGCTGAGTAGTTACTAACACCCACAGCCCCAACTCTGCCTCGTTGTACTTCGTCAGCAAGGGCGTTCATCAGGGTTTCTTGGCTCATCAAGAATGTGAAAGGCCAATGCACTTGGTATAGGTCAACACGCTCAACTTGCAGGCGTTTGAGGCTGGCTGTTAAGGCATCAGCAACCGAGAGGGCTGTAAATCGCCAAGGCATTGGACCATATTTTGTGGCAATTTGGACGTTAGGCGATATTTGCTGCATGAATTGCCCCAGGAATTCTTCCGAAAGCCCCATACCATATACTTCAGCGGTATCAAAGAAGGTGACACCTGCATCCAGTGCAGCTTTGAAGGCATCTTTGAGTTGTTCGGCATCGTAGTCGTTGCCATAGTTCCAAAAGAGTTTGTCTCCCCAAGCCCAAGTCCCCAGGCATAGGGGTTTCACTGTTGGACCATTTTGCCCTAATGTGATGGTTTCCACGCTGGAGCTACCTTTAAGATTTCTTCACATACCTAGTTTAGACAATAGTCAAGGATTGGGGACTGGAAGCCGTGGTGAATAGTAGTGGTCGTGAATAGTAGTAGTCGTGAATAGTAGCGGTCGTGAATAGTAGATTGTTTTGCTTCCCCATTGCCTATTCCACTGTGTCGCTGGCGAAGTTTATCCTTGAAAAAGATGTCGAAATCCTTAAAAATCCTATTTAGCAAGACTAAATCCTATGGCAAGGGTAGATATATCTGACTCTCAGCCAGACTCCTTTGGCTTACCGAGAGTCACACTACTAACCATGTTTCGCCTAGGTTTGTTTCAGGCGGGACTGGGTATTATGTCAGTCTTGACTCAGGGTGTGCTGAATCGAGTCATGATTGATGAGTTGAAAGTACCGGCACTCATTACTACCGGGACTCTAGCAATGGCTCAATTTGTGGCGCCTGCACGGGTGTGGTTTGGGCAAATGTCAGACTCGAAACCCATACTTGGGCATCACCGCACCGGTTATGTGTGGATCGGGACGACGTTGTTTGCGATCGCTGCTTTTTTCGCAGTGCAAGTAGTTTGGCAGTTGGGGGGAACCCTCCCACAGTGGACAACTCAAACCACTGCATGGGTAGCTACTCTAGCGCTAGTGTTCGCTGTGTATGGGCTGGCTATTTCTGCTAGCGGTACACCGTTTGCAGCGATGCTAGTAGATGTTTCTGATGAGGATAATCGCCCCAAACTGGTAGGTATTGTTTGGTCGATGCTGATGGTGGGTATTATCATCGGGGCAATTGTCAGCAGTCGGTTGTTAAAAGAAATCGAGTTAGATACACCGATAGAAATCCTGCAAGTCCAAATCAATCGCCTGTTTTTAATTATGCCTGCCATAGTGATTGGCTTGTGCTTGTTAGCGACCGTGGGGGTGGAAAAGAAATATTCCCGTTATGGGACTCGTTCCAGCTTGGCGGACAGGGAAGATAAAGTGACTCTGGGTGTGGCATTGCGTATATTAACAGCCAGCCGTCAAACCGGGATATTTTTTACTTTTCTGCTGGTGATGACTATCAGCTTGTTTATGCAGGATGGTGTCCTGGAACCCTACGGTGGTAGAGTTTTTGGAATGACAATTGCTGAAACTACCAAGCTGAATGCTTTTTGGGGCACCGGGACGCTGATTGGTTTGAGTTCTACAGGCTTTTTGTTAGTACCCCGTCTGGGAAAGAAAAACACCACCAAGGTAGGCTGTCTTGCAGTAGCAGTATGCTTGATATTGGTAGTTATGGCGGGTACAACCGCTAGTCAAGCACTGTTCAAAGGGGTTGTAGTTTTGTTTGGTATTGCTTCTGGGGTGACGACAACGGGGGCGTTAAGTTTGATGCTAGATTTAACTGCTGCCGAAACCGCCGGGACATTTATTGGTGCGTGGGGGTTATCCCAAGCGTTAGCGAGGGGACTAGCAACGGCTGCGGGTGGTGCAGTATTGAATTTAGGGGAAATTTTGTTCTCAACCCCTTTACTTGCCTATGGGCTGGTGTTTGTTACTCAATCTGTCGGTATGATTGTTGCTGTTACCTTGTTAAGTAGGGTAAATGTCAGGGAATTTCAAACAAATGCCAAGCAAGCGATCGCCACTTTGCTGGAGAATGAATTAGATGGATAATTTACGGCTAATGGTTAATAGCTAATTGCTAATTGTTTTTCCCCCATTACCCATTCCCATTACCCATTCCCTATTACCCATTTATCAGATGGAAGATTTTTGGACAACACTTCTCGACTTTGCCACCACCACTAGCGCTAGGGTGGGAAGCCAGCTAATGAAAGATTTTGGACAAGTACAGGCTTCCCAGAAAGCAGATGGTAGTTTGGTGACACGTTCTGATAAATGGGCGGATCAAGAATTGCGCGATGCGATTACATCTACTTTCCCTGGTTTTGGTATCCTCAGCGAAGAAGGGAATACTACTTTACCAGATACGGAATGGTGCTGGGTAATTGACCCGTTAGATGGTACTACCAATTTTACGCGGGGTATTCCTATTTGGGGTATTTCCCTGGGGTTGCTCTATCGCGGAATACCTGTTTTTGGTTATGTTTACCTACCACCCCTGGCTCAAGGTTTCCACGGTTTCTGGCAGGGTGACACTGGATTAGCTACACCTAGGGGAGCGTTTCTCAATCACCATGCTATCCACAGTTGCAAGGATGCTCCTAGTAACAACCACTTTTTCAGCCTCTGCTCCCGGAGTATGGATTTGGTACAACCAGGCTTTCCCTGCAAAATTCGGATGCTGGGTGTTGCCAGTTATAATTTTCTCTGTGTTGCTTCCGGAGCGACCTTGGGAGGAATTGAGGCAACGCCGAAAATTTGGGATATGGCGGCAGCTTGGGTAATTGTCAAGGCTGCTGGTGGTGCTTGGGTTTCCCTTAACTCTGAGCCTTTCCCAGCCTTGTCAGGGGAGGATTACAGTAGTCTTTCTTTTCCCACTCTGGTTGTCAGTCGTTCTGATTTACTGCCAGCCTTTAAGCCGTTTGTCGAAGAGTGGAGTATTTGAACCGCCAAGCTGCCAAGGGCGTCAAGATTTTTTTGCTTACTACTATACACTAAGGGCGTATTAGTGGTAGTATATTTATAATTGGATGGTTGCGCTTTTTTTATTTTTGCCTATATTCCCATTATAAGACTATTGTACCATGCTCCGCAGCGGTTTTTCCCATCTGAATACCCAGCTATTCGCGGTTTTTTGGGAAATTTTTTTTATTGAATCTTTAGGAATAATTTTGAAGAATTGTTTTTAAGAATATATTTTTAATAATGCTGTAAGCTCGGCTTTATGTATTTAAGATAGGACTTACAGACCTATGATGATTTGGCGTCCGAAGCCAGGGAAGCGCGAATTCATCGCCAAAAATTATGGGATTGCTTCCCTACACTATGTTACGAGCGCTAAAGTCACACCCCCGCGAAGAAAAATTTTTCTCCCCTGCTATACACTAAGGGCGTATTAGTGGTAGTATATTTATAATTGGATGGTTGCGCTTTTTTTATTTTTGCCTATATTCCCATTATAAGACTATTGTACCATGCTC
>JAYKJH010000033.1:0-63848 GCA_035285345.1 Nostocaceae cyanobacterium | reverse complement strand
AAAGCAGAAGTATAAAAATATTCTTAATTTTATATTAAAAATCATATAATTATGGTTTTATATATTAAATTTAATCTAATTTGTGTATTGAAATCTATTAACTACATCTGATTAGGAGCAAAATTTTTTGATATTCCCAGCCATGTTTACCACTGTTGAAATATTGAATCTATTTATACACAGCATAATTTTTACCAGCTATAAAACCCATAGTTGGCAGGCTAGTAGGTAGCCGTTATTATTTATCTGGGTGAGGATAGAGAAATCCGGAATAATTCTAGAGAAAATAAAAAATAGTACTCTTAGCTACTGATTTTATCGGATATAACAGACATCGAGGGTAAATTACGGATTTCTGCACGCACGCTCATCAGGATTTTACCGAGATGATTTTCACCTGTTTTATCCGCACCACAACCCCAGAAATAATCTTTGAGAGAGTTTTCCACAAGTAATTGATTTCCTGTGGAAATTAAAATTTCCCTGATATCGGGATGGGTGAGAAACTTTTTCAGTACTGCAGCGTACATGACTTTGGTTTTCACCATATCCCAATCTGGACGCATTTGCCGACAACAATCCCTTCCCAAAGCAGCCGCCTCTTCTGGAGTTTCGGCAGCATGAATTACAGGTATGATGGCTGCATCCTGTGTCCCGACAAATTTTTGAGATTGATAATAATGTTCAACGGTTGACCACCAAGTACCTTTGATATGGATTCCGTGGGGAGAAAAGTTAGAGAAGCAGCCATAAGGCTCCCAAACCTTGTAAAAGTATATCGTCATCTAAAATGGCTCTTGTTTATCTACTAATTTTTTACTCAAATACCAGTATTATTGGCAAATTTGCTGCTGGCAAGTACTTCACTCATCCTCACCAATTGAAATAGACTCTTAATGCCAAATTTTTAGCAGTAATATTTCTGTTCTCAGATAATTTTTTCAGTCAGTTCTATCATTCGCTGTGGAAACTGTCCATAATACGTATGGATAAGAGTGATATTTATAACTTTATTAGTAAATTTTAAGTATTTATATTGAGAAAATTCCGCTGTTTTATATTAGCAGCTAGTATTTAATGTAACTGCACTAATAATTATCCAGAATCCTTTACCAGACGAGAAATTTCCCGTCTGTAGATGATTACTTTTGACTAAATTTTTTTCAGTCCTCTACAAGAGGACTTAAGCTATGAGACTGGGACTTATAGTCCCAGCCGGATGGGAATTCTGCATAGGAGTTAATTATCGGCTACATCCTCTAACTAACAGGAACAGCCGCCGCCTCTAAAGTAGCTACTAACTTGACATTAAATTCGGCTTCAAAGGCTGGTTTTTTGTAATCCAAACTCCAAAGTTCTAAAGCACAGTCATCTTGGGGGTCGGATGGTAAAATCAACAGATGAAACTCCCTTAAAGCTGGATAATAATCGACCCGTACACGCTCAACAGCACCTATCTGTCGTCTATCTAGAGCTACTGCTAAGCGCAAGATAGCACTCAATTGACTCACCAGTTGGCGGTGTTCTTTGCTGAGCAAGTTGCGATAGCTATCGTGTTTTTTCTTGGGAGAACCCTTGCGATGGTACCGAGCTATGTTAGCAATGATTTCGATTTCGGTTTCCGTGTAACCTAGCAGTTCCCCATTGCGAATTAAATAGTAAGAATGTTTGTGGTGAGCAGAATGGCTGATGTAATGACCGCAATTATGTAGGATTGCTCCAGCCCACAATAGTTGTCGTTCTTCTTTACCCCAGTTGTGCTGAATCCCTTGGGTTTGGTCAAATAAACTCAGAGCAAAATTGGCAACACGTTCGCTATGTTCCAAGTTAATCTGATATTTACCAGCTGCTTTGAGGACGCTACGTTGGCGGATGGAACTTTGGAAGCGTAACTTATCTGCAATGAAACCGTGGGTCAGCATCCAGTTGACGATGACTCCTTCCCGTAGGGAACGTTCGCAGATTGTCAAGGATTCCATCCCCAACATGGTCATCGCTTCCTGTAAAATTACGGCTCCAGCTAGTATCACTTCTGACCTTTTGTCTACCATCCCCGGAATGGCAGCGCGTTCGGTATAATTTAGTTTCCGCAGCCGATTGACCCATTCCCGTAAATCCCTGAGACTTAATTCATATCCCGTCAATGGTGAGGGAACCACACCTAACTTTTCCCTAGCGTTGATTGTGGCCAGAGTTTCAGCCGTGCCAGAAGTCCCGACCAGCCGGGGAAGTTCACCCAGTTGGAGATTAGCACGAATCTCTTCCACGGAGCGCTCCAACATCCCCCTGACGTAGGCTTGGAGGTAGGCAAACTCGGTGTTACTAATCGGGTCAGTGGTGATGAATTCCCCTGTCAACCGGACTGCACCGACTTTAGTACTAGTTAGCACTCGTGGTTCCTGACTATCGCCTAAAATTAACTCTGTAGAACCACCGCCAATGTCAATCATAATATGGGGAAGGTTGTGGAATTCCATCCCCGACAGTACACCCAGATAAATTCGTCGTGCTTCTTCCTGACCGGAAATTAAATCAACCTGTAACCCTATCTGTTCTTCAATCGTTTGCAAAAATTCCCTACCGTTGGGTGCCTCCCGCGTGGCGCTAGTAGCAACAGCTATGATACTCTGTGCATTGAAGGTTTTGGCAATTTCTTGGAAGCGCCCTAAAGTAGCGATCGCCCGTTGCATTACCTCTGGTTTCAAATTTCCCGTCACCAAATCGCGATCGCCTAGACGCACGGTTTCTTTTTCCCTACCAATAATTGTAAATGCCGGTAGTTTTGGTTCAATCCTGACAATTACCATGTGCAGGGAATTTGTCCCCATATCAATAGCAGCGATAATCTGGTGTGGTTTTGGGGCCTTGGTTAGTAAAGTATCGCTGTTACTTGCTAATAAATTAACCATTTATTTGCCTGTGTAAACTAAGGTAACAACTGTCAACATCTGGAAATAATAGGAGTGAGTATTATATGCAACAAATTTCTTTACAGATATAATACAGAGCCATGCATACCTGTTTCGGAAAATTCACGCACTTAGTTCCCACTAAAGTGGCAGATTAGAGGTATCTAATCTGCCAGTTTCAGGTTGTGACTTTATAGATACCAAATAAAGATATTCTATAAGTGTGAAGAACCATTAAGTACATCATTTAAGTACATCATTTTTTGCTTAACAAATATTGCTGCTATGCTGAGGATGCCAGAAATCAACCAAGAACCTGTAATAATGAGAATAATTCGGCTTCTGAGGTGGCATAAACCAGCAGGAAGGCTAATTTTGATGATTCCTGCTTTGTGGGCTGTGTTTTTAGCAGCCGCTGGTAAACCACCTTTAGGACTGGTGGGTGTGATTGTACTCGGTACACTAGCTACCAGTGCAGCAGGTTGCGTTGTCAATGATTTGTGGGATAAAGATATTGACCCAGAAGTAGAAAGAACACGCGATCGCCCCCTTGCTTCCCGTGCGCTATCTGTGAAAGTGGGGATAGTCGTAGCTCTAGTAGCGATGGGATGTGCAGCGGTTCTGGCATTATATCTTAATCCCCTTTCCTTTTGGTTGTGCGTAGCGGCGGTTCCAGTGATTGTCCTGTATCCCGGAGCTAAACGAGTATTTCCCGTACCGCAATTGGTGCTATCTCTAGCTTGGGGATTTGCAGTTTTGATTAGCTGGAGTGCGGTGACGCAAAACCTCTCCAGTTCTAGTTGGTTATTATGGGGTGCCACTGTACTGTGGACTTTGGGATTTGACACAGTTTACGCCATGAGCGACCGGGAAGACGACCAGCGTATAGGAGTTAATTCTAGCGCTATATTTTTTGGCGATCGCGCACCCCTAGCAGTGGGGATTTTCTTTGCTGGTAGCATCTTCTTACTGGCTTGCTTAGGCTATACCACACATCTGCATATTGGCTTCTGGATCGCCCTAGGAATCGCCTCTGGGGGCTGGATTTGGCAATTTCTACGTTTAAGACAGTCAAACCTACCCAACCCCGCTTACGGCGAAATTTTCCGCCAAAATGTCTGGATTGGTTTTATCTTGCTGACGGGGATGATACTGGGGAATTTAATTTAAGGACTGGGGAATGGGAAAATTTATATCTCCGGTATCCCCATTACCCTAATTGGTTGACCCGATGCGAAAAATTATTATTGGTGTGATGGGACTAGGAGAAAAAGCAAAAGAAACAGATTTACAAAATGCCTATGAATTAGGAAAAATCATCGCCCAACAGGGATGGGTTTTGCTGATTGCTGGCAGGAATGTGGGGGTGAGGGTTCTGCGTAAATAACCCAAGTTACTAGCCTTTGCGTATGCAGCGTGAGTGTAATATGGGGACACCCTAGGAATATAACCGTATTATCCCCATACCACTTGTTGTACTTAATAAACGCTGCCCTTAAGAACGGGGTCTGATAACCGTAAAAATACTGAGTTAGAAAAATAAAATAAATCTAGTTTACTAGTATTTATCAGGAATATTTTTGATAAGTGATTTAAAGATTATATAAAATTACCGCAAAATCATTTAATTTAAGCAAATTTTCTGGAAAATTTATTTCACTTTTATTTCAAGTAAATACACTATTGTTGCTATTAATAAGCAGCAAATAGAATGACGATTATTTTAAGTCTTTGTTTATTTGATTAAACCCTAATTTAATCATCGGGTGCTGGCTATATGAAATACTCTCGCAAGTTGCTGTTGACTCTTTATTCTACTTTAGGAATATGCACAACGAATTTGTTGGTGTCTCTCCCTGCTAAAGCAAATATTGTTTGTCAAGTAGGAACAATTAATCGCTTTGATAATGGTCAACTTGAAAGCTGTATCATCACTAGCAAAATTCAAGTTAGGGCGGCAAATTCCCGTGCAGGTAATTCGGCTTTTTTGTGTAGAGATAACAGTTATATATATTTTGATGAAAGTGGTAAATTCCAAGGTTGTATTCTAGCGAATAGCATCAAACTTAATAGAGGTAATGCAGTGGAAGTATGTCCAGAACAATCTCTCGTTTATGTGGGGTCTGTAAGTAACAAAAATCAATTTCTGGGCTGTCGGAAGCTGAGTTATTAATCACGTCAATTGCATTAATTAAGTCTCAGATACCCGACTTCGCAGAAGTTGTCGGGTATCTTGGTGTTTACAAATCCTACATGACTATTTAAGAATTTGCTCTAGGGCTGGTTTTAAATTGGAATATTGGAACTGAAAACCAGTACTTAAAGTCCGTTGGGGGAGAACCTGTTGACCCTCTAATACCACCATTGCACCTTCTCCTAGTAAAACTTCTAGTGCAAAGTCAGGGACTGGTAACCAGGAAGGACGACCTAGCACACCTCCGAGAGTTTGACATAAGTCTGCCATGTGGACTGGCTGAGGTGCAGTAGCGTTATATACTCCAGACATATTAGAGTCGGTGATAGCTTGGATGATGAGGTTAACTATGTCATCCAGATGAATCCAGGAAAACCACTGCCGACCGCTACCCATCGGACCACCAGCAAATAGTTTGAAGGGGGTAATCATTTTACCCAGCGCTCCACCCATACCTAAAACAATCCCAAAGCGCAAAATTACCAACCGCACATCTGCATCTTTGACTTTATTGGCTTCTGCTTCCCAAGCTTGACAGACTTGCGCTAAGAAATCATTCCCCGGAGGACTGGTTTCGTTAAAGGTGGCTGTTTCACTGGTGCCATAGTAACCAATAGCAGAAGCATTCACTAACACGCGGGGTTTAGGGGTCGCTTTGGTAATTGCTTCGACGATTTTTTGCGTACCTAGTTGACGACTGTTGAGGATTTCTTGTTTGTGTTCTGGTGTCCAGCGTCCCTCCGCAATCGGTTCTCCAGCCAGGTTAACCACCGCGTCACATCCAGCAATCACATCTTGCCACGAACCACTAGCGCTAGGTGTATAGTTGACAATTTCCACCTTGGGGAAAGCGGAAGCGGGAAACACCTTTTGCGCTTGGTTGCTGTTGCGGGTTAACACCAATACTTCATACCCTTGTGTGTGGAGTCGTTCTACTAAGCGACTCCCGACAAATCCTGTGGCGCCGGTAACTGCTACTTTCATGAGTCATTAGTCAATAGTCATTAGTCAATAGTCAAGAGTCAAGGGTCATTAGTCAATAGTCATTAGTCATTACTAAAAACTACGTCCAGCTAAGTGTGTAACTACATTTACCAATTGATTAATATCCACTGGTTTAGAGAGATGCTCAGCAAAACCAGTCTCTAGGGCTTTGCTACGGTCAGATTCTCTAGCAAAAGCAGTCAAGGCTACACAGGGAATTCTGATGTTTAGTTGTGTTTCTATATCTTTAACTTGGCTAATTAAACCGTAACCATTTTTACCAGGCATCCCAATGTCACTGAGTAAAACATTGGGTTTAAATATAGCCAAAGATTCTATAGCATCATCAGCATTAGCCGCCAAATAAACATCTGCTCCATACTCTGTTAAGGCGGTGTAGAGAAATTGCCTGTTATCCATATCATCGTCAACCACCAGCAGTTGTAAACCGGCTAGGGGAAGAGAGGAGGAAAGGTAAGGGGTGTCAGGGGATGAGAAGGAGAGGAGTGATTTGTGTGGATCATTATGTTTTGATCTGTATGCACCCTCTTGCATCAGGGGAAGCATGACAGTAAATTTTGTTCCTTTTGCTTCGCCTTCGCTGTAAACTGATACGGTACCGCCGTGGAGTTCAACTAGGTGGCGGACAATTGCTAAACCCAGTCCCAATCCGCCATAATTTCTGGTCATGCTGCTGTCTTCTTGGCGAAAGCGTTCAAACACGTAGGGGAGAAAATCCGGGTTAATCCCAATACCTGTGTCGCTGACGGTAATTAGTGCTGAGTCCTGATTTTTTGAGAGTCGCACCTCAACTCTGCCAGCATGAGGTGTAAATTTAATGGCATTTGTCAGTAAATTCCACAGGATTTGTTGCAAGCGGTCAGGGTCGGCATAGACTACCCCAATGGATTCATCAAGACAACATTGCAATTGAATCCCCTTGGAGTCGGCTGTAGATTGTACGGTGTCAATAGAATTGTTAATTATCGGGATCAGACTAATGGGGGCTACAGTCAAGCGCATTTTCCCTTGGATGATGCGCGATACGTCGAGCAAATCTTGCACTAGTTGTTTTTGTAACTTTGCATTACGCTCAATTGATTCTAGAGCGCTAGCTGTGGTATTAGGGTCAAGTTGACGGACGCGCAAAATTTGTGCCCAACCTAAAATTGCATTTAGGGGGGTACGCAACTCGTGGGAGACAATGGCTAAAAACTCATCTTTGAGGCGGTTAGCTTGTTCCAAGTGTTCCGTTTGTTTCCACAGCGCGGCTTCCATTTGCTTGCGATCGCTAATATCTGTATGGGAACCCACCATGCGAATTGGGCTGCCGGTGGCGTCCCACAGCGCTTGACCCCGTGATAAAATCCATTTATAACTGCCATTTTTGCACTGTAGACGGTGTTCGCTGCTGTAAAATTCGGTTTTCTTAGCCAAATGGTCAGCCAGTGCTTGGTTTAGCATGTCCACATCCTCTGGATGGACTCGCTTGTGCCATTGTTCAATTTGATTGGTTATTTCGTGGTTTTCATAACCCAGCATTTCTTTCCAGCGATCTGAGAAAAAAACCTGATTGGTTTTGATGTCCCAATCCCAAATACCATCGTTACTACCTTGTAATGCTAACTGCCAACGGTCTTCACTTTCCTTTAAAGAAGTGCGGTTAGCTGCTTCCTGCAATTCCCGCTCGACGGCTGGTACTAGTCGCGCTAGATTTGTTTTTAACAGGTAATCGTGTGCCCCTGCTTTCATAGCAGCGACAGCAATCCCATCCCCAATACTGCCAGAAACAATAATAAATGGTAAATCTAAGCCTGTTTGCTGTAATACTTGTAAGGCTTCAGTGGCATTAAATCTGGGTAAGGCATAATCAGCGAGGACTATATCCCAAGGCTGCTGAATTAATGCTGTAGACATCGACAATGCATTATCTACCCTTTGGTAGATGACATTGTAGCCACTGCGCTCTAATTGGTAAACGAGTAACTCAGTATCGTCTTCTGAGTCTTCGACTATCAAAACACGCAGAGTATTAATCACACTCTTTATCCCTTATATAGATACAGGTTCATTTAATCGCAGCCAATACAATCCTAATTGCTTTGCTACATCGACAAATTCTGCAAAATTTACAGATTTACGGACATAGCTATTGCACCCTAGCCTGTAACTATTAATTAAATCTTGTTCTTCTTTTGATGTTGTCAGCACTACTACTGGAATATATCGAGTACGTTCATTGGCACGCAGGTGTTGTAAGACTTCTAAACCACTTAACTTGGGTAATTTTAAGTCTAACAAAATCACCGTCGGCATGATGGTTAAATCACGCTCAGCGTAAGTTCCTATACCAAATAAATACTCTAATGCTTCTGCGCCATCCCGGACAACTACTACCTGATTATCGATGCCACCCTGTTCAAATGCCATGAGAGTTAGTTCTTCATCGTCGGGATTGTCTTCTACCAAAAGGATGATTTTTTTTGTCATGGCATTGTTGTGGCAGAGGAAATTTGGATTATAAACAATTCCCTGGGTTAAAAGCCAGTATTTTGGGTAATTGGTAATAGCTTTGGTACTACTAAAGAGGAAGACAAAAGTAAAATGTTGCCCCTTGGTCTACAGATGCTTCTGCCCAGATGTATCCACCGTGACGATGGATAATTCTCTGTACGGTTGCCAGACCAATGCCCGTGCCGGGAAACTCATCTTGGCTGTGTAGTCGCTGAAAAGCACCAAATAATTTCTCCGCGTAGCTCATGTCAAAACCCGCACCATTATCCCGGACAAAGTAAACGGTTTGACAATGGACAGGAGAATTGCTTTGTTCAGCTGTATCTGAGGTACAGCATTTTTTCTGATTACCAGGGTAGGATGAGGAGGCACAATCGAGCATACCAAATTCAATCTGTGTCTCTGCTCTATGGGACGTAAATTTCCAAGCATTATGGAGCAGATTTTCCAGCACTACACGCAACAGTCTGCCATCACCCTTGACAATTGCATCTGGGACAATGGTGAACTCAACTTTCCTTTCTGGTTGTGTTTGTTGCACTTCTGTGGTAATTTCTTGGAACATAGCACTCAAATCAATGCTTTGCAGCCGCATTTCACCACGGGTTACTCGTGAAAGCTCCAGCAAATCATCGATTAATTCTCCCATCCGCTGACTGGCTGCACGTACTCGTTTGAGGTAATGTTGTGCTTTCTCGTCCAATTGAGACTGATAGCGTTCCAGTAGCGCTAAACTAAACCCATCGATGCTGCGTAAGGGTGCGCGCAAATCGTGGGAAACTGAGTAACAAAATGCTTCTAGTTCTTTGTTAGCTGCTTGTAGTTGGGCTGTGCGGGAAGCAACTCGTGCTTCTAATTCTTGGTTGAGTTCCAATAGTTGCTGTTCAGCGTGTTTGCGGGCTGTAACATCTTGTACTAAACACAAAATTGAGACTAAATTCCCGGCATCATCTAACAAAGCTGAATTATACCATTCACACCAAATTACTGCTCCGTCCTTAGTGTAATTACGATTATAAGATGTATTAGTTGCGTTAGTACCATCACTTAAAGCACCAGCTACCACATCAACCTGTGCCACATCTTCTTCATAGACAAACTGCCAGTCTGAGAAAGATTTACCAATCACTTCTTGCGCTGTCCAACCAAAAATTTGTTCAGCTTGCTTTGACCATCTTTCAACGCGAAAATCTTTGTTCCATTCCAGCACCCCTAGAGGTGTATTCTCAACGTGGAAGTTAAGTTTTTGCAAGGCTTTACGGAGGTTTTGTTCGGCTTGGTGACGCTTGGTAATGTCTACCCCAATACCCCAAGAAGCCCAGCCAGGAATGGGAAAGCGATCGCTAATATTAGACCAGGAAGTAATTTTAACACTACCATCTTTACAAGTAGTTTGCCATTCCCAGTCCCGGTAATAGTCTCCCCGTTCTGACCAAGCAGCGAACATTAAGGCGCGATATTGCGGATCGGGGTACAATATTTCAATGGCTTTGGGATTGCCGACAATTTCTGCTGCACTGTAGCCTGTGACTCTCTCACATTCTTGATTCCAGGTGATAAATTCTCCCTGTTCATTGACAGCATTCATCATCACTGGCATATTCTGGACTAACAAGCGTAAGCGTTCTTCACTCTCCCGTAGTGCTTGTTCATCGCGTTTGCGATCGCTAATATCCATCGCTGTACCAATCATCCGGATTGGTTTGTTGGAGTTGTTATAAAATACCCGTCCTTGACTGGAAATCCAGCGGATGCTACCATCACTCAATATAGTCCGAAACTCGACATTATAATTGGCTCTGTCTTCGATAGCGGCTGACAAAGCTTTGTTCACCCTATCTCTGTCCTCTGGATGTACCCGGTTCTGAAAAGTAGCATAGCCACCTTTGGGGGTATCGACAGTAGACGAACCACAAACTAGCTCGTGGTTTTCTGAGACGGTGAAGCTATCGGTTTGTAAATCCCAATCCCAGTAACACATTTTGGCTGCTGCTAGGGCTAAGTTCAGTCGTTGCTGACTTTCTTTGAGTGCTTGTTCACTACGTTTGCGTTGGTTAATATTTTGTGTCATCACCATGACACCGAAAATTTTACCAGCTTCGTTTTTCACGGGGATGATGTGGGTCTGGTAAATATTACCAGCAAAGGGAATTTCTTGAACGCTGGAATACCCTGCTAAAGCAGCGCGATAATTCGGTTCAAGAATGTTGCTAGTTTCCGGTGGAAAGGCTTCCCAAATTGTTTTTCCTTCCAAAAACTGTTTAGGAATACCCGCAGGAGCTAACTCCATTCCTTCCGCTATGGTACAGCGCAAGTTTTCATCATACAATACCACGGCGCCATTAGGGAAGTTTTCCGCCAGAGTCCGATATTGTTTTTCACTTTGTTGCAGTGCTGCTTCTGTTTGCTTACGCTTAGTTATGTCCTGCATGTAAACAGATAAGCCGTTGACTGCTGGATAAACACGGACTTCTAGCCAGACATTAAATGGAGGATAAAATTCTTCAAACTGAACGGTGATGTTTTCTTTTCTCGCTCTGTGATACTCATGATAAAAGGTTGTTTCTACCGCTTCTGGAAACAATTCCCAAACATTTTTACCCATAATTTCTGTCTGGGTTTTCCCTAAGATTTGTTCTCCTTGGTGGTTAACATAGGTAAATTGCCAATCGTTATCTAGGGCAAAAAAAGCATCGGAAATACTTTCGATAATATTCGTCAATTGTTCGCGTAATGTTTGTTCTCGTTGCAGTAATTCATCTTTTATTTTCTTAGCAGCTTCTAACTGAAAGGTGCGCTTTATAACTCGTTTTTCTAGTTCATTATTTAACTGCAAAATTTCTGCTTCTGCCGCTTTGCGTTCTGTAATATCTAGAAAAAAGCCATCATAAAGAATATCACCGTTCGGCAATATTTCTGGTTGGGAAATACTTTGCAACCATTTGAGTTGACCACTAGGAGTAATAATACAACCTTCCCAGTTTATAGGTGCTAAATTTCTGCCATTTTTTGCTATGATTTCCTTGGCGATTGGGCGGACTGACGGATGGAGTATCTCCATCATGATTTGGGGATTTTTTTGGAACTCTTCTACTGCTAATTCCGTGATTTTTTCAATACAGGGACTGAGATAGGGAAAGGAATAAGAACCATCAGGATGCAGCAACAACTGATAAAGCACTCCTGGTACATTGGCTGCCAATTTTTGAAACTTATATTCCCTTTGTTTTAGAGTCTCTTCAATCTGCTGTTTTTGGACAATTTGCTGCTGTAAATTAGCATTAGCAATTATCAATTCAGTATTACGTTCTTGGACTTTGATTCCTAGTTGTTCATTAATATGTTGTAGCGCTAATTCTACTCTTTTTCGTTCCGCAATTTCTGTGTTTAATTTTTGATTTGATTCGATAAGCTCTGCTGTTCGCTCTGCTACTAAAGACTCTAAATTTGCATTAATTTTAGTTAGCTGTTCATTGGCATCAGCTAATTTATTTTGGGTTATTGTCAACAGCAATGGGGCTTCAATTAAGATATTATAGTGTCCCCGCAATCCCAAGTAAGATAGGGCTACAAGTGCTGTCATTAAATCAAATATTACCTGGATACTTGTTAATGGTATATAGCTGTAATGTTCACCCTCTACTATCATCAAAGCGTGGGTTCCATGTCCTAAAGAGCAGCTAAAAAACATGGCTATTGTTGCCACTATCAAGGGATTTTTCCAAACTTGTTGCTGCTCACCTAGCAATCCCCTCAAAATCAACCAAGCAATTGCGAAGTAACAGACTGATATCGTGATGTTTGCACCTAAAAGTATGTAGTTAGTCATAAAATAAAAATAGTTGTAACCTGGTAATTTTGAAGTGGTAACTTTGAATTATCGCTGTTATTTATATTGTCATAATTTTTCACTCATTGGTTGAAACCCAAATAATTAAGTTTTACATAAATCAGATACGTAGGAGATGCAAAAAGCGGTGTGGATGTTCCTCCCGCTTTATTGCCGTTGTGTTACCTGAGAGTACGGCACCATTTTCAAGGCTAGGGTACCCTACAATACTTAAATTTCTTCATAAATCAAACCGGATTCCTATAGCTTGAAAACAAAACAATTAAATTTTACAGCAATCAGACTTAAAATGTGAATAAATCATCTGCTGTCGTCAGTTGCTAGGTAAAGTCTTTACAGACTTTGATGACCGATTTAGAAATACTTTAATTTACTACATTCCCAGAACTAAAGTGATGAATATAATACATAATAGGCGTACAAAACCCTTTTATTTGTCGCCACTTTCCCGGAAAAATCTTTCGGAGAGCATCGCTGTTGCTTTGCTAGCGGGGTGTAAAATTGGATATGATATTTTTTTGAGGGTGCAGGATAAGACAATTATCTGGACTTACTCTTAAACTAGTATTCCGTTATTATCTGCCAATAAACCGGCTCTACCTTGAAAACTGTAGTTTTCCTGATTTCGATAGTACAAACTTACACAGATAGCCAAAAAAACAAGACTTGGGGATTCTTTCCTCGTTCCTCCTCGCGATCGCATTACGGAATCGGAAACTCCTGGTTTCAAAATCGACGTGGTTGAATTATTTAGCTTTGATTTTGTTAAAATTTCTTTTCGTAATATTTTTTGAGATTAATTTATATTTATTTGGAATAATTAGTATGGTGTAAGGACTTGACTAAAAACACTTTTGGAAATTAAAATAAAGAAGTGATAAAATGGTAAAGATATAATACATTATCAAGGTATTAACTAGGTGAGCTATGCTCACCCGACAACAGCTAGGATGCAAACAACCAGTTGTTAATTTTTACCAAGCTTTGCCAATCAGGTTTTCTGCTGAAACCGTCTGCAATGTTTTTTTCCACTTCCTCTCGCCATTCTTGGTTGACAAATATCAACTGATGGGCGAAATCTACATGCTCGCGTAATCCTTTTTCACCAGTCTCCAGCATAGCAAGAGCGAGGTTAATTCGAGCTTGAGGGTCTTGGGGATTGAGCTTCACAGCTTTTTGTGCAGCTTTATAGGCAGAGTTGGGTTTGTTATCAAGGAGGTACAACCATGCCAAACAAGTCCAAGCGGCACTGCTTTTGGGAGCGCGATCGCACACCTGTTTAAAAACGGGAATTAAATCAGCGACTGGTTCTCCAGCTTTGTAGCGTTCCAAGCCATTATCAAACAAGGATTCAACAGTTTCGGTCATAGTAAACAAATGAATAGTCAATAGTCAATGGTTAACTGTCAACAGACAATAATAATAGAACTAATGACTAATGACTAATCACTACTGACTAATGACTACTCACTACTGACTAAACACCAAAGGATTTACCGCAACCGCAGGTCTGGTTAGCGTTGGGGTTGGTAAATTGGAACCCACCGCCAATCATGGCGTTACTGTAATCGAGCATCAAGCCATAGAGATAGAGCATACTTTTTTTATCACAGACAATTTTAAAGCCGTCGTAGTCGTAAACTTCATCCTTATCGGTGATTTTGCTGGAATCTTCAAAGTCCATCAAATAAGACATACCGGAGCAACCACCTTGACGCACTCCTACCCGCAGACAAAGGTCTGTACCTTGCTGGTCGCGCAATAGTTTCACCTGTCGCAAAGCTGCTTCGCTCAACTGAATACCCCGTTGTTGAGGTGCTTGTGCTTGTGTCATTGGCTTTTATAACTCCTTACGTCGTTAAAATTCCGGGAATTGCCACTGTTGGTTTTTGTCTTAATTTTAGCGAGATTGCCGCCAGGAAAGTAGGAAATTGTAAATCCGCCGTCAAAAGCAGCCAAAGATTCTTATCCTAGAAATGATAGGTTCAATGCGGTCTTGTCCTAAATCCTGTGAAAATGGGTAATTGCGTGGATACAATCAAACGTACCGCCAGCTAATATCCCAAAATTAACGTCTAGTTTGCTTGTTTTAATAGTAAAAGTCATATGACAAGTTTTAATCGCTCTACCCGTCGTCGGTTACAGACATTAAACCAGATTCCTTCTGTCTGGGAGGGCGATCGCCGGGTATTAAAATCTGACCACCAGCAGTTAGACGCACCGGCTAAGGGGGAATGCATTGTTTGGGTGGATGGTTCCCAGGGTATTGTCCGCGCTATGGACGTAGTAACCCCAGAAACTGGCCCGGAAGCCATTGTGCGGACGCTAATGCGGGCTATGGAGCATCCCCACAGTCCAGGTAAACCCGCTAGACCGCAAAAAATCATCGTTAAAGACCGGGAAGTGCAATTTTTTCTGCGCGGGGTCTTGCAGGGTTTAGACATTACCGTTGACTATGCGCCAGAATTACCCTTGATTGACGACATGTTTCGCTCCTTCGCGGAAGTTATGGACTCTCAGACGCCAGAACTACCACCGGACTATGCTCAAGCATTATACGAAAAGGCGTTTCAAATTTGGCAGCTAGCACCTTGGGAAATTATCGAAGAGCAGCAAATCTTAGCGATAGAGATTAATCAATGGGATGTCGGCACCCTCTATGCCTCGATTATGGGTATGTTGGGGATGGAGTTTGGGATTTTGTTTTATCGAGAGCAAGACTCCTTGAAGCGGTTTCGGGCTTCAGTTTTAGATGAAGAAGCCGCTACAGAACGTTTAGAAGAAGCTTTTCTCAAGCAAGATTGCTTGTTTCTCACCTTTGACAGTGATGACGACAGCGACGAAGATGATGATGATGACGATGAATTGTTCAGTTTCGGTAATAGCTCAGGTAATTTAGTTGAAAGCGAATTACGTCCTTGTTTTGGTAATATTCACCCCCTAGAAGGACTGCGTTCGGTGTTATATGAAGAAGAAGCCTTGGCTGTGTTTGTGGCTCTGGAAGCCTTGCATCGGTTTATTCGCGACCACCGTCGCTCCTTAGTAGGGGATGAGTTTCCTAGCCTCAGCCGTCGCTATCGGATTGCACCTCCCAAGACAGCAAAGGTGACTCACAAACAATTATCTGTCACCGTCTCGACAATGCCGGAACTAGCAGCAGAACTGGAAGAAATGGCGGGCTATGATGATGAAGACTCCGATGAAATATTAGCCGGAATGCCAGATTTCCAGTCATTGCGAGATGACTTGATTCCAGAAGATTCCTTCCTCAGCTTAGGTGTGGTGTCTTGGGAAATGCTGGAATACCTACGCCAAGGAGTCAAACACCACCAACAAAGTAACATGACCACTGCCGGTGATGGATTACCAGTGGTATTAATTCAAACTTCTCGCCCCAAAGCGCAGACGGTAATTGAAAATATTGCCGCCGCTGGTGGACTGAAGGCTATTTGTTTTAATCCAGGTGCTGACCCCTTGGGTGGAGAAAGTTACGACCTGGGTTTACTGCAAACGGAAAACAACGAACTATTTCTGTTTGGCGAATTTTTAGATGACGACCCTGTGCATGTAGATGCACGTAAAAAATGGAACCAGCGATGCAAAAGCACTCATGGTTACTGTGGCTTAATTATTGCTAAGGGTCTAACTGGTGCAGCGCGGGGTAATCCGCAATTGCGAGATATGATGGCTTTGTTTGAAGCGCGATCGCTCACACCCCACGATTTAGGCATTGGTACCCTACAACTTATGCCACAAGCGGAATTTGAGTAATAGTCATTAGTCATTAGTCATTAGTCATTAGTCATTAGTCATTAGTCATTAGTCATTGGTCATTAGTCATTGGTCATTGGTCAATTACTATTGACTGTTGACTATGGCGATACCCGTAGGTAGTTGATGTATATAAATATTGCTTGCCTGTAATTTTCAATAAATAAAAATCACTAAGTAATTTACTAATACTTATTACTTAAATACTTATTTTTAAACCCTTACGCCTGATTAGTAATTACAATCTATAATAATCATACTATAAAAAGTAACATTTAAATAAAGTATTTACGTAGATTAATTGAAAAATTAAAGTATAAATAAATTAGTAAACAACCATATTACAGAATTTAGTGTAATTCACTACAAATTTATTAATACAAAAATGAGATTTTCTCATCGAGAAATATTACAAAAATTAGCGAAATCTCATAACTAAGAGTATTTACGTCAGATTCTCGTTGTCATAGTATTCAAGGGTGATTAATTTTTGTCCCGGCAACAAATGTAGTGTCTTCTATGAATAATACACCTAGCCCTTTTGAACCCGAAAGGTCAAAAAGGAGTAACTCAGCAACAGTACATCATTTAGCCCAAATGTGGGCGAAAAAGTATGTTCAGAGCGTTAATGCTTACAATGATTTTATATCCCCAGATGTGGCTCAAGCTCAGGAAGAAGCCAGAAGAAGCCACACGGTAAAAAAATTGCAGCAATCGCTGCGAACTGCTAGTATCAAAGCCTGGACACAAACAGAAAAACTGATTGCCAGAGAAATTCGCCGACATCAAATTGATGAGCAATTAATCGACCCCTGGCAGATATCGGAAGATTGTTTTCGCGTCTATCAAAAAACTATTCAAGTTTATGCCGAGCAATGTTCCCCACAACATTTGGCAAGGGTGATTGGTTCTATAATAGGGCGTATTCGCTACAAATATACCTGCGTTGACCCACGGGTGATTGGTTTTGTATCATTGCAATTCCACTACACTGGGCAAATGTTGCTCAAGGAAATTTCTGAATGGGAAAGGGAGCGGGTAAATAGCTATTTCAAGGTTATTGATGACTATCTTTACATGCCCCTGCAACGTGCTTATGAAGCAGCGGCTAAGCATCAACTTCACTCCACAGAATTACTGGTAGTGCAGCAGTTGTTACCTACGAGCAGCGAAATAGCCAGGAATGTTTGTCAACGAGTCATTGAACTATATCCCACCTATCGCACCTACTCAGGTTCACTGCAAGATTCTGTAGTAAAAATTGCCAGCATCCGCGATACAGAGATGTTTCAAGTCTATTTGTGGGTGTGTGTTTTAGAACAAAATATTGGTGCAATTCAAGAAGAATTGTTTCCCTTGTGTTTGATGCTTTATCCGTCCTTAAGGGTGAAGTGGGAATTGGTCAGACAGATGATTTACTTATTAGGATTAGAAATTCGCTCACGCTTAGGTGAAACACAACAGAAAATGTTTTTACCTTATTGTCAAGCTCTATGGGAAATGTTTAGTCCGGAGGTATTTCCTGAAAGCTTGGATGATATTTGACATACTGGTTTATCCGGGGATTTAGAGTCGTTCTTTTATCGCTCTAATTCTACTCGCTTACTGATGCTCCTCCTTGATTCACCTCTTTTCACCTTGCCGATGAATAAATTTGTTTTTTTCCTGACATTTGGGGTTGAAATTTACCTAGCTCTCAGTTGATTCTTGATTTTAAATTATTTTGAGATATATGATTACTACCCTTAGATTTATCCCAGGGTTAATTATGATGCCCGATTTATTAATTAGTGAAAATTTAGAGTCAAAATCCATAAATTAAATTTACTTATCAGCCTATAAATTATAGTAATTGAGTATATAAATTAACTTGTTATTGAGAAACAAAACTAACATTAACGATTGTAACTTCGATAAATATTAGGTTCTTATAATTTGCCTCCTCAGCAAGGATAGTTATTTATATTTCTTGGAAATTAACTTTATATACAGATTTCATAAATATTCATTAAAGGTACAATGAACTCTTATCATGATTCTTAACGTTTTTTGTAAAATATTAAACACAGTCTTTAGCTAGGAGCCAGAAAAAAACTATTATTAATTATCCTATAGTCAACTATATAAAACCCATGTTGAACATACCGAATAAATCACCCGTGGAATCATTAGCACAGCAGTGGGCAAAGAAGTATTTACAGGGTCTGCACTTAGATATTGACAAGGAGGACACTTCCGACCAACTGAATTTAGAAAGTATCGTCTCGAATACAGGACGTGCAAAAACAGCCGACGAGTTAATGTCGTCTCTCCGGACTGTGAGCGCCAAAGCATGGCATAAAACCGAGGCACTGTTAGCAAGAGAAATTAAGCGCCACCGGATTGACCCAAGGGTAATTAACCCTTGGGAAATAGCGGGGGATTCATTTAGGATTTATGAGAAGACATTGGCAGTCTACACTCAGCAAGCACCACCACGCAAGCTGTCGATGGTGATGCGAATGGCGCCGTCAGGTAATCCCCTGTATGAGAAAGCGTTGGAAATTTATACCGAACAGGTTGCACCCAGTTATTTAGCGACAGTAATTGGACAAGATATTGGGTTAATCCGCCAGAAATATACTAGTGCTGACCCCAGAGTAATTGGCTTTGTGAGTATGCAATTTCACTATACAAGCCAAATGCTACTGGAGAAAGTTTCTTCTTTAGAACGTTCTTTGGTTGGGGCATATTTTAAAGTGATTGATGACCACTTGTACATGCCACTGCAACGTGCTTATGATGCAGCAGCTAAGCATGACTACGAGTCCCCAGCCTTAAAAGCAGTGCAATTGATGTTACCAGTCAGCACAGAAATTGCCAAAAAAATTTGTCAAAGGGTAATTGAACTGTATCCAGCTTATAGATGTTATAGTGGTTTTTTACGCGAATCGGAGGTGAAAATTTCGAGCATCCGAGATGTGGAAATGTTTCAAGTTTACCTGTGGGTGTGTGCCTTAGAAGGAAGTATCACTGCTATCCAACAGGAATTATTTCCCCTGTGCGTCATGCTTTACCCCACCTTAAAGGTTCAATGGGAACTTGTGCGTCAAATGTTGCACTTGTTAGAGCAAGAAATTCAACATCGCTTGCCTGCTGAGCCTGCTAGTACCTTAATGCCTTATTTCCACGTGCTGTGGGAAATGTTCTCTCCCCAAGTATTTGGTGCATTGGGATTCGATGACAATTCCACATCATCTTTCGATGACGAAGATGGACAATTTTCCCACTCATTATTTGGCTAATGGCTAACTTCCCTTACAATACCTCTGAACCCAAAATTCTCAATGGAAATTCGGAGATACTGTTTGCCAGCGTTGAAATATCAGTGTGACAACTGATTTTACTAGGACGCTGGTTTTTGTTCCTCAGTCGTACAAAGAAACAACATACACTATTACTCAGCTAATGAGCAACTATTCACTTATTGCTACATTACTTAAACAAATTCTAGTTTTTATTGCTACTGAAATGCTTTTTTTTTGGAAAAAAACCAATTGATTCTGTTAATTATATTGATTATTTTATGACTACCACTTTTATAATGCTGTAACGTTAATTTTTTGGCAAAAGCTTGGTCTTTTGTTCGATGATGTCAATATACAGCAAATAGGTGAATAATGTCAAATAAAAAATGGGCTGTGAAGCGGATCACTGTTAATCTCGCGGCACAAGAAGCAGAAAAACTCGAACAGTATTGTCGGCAAACAGGCAGACCGGCAACTGATATTATTCGAGAATTAATCCGTGGTTTACCAATTTTTGAGGAAGTGAGGGAAAAAAGTAGTATGAGTTGAGTAATATAGCCGACACCTACTTCAGTATCTATCTGTCACCACCGTCAATTTAAAATCAAGAAATTCCTATCCCGACCCAGTTACAATTTGTAAAGAAACTGAAAAGGAAGGACGGAATGCGCGTTGCAATCATCGGTGCGGGACTAGCTGGTCTAGCAACCGCTATAGATTTAGCTGATGCTGGGTGTGAAGTGGAAATTTTTGAGTACCGTCCATTTGTGGGAGGTAAAGTCGGCAGCTGGATCGATGGAGAAGGCAACCACATCGAAATGGGGTTGCATGTATTTTTTGGGTGCTACTACGAGCTGTTCGACTTAATGAAAAAAGTAGGAGCTTTTGAAGACCTACTTCTCAAAGAACATACACACACCTTCATCAACAAAGGAGGAAAGACTGGGGCTTTAGATTTTCGGTTCGTCACAGGAGCGCCGTTCAACGGTTTAAAAGCATTTTTCACCACGTCCCAACTGTCATTGCAGGATAAGGTGCAAAATGCGATCGCCCTCGGTACCAGTCCGATAGTCAGGGGTTTGGTCGATTTTAACGGCGCAATGAAGACTATCCGTGACTTAGATAGCATCAGCTTTGCTGACTGGTTCAAAGGTCACGGCGGTAGTGAGGGTAGCATTAAGCGGATGTGGAACCCTATTGCATATGCACTCGGCTTTATTGATTGTGAAAACATATCCGCCCGTTGTATGCTGACCATCTTTCAGTTCTTTGCCGCCAGAACCGAAGCCTCGGTGCTGCGGATGTTAGCGGGTTCCCCCCACGAATATCTACACAAGCCCATTCGGGAATACTTAGAAACCAGAGGAACCAAAATTTACACTCGTCGCCGGGTAAGACAAATTGAATTTACCCAGGACGGCGAGATAACTCGGATTACTGGCATGGTAATTGCTGATGGTGATACCGAACAAACTATCACCGCCGATGCCTACGTCGCTGCTTGCGATGTGCCAGGAATACAACGCTTGCTGCCCCAGGAGTGGCGTAAGTGGTCTTTTTTTGACAATATCTACAAGCTCGATGCAGTACCAGTAGCAACGGTACAGTTGCGCTTTGATGGTTGGGTCACAGAACTGCATGATGCTAACAAGCGCAAACAGCTAGCTGAGGCTACAGGGCTGGATAATTTGCTTTATACACCCGATGCGGACTTCTCCTGTTTTGCCGACTTGGCGTTAACCAGTCCAAAAGATTATTACCGGGAAGGACAGGGGTCTTTGTTACAGTTGGTGCTGACACCAGGAGACCCATTTATTAAGAAAAGTAATGAAGAAATTGCCCACCACGTTCTAGCACAAGTCCATGACCTGTTCCCATCCTCACGGGAACTGAATATGACTTGGTATAGTGTGGTGAAGCTAGCACAGTCTCTCTACCGGGAAGCCCCTGGGATGGATGTTTACCGTCCCCAGCAAGCAACACCCATACCTAACTTTTTCCTCGCCGGTAGCTATACCCAGCAGGACTATATCGATAGTATGGAGGGGGCGACGATTTCCGGACGACGTGCTGCTAAGGCAATTTTGGATACAGTGAAGAAGTAGGAGTAAGGGGTTGGGTCTAAACGTGTAAAAATCTGCCAGCCTCCGGAAAAATCGCCCCATGAAAAATAGGTATTTTAGTATACGAATTAACATATGGGGCGATTTTTCCGCCACTTTTTCGCTACTAAACCCGTTAACTCGTAATGAGGCTGGCAGATTTTTCCGGTTTTAATGAAACGGAAACAAACCGCCAAGGCGCCAAGGACGCAGAGAAACAAATGTCAGACTGGTTGGAGCATAGCGTGCAAGTGGAGGTAGAGACTCCCATAGAATTAGTGTGGAGCCTCTGGTCTGATTTGGAACAAATGCCTCGCTGGATGAAGTGGATTGATTCAGTGAAGATACCGGAGGATAATCCTGATATATCGATTTGGAAACTCAGTACTGGCGGACTGGAATTTAGCTGGAAGTCCCGCATTCTTAATCTTATTCCTCATCAGATTATCCAGTGGGAATCCGTAGATGGGTTGCCCAACCGAGGTGCAGTACGCTTTTACGACCGCCACGGCAGTAGTATCGTCAAGCTGACGATCGCCTATGCTATTCCTGGGTTTCTGGGGAAAATTATGGATAACCTGTTCTTGGGACGGGTCGTAGAGTCTACCATCCAAGCAGACTTGGAACGGTTTAAAGAGTACGCTCTGAAACAGGAAATGGGTAATGGGTAATGGGTAATGAGTAATGGGTAATGGGTAATGGGTAATGGGTAATGGGTAATTGGGAATAGGTAATTGGCAAGGGAAAGCAGTATGCCCCATGCCCCATGCCCCATCCCCAATGCCCCATCCCCAATGCCCCATGCCCCATGCCCCATCCCCAATGCCCCATCCCCCATGCCCCATCCCCCATGCCCCATGCCCCATCCCCAATGCCCCACTTACCACGTCGGGTCGCTGAACAGATGAATTGTCAACTGTTCCCGTCCAGGGGGAACGGCACTGATGCAGGCGCGGATAACGTTGTCATTGTCTAGTTCGACAGTGCAAGCATGGCATGACCCCATCAGACAGCCGGTGGGAATAAAGACCCCAGCTCGGTCGGCTACATCCAGGAGTGGTTCTCCGACTTCGGCATCAATCGTGACATCATCTGGCAAAAAGCGGACACGAACAGTCATGATTTAGACCTGATTAAGACAACAAAGGTGATAAGTCTATATTTGCCTCAACTTTGCTGGCAAGGTGATCTAAAATTCCTTCGCGTTGTTCTCGATAGTTGGAAACACCTGTAGGCAAGGATTTCAGTCCTCTCTGCTGCCGCAGGCGGTTCAACCAAGCCCGACGCCAAGGACCGTTGTCAAAAATCCCGTGTAGGTACGTACCCCACACGGATTGACACTGATCTACCATGCCAAGATTGGGGTCGTCAAACAAGGGGTGGTATGCTGGGGGTTCACTACTAGGCATATCTCCTAAGCGCGATCGCCCTTGATGGATTTCAAAGCCATTGACGGGCAAGCCCAATTGGGGAAAATTGGATGTTACTTGGCGCTGACGGGCGATTTTCTGCCCGGTAATTACCGTTTTGATGGGTAGGAGTCCCAAGCCGGGATAGCGTCCGGCTTGTCCTTCTATACCTTCTGGGTCTGCCAGTAGCTGTCCCAGCATTTGATAACCGCCGCAGATACCTAAAACTGTTCCCCCAGCGGCTGCATAGTTTTGAATTGCTTCTGCCATACCAGTTCTTTGCAGTAGCAGCAAGTCAGCAATGGTGGTTTTCGTACCGGGGATAATTAAGGCGTCGGGGTGTCCCAAATCTTGTTTGGGGTTGAGGTATTTGACATTCACCGTTGGTTCCGACTCTAGGGGGTCAAAGTCGGTGAAGTTAGAAATACGGGGTAAACGGATAACAGCAACGTTGAGTTCAGTTTGGGATTTTTGGTGGCGCCGTTCTAGTAGATCCAGCGAGTCTTCCGCCGGGAAGATATCATCTATCCAGGGAATGACCCCGACTACAGGAATCCCAGTCCGTTCTTCTAACCACTTGATACCAGGGTCTAGGATAGATTTTTGTCCCCGGAACTTGTTAATCACTACCCCTTTAACTAAGGCTCTTTCTTCTGGTTCTAGTAATTCCAGGGTTCCCACCACATGGGCAAAGGCGCCACCTCGGTCAATATCTACTACTAATAGAGTGGGTGCATTTAAATATTTCGCTACCCGCATATTTGTCAGGTCGCGGTGCTTGAGGTTGATTTCTGCTGGACTACCTGCCCCTTCACAGACTATCAAGTCAAATTCTGACCCCAGATGCTGTAGAGATTCTTCAATTGCTCGCCACCCCATGTCAAAATATTGCTCGTAGTAATCTGTGGCGCTGACTCTACCAACAGGTCTACCTTTAATAATTACTTGAGAAGTCATATCCCCTTGGGGTTTGAGCAAAATTGGATTCATTTCTACCCAAGGTACAACACCCGCAGCCCAAGCTTGTACTGCTTGAGCGTAGCCGATTTCGCCCCCAGATGGAGTGACATAGGCGTTTAACGCCATATTTTGACCTTTAAAAGGTGCAACTCGCCAGCCGCGTCGCGATAACATCCGACAAATAGCAGCAGTTATTAATGTTTTACCAGCGTGGGATGTGGTGCCCACTACCATAATTGCTTTCATAATTAGTTATTAGCTTTACAAGAGTTCGGTAAGGTGTGAGGTGCGAGCTATTACACAAATAGCAATTTAAAATAATTAAGCGCTATTAATGTTGCTGTATTTTGGTCTATTGTGCCCATCTTGGTTTGAGTGCTAACTGTTTGAGTCCACCAGTCCTCTATAGACGTTCCGGGGGAAAGTCTGTAGGTAAGTGTTGTATATACTTTCCGGTGGAAAGTCTATACCTGATTCCTAACTAGGGGTAGATGAAAATCAGCAGTTTTTCCTGACTCACACTGCACGCAGTTGCTCTCCAACTACTAAAAGGGTAGTCTAAACCAGCGATTGACAGCATTAAGGAGGCGATCGCGAACTGTGGGAGTACGCCAATTTTTTTCCTGGTATTGCTCTACTATTTGCCGTCCTAGGGGGGTGAGCCGAAAGCTATCTGTAATTCCCTGTCCATCTACTTCCCGTCGCAATACACCTACTTGGATTAACCATACTAAGAAATTATCTACTGCTAACTCCGACAAGGGACTTTTGCTGTATCCCTTTTGGACACCTGTATTCATAGCTATTTCCCCCAAAGCCACACTCCTGGAGCGCATGGCTGCAAATAGGCTCTTGTTGAAAGGCGAACATACTAAAGCACGCTCGGCTCTTTGTAGGGTTTGCTGGGGATAGGAAAATGGTTTCAGTCTGCTAGAATCTATAACTGACATCTTGATAATTTTGATACATGTTTTAGTTGCTACTTTATCCTAGCTTATGTATTCTATATAACTCAATCATCTAGACTGGACTCTGTAGTTCAACTTAAAACGGATGACGAGCCATAGCTTTGTAGGAGAAGTTTTCTATTGCTAGCAATGATTATTCGACTCTGGTATGTTGATAGTAGCCAATTTACATGAATCATGTATTTAAAAGTTTTCCCTTAGTAATTAGCTGAAATAATTTTTACTTTTTTAGCAATCAAATATGCTACATTCATTTTTGCTTAAGTCATTAGAAAGGCTCGCAACTGTTTATTTATTCCTAAGTTTACTATTATAAATTATTGTAAAATCCGATGGCATCAAAAAAATTAACGAGGAATAAGCAAGTATGCCCCTAGCAGTTGGAACTGATGCACCGCAATTTACGGTCAAAGATACGAATGGTAACACTGTATCTTTGTCTGATTTTGCAGGCAAGACGGTAGTACTATATTTTTATCCCAAAGATGACACTCCCGGCTGCACTAAACAAGCCTGTAGTTTCCGCGATGCTCAAGCAGATTATCAGAGTAAAGATGTGGTTGTTTTGGGTGTGAGTGCTGATGATGAAGCTTCCCACCAAGCCTTCACGCAGAAATTTAATCTCAACTTTCCCCTATTGGCTGACACCGACAAAACCTTAATCAAGGCTTACGATGTCGATGGTGGTGGCTACGCTAAGCGCGTTAGCTATGTGATTGACGGTGACGGTAAAATTACTCACGTTGATGCTAGCGTTAATACTGCTACCCATGCCCAAGATATTTTAGCTGCCTTGGGTCTGTAATTATCAACAGACGCGATATATCAAATCTTTATCGCGTCTCTACACAGATTTAATTTATTCAATTACCTGACGGTTGGGTTGTAGTATTTGGCTGGGAAGGTACTGTAGGGGGTTGAGAATTCAGCATTTGCTGTCGTCTTTGCAAAAAATTGTTAGCTTCTTCATCAATTTGTTGCCTTTGAGCGGCAGAATCTAAAACTTTATTGTTACTATTCACACGATTGATTAAATCCAACAACCCTCCGATAGGTGTACTATCATTTTCAGGAGACCAGGGGTTGCTTGTCGTTTGTCCAGTATAGTTATTTTCCAACTGGTCGGCAGAGGGATTAGCGAAAGCTGCATTCAGTATAAACACGTTAGTCGCAGCAATACTGGCAACACTCGTGAGAATAATTCTCGTAACTGGGGACAAGGATACTTTCATTGTATTTTCACCTCTATAGAAGGTACTGGGCGGGGAAACCCCGCCCCTACAGTATTAATTATGCAAGACTGCGGCGGAGTAAGGATTGAATACTCACTAATGCTACCAGGGCAAAACCTAGTAACACCAACAACGCGCTACCAAAGGTAAAGGTAGCAAAGGGAGCTTGCATGACTACACTACCCAATCCCCAATCTGCGTGGGTATACAAATAGCGAATTGGTTCAATGGCGTAGCTCAGGGGGTTGAGGCTGGCAACAACCTGCAACCAGGTAGGCATGAAGGATAAGGGCGCCAACGCTGTACTGGCAAATAACAGCGGCAAGTTAGTAACAAAGATGACGGCGATTAATTCAATGTGTCCGGGTAAAGCAAAGGCTAAACCCAAGCTAATTGCAGTCACACCTAGGGCTAGGAGAAACACAATCAACGCGATCGCACCCAAACCAGCTGCATCTGGTAAACCTGCACCTAAAAATGCCGCTGCGGCGACAATCACGGCGGCTTGCAGTAAACTTTGAGAAATAATAAAGATGGCTGAAGCCAGAACAATCGAATACCGGGATGCTAAAGGTGCTACCAGTAAGCGATTCAAAAAGCCAAACTCGCGGTCAAACATGACTGGTAACCCAGCGTTCAGCGCCCCGGCAAAAGCAGTAAATACAATTACTCCAGCACTCAGGAATTGTGCGTAGGAAGGAGTACTGCCAAACAATCCTTTGGGGGCATTTTGAAACAAAGCACCAAACAACACCAGCCACATCACCGGCTGAATAATACCAGCAATCAAAGTCGAAGGACGGCGTTGGAGTTGAATAAACAAGCGTTTGGTTAAGGCTAACGTCTCTTGCATCAACTCAGCAAAAGCATTAGGTGCAGCATCAGCATAAGCTTGAGGAGCCACCGCTTGCTGCCAATTTATCTCTGATTTTGGAGGTAGTACAGTACCACTCATAGCGATTTTGGATTTTGGATTTTGGATTGGGGAATAGGGAACTCTTAACAGGAGACTTCTTGCGTGCATTCCGAAATATTAAATAATTAACCGCCGTAGGCGAAGCCTGCGCCCTTGGCGCATAAAACGCCGATAAACGCCGATAAAATTTACTTTTGCTCATAGGTCTAGGGAACAGGGAATGGGGAATAGGTTTTTCCCATTACCCATTACCCATTACCTATTTCTTCATCTGTTGTTTGCGTTCTGCCTTTTCATCGCGTTTACCGGCTGCTTCTAGTTCGGCATCCATGAGGGTGCGTCCAGTTGCGGCTAGGTAAACATCATCAAGGCTGGGACGGGATTGAGCGATACCAAACATTGGTAAACCCGCCTCATTCAGGGATTTTTGGATGGAAATCAGGGTATCGTTTTGCGGTGTTACCACCAAGTTTAGGGAGTTACCCTGAGCGTTATTGATAATTACTTCTTGCACAAACGGCAAAGATTTCAGCAAATTTTTAGCTTTTTCGGCTTCTTCGGTGGGGGAAAACTCGCGGATACGTAAAGTTATGCGATCGCCCCCGACTCTATCTTTTAACTGGGAGGGTGTACCTGTGGCTATCACTACACCTTTATCTATAATTGCCACTCTGTCGGCTAAGGCGTCAATTTCTTCTAGATAATGGCTGGTAATTAATACCGTAGTTCCCGCTTCTCGCAGTTTCCGCAGGAATTCCCAGACGACAAACCGGCTTTCGATATCCAGCCCTACGGTGGGTTCATCCAACACCAACACGTCGGGAGCGTGGAGTAACCCCGCAGCCAAATCGAGGCGTTTCTTTAAACCACCGGAATAGGTACCAGTCTTTTTATCGGCATATTCCTGTAAACCGAGTAATGTCAATACTGTATCAATGCGTTGCTTTTGCACCCCCTTGGGGAGATGATACAGCGCTGCTTGTAACTGCAGAAGTTCTCGTCCCGTGAGGATTTTATCTAAAGCCACTTCCTGTGCAACGTAACCTAGCCGTTGTCTAGCGGCTTTGGGGTTAGCGATAACAGAAATGCCAGAAACTTCGATTTTGCCTGCATCCGGCGTGGTGAGGGTACACAGGGCACGGATAGTAGTGGTTTTCCCCGCACCATTGGGACCGAGTAAACCAAAAATTTCTCCTGGTTCTATCTGAAAGGATACGTCCTTAACGGCTGCAACCGAACCGTAGCTTTTTTTGAGATTTTCTATTAAAACAGCGGGCGCCATGACAGCTTATCCCTAAATATACAATTTGCAACAATGTCTATTTCTATTCTAGGGGAATCGGCACGACACGACTTTGGAGGCGGATGGACGCATGGGAAACACGGATTGAATTAAACAGGACTCACGCAAAAACTCTCGCTCTACTCTCTTTTCTCTGTGTCACGCCAGTACGGGTCGGGATGTACCCTCCTGCAGCGCTGGCTCCTCTGTGTCCTCTGTGGTTGATTTTTCATTACTTGTGCGTAAATCCCATTAAATATAGACAAAACACCCAAGTGCCTCTCCAGTAAAAATCATCACAGATTACTAGCCAGGGGTTGCAAACCCCTGGCTAATAGCCCAAGTCCATTTCAATGAACTGACAAAGCCATGCATTCTTCTTTGCGTATGCAGCGTGATATAAAAATAACTCATCACTGGTGCGTTACGCTTCAGCATTCAGGACTAAAGCATCAACAGTCAAAATCTGGTCAACTGTCAATACTAACTCTGGAAAAACATGAGAAATAATTTGCTCATTATTCCGGAAAATAGCTTCCTCATAAAACCCCTCTACCCAAGAGAAAACCGTCACACCAGGGGGATAATTAGGGTCATTTTCTAGGAAATCTACCACCCAATATTCCGGAACTTCTAAGACATTGTATTCCGCACGTTTACGCCTGTGGTCAAGAAGTTTCGTATCTTCACTGACTACTTCCACTATCAATAGGGGTGAGGAATCAACTAAAACTGCTGTATGGTCGAGAATTTCCTGCCACTGTTCCGTTGTCACTACAGTAACATCAGGAATTCTCGTAGTCACTCTACTCCCTGCTTGGGGAACTTGCACCCCAATAGCAGCTTGTTTGCATACCCAAGCTAAACCTAAACGCTCAATTTCTGAGCGAAATTCATCATTGAGAAATTCAGTAATTGCAGCATGTCTACCAGTAGCTGGTAACTTCTCTACTAAATCCCAGTTCACCCACTCGTAGTACTGTCTATCCTCGCTCGTCAGATTGTCCTGAAAATTATAGAGACGTCTTTCCGGTACCATACTCATGGCGATCGCCCCCTCACAAAATTAAGTAATCTAAAGTTTAAAGGAGTATGGGGGGTTTCATAAAGATTAGACATAATTGGACAGCCTTCAAAAAACAGATATCTGTCGGCTCCCAGGAATAACCATAAACAAGGCTGTCCAATTATGTCCAGTTTCATCCCAAGGGCACAAGGGAAGCGGGATAAAGCTGTAATAAGGGAGACAGGGGAATGGGGACTAACAAAGAAGTTATCCCCATTCCACCTAACTACGCTGCTAAGTCGGGGAACACCTCCTGTACCGCTGGATGGACGATGTGATGGTTCTTGACGTTCACACCCCTGGCTAATGCTGCGTTCATTCCCAAGGCTTCGATTCCCCGGTTTGCCAAGAGCAGGACGTAGGGTAAAGTACTGTTATTAAGTGCTTGTGTTGCAGTCCAAGGTACAGCCCCTGGCATATTGGGGACGCCATAATGGACTACACCCTCTTCTGTATAAACTGGGTTAGTATGAGAAGTCGGACGTAAGGTTTCTATACAACCGCCTTGGTCAACGGCGACATCAACTATTACCGCACCGGGATGCATTTGTTTAACTAATTCCCTTGATACCAGGATAGGTGCCCGGCGTCCTAAAACTAACACCGCACCAATCAGCAAGTCTGCTTCTCTAACTGCGGCTTCAATGTGAGCAGAGTTACTGTAAAGCAGTTCTACTCTAGAGCCAAATAGGGTTTCAAGATAGGATAATCGTTCTACATTTACATCTAATATCTCTACCGACGCACCCATACCGACGGCTATTTTCGCCGCTTCTGTCCCCACCACACCACCGCCTAAAATCACCACTTTACCCGGCTTAACACCAGGTACACCGCCCAACAGGACGCCTCTACCGCCTTGCGGCCGTTCTAGGAACCTAGCACCAAATTGTACCGCTAAACGACCGGCAATCACGCTCATCGGGGTGAGCAAAGGTAATCTATTATTACCATCTTGTTCTACCGTTTCGTAGGCGATCGCAGTGATGCCACAGTCAATTAAATACTCAGTTAATCTGCGGTCGGCTGCCAAGTGTAAATAAGTAAACAGTAGCTGGTCTTTTTGCATGAACTGATACTCTGATGGCAGCGGTTCTTTGACTTTAACTACTAGCTCCCGATTCCACGCTTCTTGCTGAGTAACGATTTTGGCTCCTGCTTGCCGATAGTCTTCATCCGTAAATCCTCCACCATTCCCTGCTTGCGTTTCTACAAAGACTTGGTGACCATTTTCCTGCAACACCCGCACGCTAGAAGGACTCAAACCCACACGAAACTCTTGGTCTTTGGTTTCCTTGGGAACGCCTATTTCCATTTGTCGCCTCTTATGATATATCCTGTTCCTAGCTTAAGTCTGACAGCTTTATACCCGCCACTCTGTCGCGGATTATGCAGATTGGCTAATGACTAATGACTAATGACTAATAACTCTTGGCTATTGACGATTACCTAATGTTTTTTACAATATATAAAGGTTGGTAAATAAATGTAAATCGATGTTTTGACGCTAGTATTGTTTCTACAGTCTGGTAGTGAGAACGTCCTAACTAGTAAAGAGGTTTTGTATCATGACATCACAAACACAGCCTACAACTACACCCAGGCTAGAGGAGCCAAAATTTGGCTTTAATGAATATGCTGAGCGTTTAAATGGTCGTGCAGCGATGATTGGCTTTCTGATGATGGTGGTGATTGAATACGTTACCAATCAAGGTGTACTATCTTGGCTAGGTCTAAGATAAGTCGAAAATTAATACGGAATAGCAACTGCTAAGGTAGTAGTAAAAGAGTAGGAACCAGCTGGGACTCCCGGCTGGTTATAGTCTTAGGTCTTAAGATTAAAAGTAGTTATAGCTAAACAGGAATACACCACGCTGTGATGAATGTTGGATTGACTCGGTTTATTAAATCAGCTTATCGGAGAGAACCAATCCCTAGTACTTTAATCACGATGGGGTTAGTGGAAGCGGTAATTGGTGGCTTTGATTACAAATGGTCACTGTTTACTTTTGGTTTACTTAGTGCAGGTGTAGCGTTAGGCTGGCGGTGGTGGATGATCCAACAGCGTCAACCCTTAGCGGAAGAACAACCCGTAGTGCAACAATATTTGCCACCTCATTCTTCTAGTTCTAATACAGCGCTACCTATGCTGAGTATGACTAAGAAAAAGCCTCCGTATTAATGGTCATAAGTCATAAGTCATCAGTCATTGGTCATTGGTTTGTACTCAGGACTGGGGACTGGGGGACTTTGGCAACTAGTAAAATTGAGGAATCATAATTGAGCAGTATGGGGAGAGGTAGGGGTATCGCTGTGCTTCGCCCTGGCATTATCCTATTAGTTACGGCAGTGTTTGGCTGGCCTTTTTTGAGTGGAGAAAGGGCTATTTTTGATACGGCTCTTGCAGAGACGGAATTTACACCCCCTTCCCCTACCAGCAACAGCTTTACTAATCCGCAACTGGTCTACAGCATCACCGAACATTCAGGAACCGTTACATCCCTTACCTTCAGTCCGGATAGTACAATTCTGGTGAGTGGTGGTGGAGAGAATGACACGAGAATTGGCTTGTGGAACACCCTCACGGGGAAAAGAGTGGGGATTATCCGCAAAGCTCACAGTCAGGCTGTAGAATCGCTGTTAATTTCGCCGGATGGTCAAACTTTAGTCAGCGGTAGTGATGACAACACGATTAATCTTTGGAACCTGAAGACGAATAAGTATACTCGTAGCTTCCGCGAACATACTGCCAATGTGTTGTCGCTGGCAATGACACCGGATAATAGAATTCTTGCTAGTGGTGGGTTAGATGGGGTACGTTTGTGGGATTTGCAACAACAGCGTCCCTTGGCTAGGATAGTTAGGTTTGATAATTTGGTGCATACCTTGGCAATTAGTCCAGATGGGAGTACGCTAGCCACGGGTGATGCTAAGGGCGCAATTAAGATATGGGATTTGAATACTGCGAGATTAATTCGTACAGTTGCAGGAGCGCATTCTAATATGATCAGCGATGTGGCTTTTACACGTGATGGTAATACCCTAGTCAGTGCCAGTCGCGATCGCACCATTAAACTTTGGAATGTGAATAATGGTAAACTTACTCGCACCCTGAGAGGTCATAGTAACTGGGTGAGTGCGATCGCTATTAATCCCCAAGGTAATACCCTTGCTAGTGCTGGTAGAGATGGAATTATCCTGTGGAATTTATCTACAGGTGAGTTATTAAATACACTGCCTGTACAAGATTGGGTGAGTGCGATCGCATTTAGTCCGGATGGTAAAATGCTTGCTAGTGGTGGTTTTGATAGAACGATTCGGGTGTGGGGAGGTAATTAGAAATTCTGTTTTATGTTGATAAGAAATCTCAACATTAATTCCCTTTCCGTTTAGCAAGAGCAAGGTATCAAATTTACTGACCATTTTTTTTTAATGGTGATGCTCTGGATTTTGAAGCCGAAGATTAAGATAATTAAGAGAACTGAAGGAGTGGGCTATGAGTGTAATACCACCCCTTCAATAAACCAAACCTAAGACCTATACCGAGTTGCGTTCAGTCTCCACACTGGACGCAATTTGGTATTAATCTTCCTTACGAACACCTTTAAAAGGTTCTCCGTTTTGCTTCACGTCCATAAACCGTCCGGTTTCAGCATCACGCTTCACCCATTGTTCGGTCACAGGGTTGTAAGTTTGGCTGCGGTTATCCACAGCACCACGGCGATAGCCCTTGCCTGTATTCTTTGCCATATCTTTATCACCTCCTTGCGATAGATGTAAAAGTGCTTTGACATTTTCTATTATAATTAGAAAAAATAGCATCAACAACTTTGATACCTCTAGCGATGCTCCTAACGGAGCCGCTACGCTAACACAGGAAAGAATCAGCCATGAAAGAGATCATTGCTGCGAACCTGATCCGCTACCGTAAAAGTCTAGGCTTGTCTCAAGAGCAACTTGCTGCAACTACCGGGGTAACTCGCCAGAGCATCAATAACTACGAGAACGCCAAAACTTTACCAGACAGCAAAATCCTCTCTGCTCTGGCGAGTGCTTTGGGCATTACACTCGACGACTTGCTACGCTCACAAGGTGAAGGACTACCCAACTTCCGGTTCCGCGCTCATGTAACATTCGACACGGCAGTTGCTACAACGCGGGTTCCCCGCGCAACGCACTGCCTCAAAAATGCCCAGTTTGCAGCCCAAGTGCTACGAATGCTGCAAACTTATAACGCCCTAGAACAAGCAGTTGGCTTACCAACCTACACCCCAGAAAGTACACCTTGCCATCAAGTAGAAGGCAATGAAAAGCACATTCAGACAATAGCTGGTTTGTTTCGTCATCGCCTGGGCTTGGGAGATGCTCCCATTGCAAACCTGTTTCAGTCTGTAGAAGAAATCGGTTTAAAAGTTTTACGCTCCTCCATTCCCATTAAAGGTTTCTTTGGTCTGAGTGCTTGTAGTGATATTGAAGGTGCTTTTGTTTTGGTAAATACCCATAACATCACCATTGAACGTCAATTATTTACCCTGGCACATGAAATTGGACACCTTATCTTCCATCGCGTAGAGTACCAAAACACTCTAATTGAAGAAGGAACCAAAGAAGAAGAAAAAGCACGAGAAAAAGTAGCTAATTACTTTGCCAGTCATCTACTTGTTCCACAAGCTGAATTTGAGCGGATGTACACACTTACTAAAGATATTGTCAAACTCAAACGGCATTTTCGGGTGAGTTACCTAGTCATCTTGAATCGTTTAGCAGAAATGGGAATAATTGATTTCGCTAAAGAGAAAGCCAAAATATGTGCAATCTATAAAAAGCAACATGATGGTGCATCTTTGCAAAACTCAATGGAATTACCACCAGCACTGGCAGCGGAGGATTATCCAGAAAATGAACGTTATGAATTTCTAATTTGGCAGTCCTTAAAATTGGGCAAGATTTCAGAGATGAAAGCAGCAGAACTTCTCAACTTAACTGTTGAAAAACTGCGGGTGCGTCGTCAAGAAAATGAGGTTTATGCAGTCGCTTAACGGAACAATTCTTGACGCAAGCGCACTCATTGATTTTCGCTGGCTGAACGAGTGGGGGTGGCTACAACAGTGGTAGGTCATAAACAGTAGGGTGGGTACTGCTTCACACCATCAAAATAAGGGTTTCAAGGTGATGTATGCAGTGCCCACCCGAAAAAATTATCTTCGTGTTTCTTCCTGGGATACCTTGTAGGGGTACAGTAATTTTCTTGCTTTTTCTTTTAACTCTTCAGGGCATGTATCAAGAAATTTCTGCTTAATGTTATCGCTTAGGGTTTTGGCTTCAAGCCAATCTTCATGATTCAGCGAATACATGTTGCGATCATAAAAATGTTTTACTTGTCCATCCTCATAAAGAGTGTAGTCGTCGTCGAGGCCTGCTTGTCTAAAATCTACAGTACAAATTACTTTTGGTTCCGTCATAAATCATCCTTACTTTTTTGACTTGGGGTAGAGTCGCTCCTATCCTCAACTTAGGATCAGCGCTTCACTCAAACGCCCACCTATTAAGTAATCTTCTGGCGGTTCGGCTTTGCTCCGGATGATTACGCCTTGGGTTATGGCTGAAGTTTAGACTAAAGTGAGTGACCGCAAGTAAAAACAAATAGCTACCGAAAGTAACTGCTTTTCGTCTGTGTAAGTAAAATAGAAGAAATGGAGAAGAACTCGGCGATGAATATTGTTATACCTGAAGAAATTATGGCTGCAACTCGCATGACAGAAAGCGAGATGAAGCAAGAAATAGCTATCATGCTTTTTCAGAAGGAAAAGCTAACTCTTGCTCAAGCTAGTCGGTTTGCAGGTATGAATCGAATTGCCTTTCAGCATTTACTCGCTAGCCGTCAAATTTCTGTTCACTATGATATAGAAGATTTGGAACAAGACATCAAAAACTTGCGAGAGATGGGCAGACTGTGATTATAGTCAGTGACACCTCGCCTATCAATAACCTTGCAGCAATCAACCAGTTTCACCTTCTCCATCAACTTTATGAAACTGTAATTATCCCGGAAGCTGTTTACAGGGAACTGACTGACCCCGATTTTCCAGTAGCCGGCGCCACGGAAGTTCAAACCTTTGACTGGATTCAAATACGCCAAGTTAGCAACCGCACGGTGGTTGAAGTCCTGGAAAACGACTTGGATACTGGTGAGGCTGAAGCAATTGCTTTAGCATTAGAACTCAAAGCGGATCAACTCCTCATCGATGAGCGACGTGGGCGAACTATTGCTGCTAATCTCAACCTCAGATTTACAGGAATTATTGGCATCTTGGTTGAAGCAAAAAGTCAGAAGCTCATTCCTACAGTACAACCTGTGCTGGATTCTCTAATTAATCAAGCAGGCTTCTGGATTGCTGAATCTTTATATAAGCATGTTTTGCGGCTTGTCGGTGAAGATGACGCAATCTAAATCGTAGGGGCACAACACTGTTGTGCCCCCACAAATCAACCTTCAAAACTCAATATCAAAGGATGTACAACAACCCAAACAGGATAATCCAAATTACATCCACAAAGTGCCAGTAAATCTCCGCCGCTTCCATACCAAAGTGCTTTTCATTACTGTAGTGACCAGGGGTGCGGGAACGCCACAACACAGCCAGAATAGTCAAGACACCGATAAACACGTGTAAGCCGTGGAAGCCGGTTAAGACATAAAAAGCACTAGCAAATAAATTAGTAGTCAGACCAAATTCTAGATGAAAATATTCATAAGCCTGACCTGCTAAGAAAATTGCACCCATAGCGGCAGTAATTGCCATCCAGGTACGCATTCCTTTAACGTCATTCTTTTTAATCGCGGAGTCGGCATTATGGATGACGAAACTGCTAGAAATCAGAATCAAAGTGTTGACGCCTGGTAGCAGTAATTCTAACTCAGGGGTGCCTTCGGGAGGCCAAGAAGGTAAGGTGGAACGAAATGCCAAATAGGCACCGAACATACCCATAAAAATCATGCCCTCAGCGATGAGGAACACAATTAGACCAAAGATACGCAGGTCTGGGTGTTCTTCGTGATGGGCTGCTTCTGTGGTGTGGTGATAATTGAGAGCAGTCTTAGCTGGATCTATTGTTTGACCTTGCATGAATTTTCTATTTCGCTATAGTGTTTTCTCTCACAAGAGGCTGTGTCTGGTGAAAGTGGCAGAGCCACTTTTGTGGGATTCCCAGGTAGAACCTGGGAACGAGTTAGGAGTTAGGAGTCAGAAGTTGGTTGTCCTTCTTCTTTCTGAGCGGCAATAGTGGGGTATGGTTCGTCTGGATCGGCACGTAAGACGGAATTGGGACCAGCAGACAAGACTGGATCGGAGCTTTCTAAAGGTACACCTTGGCTAGTATTCTCCAAGCCATAATCGTAGGGTCCGGTAGCCAAGACGGGCAGTTTATGGAAATTCTCGATCGCTGGGGGAGAGGTAGTCATCCACTCTAGGGTGAGAGCTTTCCAAGGATTATTCGGTGCTTTCTCACCGTACATCCAACTCCAAATCACATTGATGATGAAGGGGAAGGTAGACACCGCCAACAGATAAGCACCATAAGTGCAAATTTCATTCAAGAAGGTGTATTTCGGGTCATATTGGGCGATACGGCGGTTCATACCCATCAATCCCAGCTTGTGCATGGGTAAGAAGGTCATGTTTAACCCGACGATGGTGAGAGCAAAGTGAACCTTACCCCAAGTTTCGTTGAGCATCCGTCCGGTCATTTTCGGGAACCACTGGTAGAACCCAGCATAAATGCCGAGAACGCTACCGCCAAACAGGACGTAGTGCAGGTGTGCCACGACAAAATAGGTATCGTGAACGTGGATATCAAAGGGCACTGCTGCCAACATCACACCACTGATACCACCGATAACGAAAGTACCAACAAAGCCCATAGCGAAAAGCATGGCGCTATTGAGCCGTAGTTTACCGCCCCACATAGTCCCTAGCCAACTGAAGATTTTAATACCAGTGGGCACGGCGATAATCATGGTGGTAATCATGAAGAACATCCGTAACCAGCCGGGAATACCACTGGTAAACATGTGGTGTGCCCAAACAATTAGACCCAAGAAGCTAATCGCCAAACTAGAGTAAGCAATAGCTTTGTAACCAAAAATCGGCTTGCGGGAGTGAACGGGAATGACTTCGGAAATTACCCCAAAGAAGGGCAAAATCATGATGTACACCGCTGGGTGGGAGTAGAACCAGAACATGTGCTGGTAAACTACTGGGTCTCCACCGCCAGTGGGATTAAAGAATGCCGTACCGGCAAATAGGTCAAATGCTAGTAAAATGAGCGCACCTGCTAGCACAGGAGTGGATACTAGCGCTAGTGCAGAGGTAGCTAGTATTGCCCAGCAAAACAAGGGCATTTGATGCACTCCCATACTGGGGATACGCATCTTTAAAATGGTGACGAGAAAATTTAGTGCCCCAAGTATGGAGGAAGTACCCAGCAGTAGGATACTCATAATCCATATTCCCTCACCCACTTTACCTGTGACCAAACTCAGGGGAGGGTAGGAAGTCCAACCTGCTTGGGCTGCATCACCGATTACTAAGCTAATAATCAGCAATATTCCCGCCGGGGGAATCATCCAAAATGCCAAAGCATTCAGACGGGGAAAAGCCATATCCCTAGCCCCGATCATCAGGGGAACCAGGAAGTTAGCAAAGCCTGCGGCGGCGGGGACAATCCACAGGAAAATCATGATGGTGGCGTGAAGTGTAAACAAGCTGTTGTACACTTCCGGGTCAACAAAATCCACATCTGGTGTTCTCAGTTCCGTGCGAACCAAGTCCGCCAGCACCCCACCGATACAGTAGAAAATAAATGTCGTGACTAGGTATTGAATCCCAATCACCTTGTGGTCAGTATTGAAGGTAAAGTAATCTTGCCATTTTCTTTCCCCCGGTTCTTCAATCCGTGCCGGGATATTGGCATTTTCTTGGATCTGGACTTGTGTCATAACAACTTTCTCTTCTGTCCTCGGTCATTGATAAAGACGTTCCACGGGAATGTCTCTACTGTTGAGGTTTGACGGTTGACTAATGCTGATGGTGGAGATGAGTAACGATTTCTGGCTGAATTCCCATGTCTTGGATGTAAGGTGCAAGGAATTCATCGGCGTCCATGTCACCTGGTTTAGCTGCAACGGCTGAGGTGAGTTCTTCTCGGCTAGCTACTAGCTGCTGTTGCTGCCATTGCTCAAATTCTTCGGGGGTTTGGACAATTACCTGTGTCCGCATCGCACCGTGGTATGGTCCGCAAAGTTCAGCACAAACGACTGCGTAGTCTCCCTTGGTTTTGGCTGTGAAGCGAATCTGGGTCTCACGACCGGGAATTATATCCTGCTTTAGGCGAAATTCCGGTACCCAGAAGGCGTGGATGACATCGTTAGCGCTCATATTGAGTACTACTTCCTGTCCAATGGGAACATGCAACTCACCGGACACTACCCCTGTCTGGGGGTAGGTGAAAATAAAGGCGTACTGCAAGCCGGTAACATTCACTTCCAGCGCCGATGCTTGGGCTTGTTCCTGGGGATTGACGTTTTGGGCAATAATAGAACTGTCTGGTTGCGGTGTATCGCTCAAGGTGGCAGCAATGGCGGCTCCTGGCATTTTCATTGACTGGTGTTGCATGGGACTTCCATGACCACCGTGGGGGTCAAAACCACCCATAGAGTTATACACGTCAAAGCTGTAAATTGAAATACCCAGGACTATGACTGCGGGAATAGCCGTCCAGAGAATTTCTAAGGGGATATTACCGTAAACTGGTGGTCCGTCTGTATCGTCTCCCGACCGACGACGGTATTTGAAAGCACAATAAATCAGGACTCCTTCAACAATTAGAAAGATTCCGGTGGAGACAATCATCATTGTGTTAAACAGACCATCCACCAAAGTGGCTTCGTTGGAAGCTGCTACTGGCAGTAATCCATGATTCTGACCGTACCAGAGGCTGACTAGGGTCAGGACTATGCCTATGAGTAATGTCCAGATGGAACTAGGAATTTTCACGGGGTATATAACTTGGGAATTTACTAAGATTTATAGCTTTTTATAGCCTTATATAAATTAGCTCATCTACCACGTTAGTGTAGCGATCGCGATTAATTGAGGATGAAAAAAATTTTTTCCAAAACTTCAGATTATCTTTAGAATCGCTGTAATTGTTACTTAATAAAAGCATTGCCCATCTCTACCTAAAGAAAGAGTTAAGAAAATGTAGTTTGGCAAACTGTATTATTTATCGCCTTCGAGATTTACCCACAACATGAAAAATCCCTAAAGCTTTCAAGGGTATGGCATAGCGTCATTCAAAGTAGAACGTATAGGCAAATGTTTCCTCGGAAGACATTAAGCTACGGTGGAAATGAGCCGAGACTCACAAAAATGCTAACTTTAATGGCTCTAATGATTGCTAGAAGGTATCCTTAATGACCGAATCCGTACTAAATCAACCAACCGCAGTCGCACATCAGACGCCCCAAGCTCAGGCACGAATTCGGGGCTTGGTATGGAAAATTGCTGTAGCTACGTTGATTTTGATGGCTATAGGCAGTGCGACGCGGGTCATGAATGCGGGTCTTGCTTGCCCTGACTGGCCGCTGTGCTATGGAGAACTAGTCCCCACCCAGCAGATGAATCTACAAGTATTTCTGGAGTGGATTCACCGCTTAGATGCGGCATTGGTGGGTATCAGTACTATAGCGCTAGTGGGCTTGTCGTGGTGGTATCGTCAATCCTTACCCAATTGGCTACCTTGGATGTCTGCCTTTGCTTTAGGTTTAATTGTCTTTCAAGGGGTCTTGGGTGGACTTACCGTAACGGAACTGTTGCGCTTTGATATCGTCACCGCTCACTTGGGAACGGCACTGATGTTTTTCATCACCCTGCTGGTAATTGGCACCGCACTCACCCCCTATCAAGGTACCGGCACTACAGATAAATTGCCTTGGGTAGGTCTAACTGCGGCTGTTTTGGTTTACCTGCAAAGTTTATTAGGGGCATTAGTGGGTTCTCGCTGGGCACTGCACCAGTGCTTCGGTGGTTCTCAACTTTGTGGTGTGATGTACAGCCATATCGTTGGTATAGTGCCGCCGACCCTAGCAACCTTGGCAGTAGTCATTCTCGCTTGGCGGACACCAGCACTACATCCGGCTTTGCGGACGCTGGCAAATATGGCTGGTGGGTTCTTAATCTTACAACTGATTGTCGGAGTTGCCACCTTCCGGTTACACCTGCAAGTCGAGCCACTCACCGTCTCGCACCAAGTAGTAGGTGCGGCTCTGCTCGGTTCTCTGGTGGTATTTACTGTCCTAGCGCTGCGCGACAAAGCCCAAACTCGCCATCTGATTACTGAGTCGTGAGTCTTTTACAGGAGGTGTTTCCCAACCCTCCCAACAGTGCTGTCAGGGTTGGGAAACCCCACCCCTACAACTGAGAACTCAAAACTCTTAGTCTGATCTCGTCTAAAAAAATAAGGAATACTACCTATGGTTGAGACTAATGTCTCTCGTCAGCATGAGAATTTTTTACAAGTTATTCAAAGCTACTACCAGCTAACTAAGCCCAGAATTATCCCTTTGTTGTTGATTACCACCGCTGGTAGCATGTGGATCGCTGCTCAGGGACAGGTAGACCCTTTATTGTTGATAGCAACACTGGTGGGTGGTACTTCGGCGGCTGCTAGCGCTCAAGTCATTAATTGCGTCTATGACCGCGATATTGACTATGACATGGAGCGCACGCGCCACCGTCCTTTACCTTCCGGTAGGATACAACCACTCCACGCTGTGGTTTTTGCTATTTTTCTCGCAATTATTTCCTTCACCATCCTGACAGTATTTGCTAACCTGCTAGCTGCTTGTTTAGCAATGTCTGGCATTATTTTCTACGTATTGGTTTACACTCACTGGTTGAAACGTCACAGCACACAAAATATCGTTATCGGTGGGGCAGCAGGAGCAATTCCAGCACTAGTAGGCTGGGCAGCCGTGACGGGAACCCTAAGCTGGACAGCATGGTTGCTATTTGGGATTGTGTTTTTATGGACACCTCCCCACTTCTGGGCACTGGCATTGATGATTCGTGATGACTACGCTAAGGTAGGTGTACCCATGCTACCTGTCGTAGCTGGAGATACGGCAACAGTTAAGCAAATTTGGGTATATACCCTGATTACAGTCGCCGCTACCTTCTTACTAGTCTATCCCTTGCAGGTGAGTGGTATTGTGTATGCAGCCATTGCTTTATGCTTGGGAGCAGTGTTTATCCTCAAAGCCTGGAAGCTGCTACAAAACCCAGAGGATAGAACTTTGGCAAGAGGAATGTTTCTCTATTCCATCCTTTACATGATGTTATTGTGTACTGGGATGGTAGTTGATAGTTTGCCGATTACCCACCAAATCACAAGTTTTGTGGCGGAAAATTGGCAGCCTGTGAGTGAAGCAATTGGCGCAATTTATCAATAGAATGGGGCAAGAATAAACACGGATTAGCACAGATGGACACAGATGGTATATCTGTGTTTATCTGTGGTTAAATTAAAACATCTAGTTGTACCAGAATTATCACCAAACACGCGGTGGGGGTACAATAGTCTTACCGACAATGAACTATAGCTACATCCTCTGTGTTCTCTGCGTCTCTGTGGTTATTTAGTTCACTAAATAACTCCGCCACACTGTCTTATTCTCCTTCCCGCTGATTTCCGGAAATATCAATCGCCAAGTTTTCCCTTCCTTCTGGAGTTGCAGATAAATATCAAAGGGATTTTGGGGTTGGGAAACTTTTTTATCTGGGACTTTAAAAGTCAAATCATAAGTTCCTTGAATGTGGTAAGTAGGTAACTTTTGATAATTCACAGCTTTTTGCTTTTTGATTCGCAGATGATTGATTTCAAAACCTTGAAAATCTAAATCCACTTTTTGCTGGAGTAGCTGCTTGGTAATATCTAGTTGTAGCGCGATCGCTTTTTCTACCATCTGGGTAGTCGGAGTCAGCACCAGCGTGCTACAGCTTGTTAGCAGCACCGCTAAGATTAAGATTACAATTAGCCGTACCATATAATATTGCTCCTCGCATTTGTGATGATTGTCGTTCCAAATCTCCAATTTTAATTTATCGCCAGTAAAACAACACTGCTACACCGCAGATGGCAATTACTACACCTAAAACCGCTCTCCAAGTTACTTTATCACCCATCCAGATAGCAATTGGAAGTACAAATAAGGGACTAGTTTGTATTAGGGTTGAAGCAATACCTACAGATGTAAACTTAATTGCTGTTTGTTGCAACCAAATTCCTAAATAAGTCCCAATAAAGGAGGCAACAAACGTTACTGCTATCACCTTAGTTGATTTGTAGGCAGACATCTCTGTTTTCCCCGTGCTTCTGTCCTGTATTAACAATACCCAGGGTAGGAGAATCAATGTACCGCCAATTAACCGCAACAAGGCGGCCCACAGGGGACTAATATTAGTACTTGCTAGTGCAGCGCGGGAGAGGATAGCACCTGTAGCTTCGGCGACTGCGGCTAGTAAACTCAAGCCTACCCCCCACCAGATTTGCTGAGAAGCATCATCACCAGCTACGGGAACTCGTTCTGTCACTACCCAAGCGACTCCCAGAATAGTCAATAACACGCCACACCAAGCAGTAATATTGAGATTCTCTCTCAGCAAAATCATTGCCCCCAAGGCGGTTATAGTGGGGGTTAAAGTCTTGATCAGCAATACACGCCTTGCCCCCAAAGCATTGATGGCAGCGAAGAAAACTGTATCCCCGAAAGCAATGCCGATGACACCGCTTAACAGCAGTAAACAAATACTAAGGGGAGTAACTAATGAGAAATACTCTCTCCGTAGGAGGATGGTGAGGATAAGTAGGGCGATCGCAATTATCCCTTTAATCAGGTTCAGTTCCCGTGGCGGAATAGTTCGTCCCAGACGTCCGTATAGCACCGATGCTACAGCCCACAAACCAGCAGCAGCTAAGGCCGCTAACTCCCCTGTTACACCTGTACTGGTAAAGTTTAAGAAATTATTAAAAATACTCTCCACCCTTTTTTTATACCAGAAACTCATTAAATAATAAATCAAATTTCGTTATGGGAAATAGCGTTTAAATGATGCAGATAAAGATAATTTGCTGGTAGGAATAGTTTCCGATATTAATGGATTAAAAGTTACATTTGAATCCCTACTCCGGAAAAATTTATAAGTAAATATGCACCAATTTATACCCATTTTTGCTAATGATGGTTATCTTTTAGACATGGTGTAATGGCTGGCAATTAAGGCAACAATTTTCAGTAGGTAGACGTCAACTACTTGGATGTTATGGGAGTTGACTTCTACCTACTTAATTTTTGGCATTTTGCCAGAAGTGTTTTTTTCTGGGTATGTTAGGGTGAAGTTGCTGATTGGGTGCAATATTTCTACTAAAATTTTTTCAAAAATTCACACATATTCACAACTTGGGAGATACAACTCAATTCCTAGTTGTACCACCGCTAACTTTTCTGGGAGAGTCGGGATTCATGGGCAGGATTAAATTTTTACCCATAGTTTCAGTAACTATAATATTAGCTCTATTGTTTGGGGTAAGCAAAACTGGTAGCGCTGAAGGTCGTGTTGTTATAGATACAATTGAACGACAAACAGTTCCATCATCAACAATGATTGCTCAACCAGGGATAAACCCAGCACCAGTAAGCAATGCTAATCCTCAACCTGTAGTTAATCAAAGAGCAATTACAATTATTGGTCAAGGTCAAGTCACAGCACCAGCAGATACAGCACGTCTGGAGTTCCGGTTTATTGCTAGCAACATTGCTCAAGCACCCATAGCAGGATTAAAGTTACCCTCTGATAGTGAACAACAGAGTACACAGTTAGCTTTAAAACCTGTAGTTGATGCTCTAGTTGCTATTAAAGTAAATGAAAAAGATATTCATATCCGAGCTAATTCAGTAGAAACTCCCCAAGTAATAGTAAAGCTTAACAACCCTACTCAAGACCGTATTGAGCAAGTTGTAGCTCAGGTAAGTAAAGCATCAAGAAATAGCAATAATCAGGTGATTGTGCAAAGTATCGGTGCAGTATATGCGGTGAATAATTGTCAGCCTTTAGAACGGGAAGCACGTAAGATAGCGCTAGGTGATGCTCGCAATCAAATTAACAGTTTTGCTCAGGATTTGGGTGTGAAATTAGGTGATGTTTTGTCAGTGACTGTGTTTCCTAGCACTGGTTCTCCTAGTGCTTCTGGTTGTGGTACAAAAGTAGGTGTTCCGGTGTCTCCCTTTGCTCTTTCTAGCGACACTGTACCACCTTATGACCCTTCTGTTCCTCCACAGGTAGAGGTGAGGAGTCAGGTGAGTGTAACTTATGGGATTAAGGAATGATACTCTAGCAGTCCTCAATCAATTAAAAAAAGTTGAGTATATGAATATCAAGAATTAATGGTGTTACCTGAGATAAAAAATACATAAAAATTATTGTAATTAATGCCAATGGAATAATACTAATGGTATAATGTTTTTAACATAGCAGCTTGGATTATTAGAGTCATCCTTCAGATTCAATTCCACTCTTATACCTCCACCACAATCGAAAACCTCCGCTAAGATCAAAGACTGCCACAACACACAGTTAATCACAAGATGACAAGGAACGGTATTGGCATTCGCACAGCGCAGGTACGTCCGCAACGTCTCACGGGTCAAATTCATGTCTATGATGGTGTAGGGAAAGGGAAGTCCCAAGCCGCACTGGGGGTAGTTTTGCGCTCCATTGGCTTGGGTATCAATACCCCTACAGACAATCCCCACCGGGTTTTGCTGTTGCGGTTTTTAAAGGGACCAGAGCGGGCTTATGATGAAGATGGGGCTATTGCTGCCTTACAACGAGGGTTCCCTCATTTAATTGACCAGGTTCGCACTGGGAGGGCAGAATACTTTGGTGCATCGGAAATTACACCCTTTGATAGGGCAGAAGCACAAAGGGGCTGGGATGTGGCAAAGGGTGCGATCGCATCCGGTTTGTATTCGGTAGTCGTCTTGGATGAAATTAACCCCGTCTTAGATTTGGGCTTATTACCAGTGGATGAGGTAGTAAAAACACTGAAAAATAAGCCCTATGATTTAGAAATTATTACCACAGGACGGGCAGCACCCCCAGCACTCCTAGAGATTGCAGATTTGCACTCGGAAATGAAACCCCACCACCATCCTACAGCAGCATCTGTGGGGATTAAAGGCATTGAAATTTATACGGGTGCTGGGAAAGGTAAGTCTACTAGTGCTTTGGGTAAGGCTTTGCAAGCTATTGGTAGGGGAATTAACCATCCCGGCTCGACTCGTGTGTTAATTATGCAGTGGCTTAAGGGTGGTTCTGGCTACACCGAAGATGCGGCAATTGCGGCTTTGCAAAAATCTTACCCGGAAGTGGTGGATCATCAACGTTGCGGTCGAGATGCTATTGTTTGGCGGAATTCTCGCACGGAATTAGATTACCAGGAAGCTGAAAGGGGTTGGAGAATTGCTCAGAGTGCGATCGCCTCTGGGTTGTATAAAACTATCATTCTCGATGAACTTAATCCTACCGTTGACTTAGAATTACTTCCCGTGGAACCAATTGTGGAAGCTCTACTTCACAAACCCCAGGATACAGAAGTAATTATCACCGGACGTTGCCAAAATCAACCCGCATACTTTGATTTGGCTAGCATTCACTCAGAGGTGTACTGTCACAAGCACTATGCTAACAATGGTGTCGAACTTAAGCGCGGGGTAGACTTTTAGGAGTCCACCAGTCTGTAGGGGTGGGGTCTCCCCACCCTGAGTTGGGAGTTGTCAAATTGAAATAATTGTTGAAATACCGAAATCATGGAAAACATTAATACCCTTGACTTGGTGACGGTGGGAGTTGCTCTGGCTGTTCTTTTGGGTGGATTTTTGATGATGTTCACCAATGTGTTTACGACTAAAACCAGGAAGTAGGGGACACGGGGGGAGTAGAAAAGTTACATATAACATCTCTACTTCCCTAGTATTTGGGGACGATGGCTGATAGTTCCCGACTTTCTTGCGATCTATCGGCGCGTAGTGCAGTAGCGAAGCGATCGCAACTAATCACTTTCCTGAAAGCCAGCAGTCGGATTTGAACCGACGACCTTCCGATTACAAGTCGGATGCACTACCACTGTGCTATGCTGGCGTGATTTTTGGGTTGATTTACTCACCGATCTAACATTCTACCGTAAGTAAGCCTTTTCGTACACCATAAAGTAGCCTGTCGATGAGAATATGTTCTTCTTCGCTGAGGGTGGTTGACAGCAAGAGCTTTTTGAGTTGGCTGCGGTCTGTGTCCGTCACCTTGCGGCAGACAAAAATATCTTGAACTAATTCTTCAATACTGCCAGGTAAAGAAAACATAAGACCCTACACCCACCGACTAAAACATGCTTGATTATTTAAATATCAAGGATTTTGCCAGCAGAGGTGGTGATTTGAGGGGGGTGAGAATCGTGATACTATCACTAAAACAGTGTGATTTCAATCACTGACGAAAATTTGAAAGGTAATATTTATCTCTAGGTACATACCCAGGCGATCGCCATGCGTCCAGGGTCTCCAGTCAAGGGGTCTCCCAAATATAGGGAAAACCCCGACTGGGCTAGAAGAAATATATCTGATAGGGTGAAAAACAGTATATTTTTTGACGTGCCTTGGTGAACAAACCGGGTAAAACCAATTGTCCTTTAAACAGATATCAGAAGCATGGCAGCGATGTTAGGTAGAGATTTATTAAGTCTGGCAGACCTCAGTAGCGCTGAGATTCACGAACAACTGCAATTAGCAGCCCAACTGAAATCTGGTAAGCTGCAATTGCGGTGTCCTAAAGTTTTGGGACTGTTGTTTTCCAAGGCTTCTACCCGTACTAGGGTAAGTTTTACTGTAGCGATGTACCAACTGGGTGGACAAGTAATTGACCTCAACCCCAATGTCACCCAAGTTAGTCGCGGTGAACCTGTACAAGATACGGCGCGCGTGCTAGATAGATATTTAGATATCTTGGCGATTCGCACCTTTGCACAGCAGGAGTTAGAAACCTTCGCCAACTATGCTAAAATTCCTGTAATTAATGCTCTGACTGATTTAGAGCATCCCTGTCAGGTATTGGCGGATTTATTAACAATTCAAGAATCCTTTGGCAAGCTTTCTGGGTTAACCTTAACCTATGTCGGTGATGGTAATAATGTCGCTAATTCCCTAATGATTGGCTGTGCTTTAGTAGGAATGAATGTGAGAATTGCCTTCCCCAAAGGATATGAACCAGACTCAGCAATTACAGAAAAAGCTAGAGCAATTGCAGGTGATAAATCGGAAGTTATCCTGAGTAATGACCCCGAATTAGCTGCAAAGGGTACTCATGCACTTTACACCGATGTTTGGGCAAGTATGGGTCAAGAATCAGAAGCAGACAGCCGTACCCCTATCTTCCAACCCTATCAAATTAACGAGCAATTATTAAGCCTTGCTGACCCAGAAGCAATTGTTTTACACTGCTTACCAGCCCATCGGGGAGAAGAAATTACCGATGGAGCTATGGAAGGTTCTCACTCTCGCATTTGGGAGCAAGCTGAAAATCGGATGCACGCTCAAAAAGCTTTGCTAGCAAGTATTTTGGGAGCAACGGAATTTTAGATTTTAGATTTTAGATTTTGGATTATGCAGCTAATTTCAATCCAAAATCTAAAATCTCTCATCCAAAATTACACTCAAGGGAGGTTTTTTGTAGTACTAATGTTCTAAAGGGATTTGTTTTACCTCCCGATAAATTTATGGAACCTTTAACTAACCCCCAACGAGAATTATATGAATGGCTGGTGGAATATATTCGCACACAAGGGCATTCACCTTCCATTCGTCAAATGATGGAAGCGATGAATTTAAAATCACCAGCACCAGTGCAAAGTCGTTTGGATCATCTCCGCACTAAAGGCTATATTGAATGGAATGAAGGTAGGGCGCGAACAATTAGAATTTTGCGTCCTACACCACAAGGTATACCAGTTTTCGGTACTATTGCGGCTGGTGGTTTATTAGAACCGTTCACCGATGCAGTCGAACATTTAGATTTTTCTGACTTGCGGTTACCACCCGAAACATTCGCTTTGCGGGTCACTGGTGACAGCATGATTGAAGATTTAATTACTGACGGTGACTTGGTACTCATGCGTCCGGTTCCCGAACCAGATACTCTCAAAAATGGTACCATCGTCGCCGCACGAGTCGATGGACATGGTACTACTTTGAAACGGTTTTATAGGTGTGGCGATCGCGTCACTCTCAAACCAGCAAATCCAAAATACAACCCCATCGAAGTCAGTGCCACCAGCGTACAAGTCCAAGGCGCACTCATTGGCGTCTGGCGTAATTATAATTGATGATTTCTCTATCAATTAGCTACATAAACGTCAGGTGTTGCACTGTCAATCGATAATTTCGCGCAAAGAACGCAAAGACGCAGTTGTAAAACTTTGCGTTCTTTGCGCCTTTGCGCGAAACTTAATTGCTATCTGGACTGAAACTCTATGTATTTCACGGCGAAGCAACAAACAGACTTAGCACCAGTATTTCACCTCAAAGCCAAATTATCAATCGCTGGTGAAAATAAGGGAAATTATCAAACTCATCGTCAATCCCTTCCCGGATGTCCCCGTATCCCAGCATCTATTCAATTACGACCATATCAACTCCAAGCTACCAGAAGTTGGTTTACCAATAACGGTAGAGGTACGCTAAAAATGGCGACTGGTAGTGGGAAAACAATCACCGCACTTGCTATTACCACCGAACTCTACCGTCAAATTGGTTTACAAGTCTTATTAGTTGTTTGTCCCTACCGCCATCTTGTCACCCAATGGGCTAGAGAATGTGAAAAATTTAACTTAAAACCCATCTTAGCTTTTGAGAGCGTACATACTTGGCAAAGTCAACTTTCTACCCAGCTTTATAACCTGCGTTCCGGTACGCAACCATTTCTCACCATTATCACCACCAATTCGACTTTAATCGCTGATGGCTTTCAATCTCAACTCAAGTATTTTCCCGAAAAAACTTTGATTGTGGGTGACGAAGCGCATAACTTAGGGGCACCCAGGTTAGAAGAAAGTTTACCCCGTCGCGTCGGGTTACGCCTTGCTTTATCTGCAACTCCAGAAAGATACTTTGATGAACATGGTACCCAATCTTTGTTTGATTATTTTGGTACTGTTTTACAACCAGAGTTTACCTTAAGGGATGCTATCAACCAGGGTGCATTGGTGCATTATCTTTATCATCCCATCCTAGTGGAATTAACTGACACGGAAGCCCGTACTTACTCTAAGTTAACTCAAAAGATTGGACGAGCTTTATTATGGCGTCAACGAGAAGATGGGGAATTAGGCGAATTTGAAGATAATGAAGATTTAAAGCCATTATTGATGCAAAGAGCGCGGTTAATCGGTGCTGCAGAAAACAAATTACACGCTCTGCGCGAGTTAATGACCAGTCGTCGTGATACTACTCACACTCTATTTTATTGTAGTGATGGTTCTCAAGAAACCGGATATCAGTCCTCACTCCGTCAACTGAAAGCAGTCGCTCATGTTTTGGGTGTGGAACTGGGTTATAAAATCAGTACCTACACCGCTGAAACACCTTTACAAGAAAGGGAAATTTTACGCCGTCAATTTGAAAGCGGACAGTTGCAGGGTTTAGTCGCAATCCGCTGTTTGGATGAAGGGGTTGATATTCCCGCCATTCAAACGGCAGTTATTTTAGCAAGTTCCACAAATCCCCGTCAATTTATTCAAAGAAGGGGACGTGTTTTACGCCCCCATCCTGGAAAGGAACGTGCCTCTATATTTGACATGATTGTACTACCACCGGAGTTGGATAGAAAAACTTTAGAAGTCGAGCGCAATTTATTACGTAAAGAATTGCGTCGATTTGTTGAGTTTGCTGATTTAGCTGACAATGCTGGTGAAGCGAGAATGAAGTTATTTAATTTACAAAAACGCTACGATTTGTTGGATATATAAACCGCCAAAATCCTCTTGAAACGCGAATATTCGCGTTTCAAGTATAAAATTAACATGTATTTTTTTATGCACGAAATCACAAAAAAAATCATATTATAATAATCCTATTCCTGCGGGCATCTTCGTGATATCATTTAGATAATGGGAATATTGACACAAATTTTTTTTAGCTACGCATTCCCATTGTAAAGCAAATCATCTATCTACCATAATAATATCAGAAATCCCCCTGAAAATACAGCGCTTTTTCGCAAATTATTTGGGAAATGATTACTAAAATTAGAAGCTCTAATTTTCGGGTTATTGAAGTTTAGCGCTCTTGAGCTAAGGCGCCTAACAAAAATGCAGCTGCAATATAGGTTAATTATCCGCTTCGTCCGCTACCCATCCGTTGCCACAAATGTATTTTTTTTATCTATTAATGTGTTGATTTTTACTGAAAAATTGAGATAAAAAATAATTATAGATTAAAGTGATTCGACCGGGACTATTTGGGTTATTATTTATATAATGGGGTGTGGCGTTTTTTTTTAAAATTGCTCACACCCCATTATGATATAGATATCTAGATAAACTAAATAATATCAAAATCCTTCAGAAAAATATAGCGCTTTTTTGTAAAGAATTATTGAAAATTTTTTCAGCGGATATTGGGAAAATAAAAACATATAAAAAATTATACTAGCGGGAAGAAAAAATATTAAATGCAGCGAAAGTAACAGGGTGATTACGGATAGCACTTCCAGAAAACTGGCGGTTAAAATAAAGCAAATTGTAAATGGCAAGTGAGATGAGTGAGGAAGTGAATATAGATGATGTACAGGAGCCAATTTTAAACGCTCCTGGGGAAGTAAGGCAGATTATTGAGAGGGTATGGCAGTTAGAAAAAAGCAGACTGGATAGGAAAATTAACAGCCATATTAATGATGATATTTTGAGGATTGTCAAAGAAGCAGTGAAATGAAACTGACATCCATTAAGTTGTGTAATTTTCGTTCATTTTATAGTAAGACACCGGAAATAATCTTGGCAATCGGAAACGAAAGCAATACTACGATTATTCACGGGAATAATGGCACGGGAAAAACGAGCTTGTTGAATGCGTTTACTTGGGTGCTGTATGAGAAATTTAGTGCAGCTTTTGCATCGACTGAGCAATTGGTGAATAAACGTGCGATCGCGGAAGCAGAAATTGGTGAAGCGGTAGAATGTTGGGTAGAAGTAGCTTGGGAACATGACGGGAAAAGATACCGAGTAAAACGTCAATGTCGGGTATATAAAAATAAAACTGATATTGAAGCTGGGAAAACGCAGTTATTCATGTGGGTAGGGAGAGATGATGGGACATGGTATTACCCACAACAGCAACCAGAGGAGATAATTAATCAAATTTTACCTGGAAGTTTGCACCAGTATTTCTTCTTTGATGGCGAGAGAATAGAACATATAGTACGTTCGGATAAAAAAGCGGAGATTGCAGAAGCAACAAAGATGCTGTTGGGGGTAGAGGTAATTAACCGTTCTATCAAGCATTTAGGGGAAGCGAAGAAAAGTCTAGAAAACGAGTTAAAAGTAATTGGGAATGCCGGAACGAAACAGCTTTTAAAGCAGCAACAAAAAATCGAACAGGAGATGGAGAGGATAAACAAACGCCAAGGGGAAATTAAACAAGAGTTATCATATCAACAGACTTTTAAACAAGAAACTAGTAACCATTTACGAGAACTGAGTGCAGCTAAGGAATTGCAAGATAAACGACAGGAGTTAGAAAAACAAAAAGCAGCTAATCAAGAAGAATTACGGAAAACAAGAGAGTCGCTGAAAAAAGCAATTTCTACCCAAGGTTATACGGTACTGCTGTCGAAACATACGGCAAAGTTTCGGGGAATAATTGAAGATTTGAAGTGCAAAGGAGAATTGACAGCGGGAATTTCACGGGAGTTTGTTTATGATTTACTTAACTCAAAGCGCTGCATTTGTGGTGCCGATTTACAGGAGGGAAGTCACTCCCACACCCATGTCAAAAACTTGTTAAATCGTGCTGGTTCTTCAGCGGTCGAGGAAACTGCTATCCGTATGGGTGCCCAAGTGGATGAAATTGATAAACAAGCTGTGCTGTTTTGGGAAGATGTTGATAGAGAGCAAGGGAGAATTAACAAATTAAGAGAAAATATTTCCCAAGTAGAATTGGAGTTAGATAATATTGAAGAAAGATTAAGAAAAGACCCTAGTGAAGAAATTCGCAGTTTGCAAAAGCGCTTGGATGAGATAGAAGGTAAAATTACTGATTTAACTCTAGAACAGGGTGCGAACAATCAGCAAATTACTAATCTCGAACATGAGATTTCTGGGTTAGAGAAACAAATTAATCGACAGAAATTTAATGAGGAAAAGCAAGCCTTGACACAGCGGCGCATTGCTGCTAGTCAAGATGCAATTGAGCGATTAACTCAAGTGAAAATTTTGCAAGAAACGCATTTCCGTCTGCAATTACAAAAGCGAGTACAAGAAATATTCAGTGAAATTTCTGTTACACCTTATATTCCTCAAATCAACGATAAATACGAACTGACGCTGGTAGAAAATACTTCGGGAATCGAAATGCCAGTTGCTGCTTCGACGGGAGAAAATCAAATCCTTAGTTTATCATTTATCGGTGCAATTATCGATAGGGTAAGGGAGTGGAGTCAAAAGAAAAAAATATTAATGATGCCTGATAGTAGCACGTTTCCGATTGTCATGGATTCGCCATTTGGGAGTTTGGATCAGATTAATCGTCGGGAAATTGCGAAGATAATTCCCCAGTTAGCTAATCAGTTAATTGTGTTGGTTTCTAAGACGCAATGGAGGGGGGAAGTTGAGGAGGAAATGGCTGAAAGAATTGGTAGGGAATATGTGCTTACTTACTATTCTTGCAAACCTGATTGTGAGGAAGATTATATTGAGTTACATGGGGAAAGGTATGCTTTAGTTAGGCAAAGTCCTAATGAGTTTGAGTATACGGAGATTGTGGAGGTTGTTCGTGGGGATTAGGGATTAAAAAGTTTCGCGCAAAGACGCGAAGGACGCAAAGATTTTAGGGTGCATTTACCATACACTCTAAAATGGTTTTTGGTAATGAAATTACTGCGATATTTTTTTCTGGGTTTAATTATTCTGACAGTTTGTTTGCAGTCTCCTAGTTTTGCTACTGTTGGGTTTGCAGAATGGGAGATATCTACTCCTGGTGGAAATAAAGTTGGGAATAATGATAGTGTCGGTGCGAATGGGAGAGCTATTTATAATCAGGAATATCAAGTATATCTCGATAATATTGGTGATTTCGGATTTGCAGATGGTTTTATTATTGGGGAATCAAGAAAGAGGAAGGATAAGGGATTTTTCTTATTTAACGAGCGAACTAAGAAAATAACTTATTTTTCAAATAAACAACAGCTTTGTTCACAGTTAAAACAGCAGAGTTTGTTGGTGATGTTGATTCCTTTATATAATTATTATGTGCTAAAATACTTGCTTTTGTTTTTACCTGGGTTAGGAATTTTATCCATTGGTTTTTATTTGCAGTTGAGATTACCTTTTAATGAGGCTGTTGATGTAATTACTAGCAAGGTATCTTTTTTGAGTGGAATTTATGTGTTAACTGTGGTTTGTAATATCGCTTCATCTTGGGAAAGATTAGATACTATTTTTTCTTTTTTAAATTTTTTAATTCGTAATTCGGTAGTAATGGTTTTCTTTCCAGCTTACTTAGGGTTTATTCGATATACTTTAAAGCAATACAGTCAATTCAGTCATAATATTCAAGGGGAAAGTTATTTTACAGGGAATGTTGGTTTACCGTGGGTGAAGTTGTTGATATTTATGATAATGTTGTTGGCTGGTTTTGTGGTGACGATTCTTATCCCAACTTCTACGTTTGGGTATTTTTCATGTTAAACTGATGAACCGCCAAGATGGCAAGAACGCCAAGATAAGAGAGTGCGATCGCTTTAAGTTCGGGTTTTAGTTAAATTTTAGTTAAATTTATGATTATCAGGGGATGAATAATATGGCTGAAACTGGGAGAATCAGGGTTGCTAAGGATAAAGCAGAATTGGTGAAAGCTTTAACATCAGGGGATGGAGGAACAGGCCCTTTTGGGACGTTTGCAGATGCGATCGCTTTTGCTGCTGCTTTGGGTGCTAAACATAATAAACGGGTTCCGTTGGGAGAGATTTCTAAACGGGAACCAAGTCCCATTAGACTAGAATATTTTGCGACAATGGGTCATGAATGGATAATTAAATTATTGGGAGTTAATGAAACTAAAGATATCAAAATCCTCTCCTTGATGGAAGAAGAATATGAAAAACAACGCAACGAGATTTTTGAAGAGTATGCGAATGGTGGTTTAGAAATATTGCAAATCGAGTTGCGTGGTGCGGTTGATTATACAGAGAGAATTTTATTACTGGTGAGCGCTGAAAGATATCAAAATGAAGAAAAACCAGAGGAATTTGATTTGAGTAAATTCCTCTCGTAATTAAAAGGGAACGGGAAACAGGGAACAGGGAACAATAACGAGGATATCCTATCGGCGTTCATCTGCGTTCATCTGCGGTTAATTATTCCTACAAAATAGGTGGTAATCCCAGTTTCTTCGGTTCCACAAACTTACCCTCAAAACCCACAGTCCGATTCTCAAAAGTCCGCGTATCTGCAAGAGCTTTGCGAAGTTCAGCGCGCTCCATCTGGTCTTGAATACCACCTAAAATATATACCAGTAACTTCGTCGCTAAATCCTTTCCTGCAACCTGTACCCGCTTTTTATTGGGGTCATACAAAACCCCATACCAGAGAGATTGGGGATACTCCATGTTACTAAAACCGCCTTGACTATCGAACTTTCGCAACTTCTGAAAAATATCTTCTAGGGAGAACCCTTTCTTAAACAGCAAAATACCCAAAGCGTGAACTACAGCAACCTGACCCACTGGACGGAACAAGATATTACCTTCACCACCATCTTTCTCAAAGCTGAAGCGACGCAACCCAGGGGTATCCTCATCTTCTAAAATTCTATAACTAGGAAGACTGGCGAGATAATCAAACAACTCCCGAAAATCCTCAATCCCCTCCTCCAATTCCTCATCCTCTGGACGCATGGGAATTAAACCTTTCTCCAAGGGTTTCCAGTGGGGGTACTTACACCCCAAATAGCGCTCAGACATGTCTTTAAGAGCTTGGAGAGTCGTCAAAACCGTTGACTTGGTTGCAACTGTCGCACTATCCCAGTTAACACGAGGTTTTCTTCCCTCCTGCTGTTCAAAAAGTGGATGGGTGACAGCGATTTTTCTTGCAGCTATCGAAAAACCATCATCCTCATTTAGCTGTGCTAACTGACCTTTAGTCAAGGGTGCAGCCATCAGGTTAACATGAACAAATATAGACCTCACCCGTCGTCTTGCTTGTTCGCGGGTTTCCCCAACCGCAACTGCACTGATAAATTCGATACCAATTTTTTCTTTCGGTAAAGTTTGCAGATAAGCAGGCTGAACTTGGTATTTTTCTATCAAATCAGCCATTTTGATTACAGTATTGTCGGGAGTTTTATCCTTCTTGTAACGCTGGAGTGTCCCAGTTTTCATCAACTCCATCAGACCCTGTACCCCCATCAGACGGTGTTGTCCATCCAATGCATATATGGTCACATCCTCATCGGAAACATTCAGCAAACCGACCTTACTATCTTTATCGAGCGCTGTAAAATCTATACTAGACTGTTTGGCTCGTCCTTGGTCATCCCACTCCTCAGCTTGAGGATTATCCACCCAAGCTTGGTTAATCACCACCAAGACAGGGGGAAATTTATGATTCTTTCGCACTGTTAAGTACTGCGTTAGGGGGAGTTGACGCGACCAATCAAGGGGACGCTGCTGAATTTCATCAATGGTATCAGCGTCTACGACAACATTATCGTTATCTTGATTGTAATTGGGTTGCAGCAGTGGTAAAGCCGACGCAAAGCGTACCCGACCAGCAAACCATTCCAAGGTAACTGAACCTACATAAGCGCTACTACCACCCATCTCGGTTTTTTGCACGAGAATCTGGTCTTTTTTGTCAAGAAACTTGTCCAATAGTAATGTGAGTACCTGTTGGTCTTGCTGTTCTCGTTGCAGATATTCACTTGTGATATCAGGGGTTGAGTTAGATGGGTTATCTGTCATAACGGTTTTTGAAACTTAGACGTACATAACAGCTTAATTGTCTAAAAAAACTAACTTAATTATTATTTTTTTTAAAAACTCTTATTATATGGTATAATATAAAATTGAATTAATAACAAGAATCCCAAATTAAAACCTTAATAAAGTCCGCAGGTGCGGACTTTGTTTGTAAGAAGGGTAAATTTTAGGTTAAATAGGGAAGAAAGAAATGGCAACAGCACAAAAGCCAGAAAATAACAGTCAACAAACCCGTACAGTTGCAGAGTTTGTAGAAGATATGCAAGCGCTGACTACGGAAATCCAAGAGTTATATTGCTTAGACGAAATACCTTGGTGTTTAGGTTACAGTGGAGGCAAAGATAGCAGTGCAACTTTACAACTAGTATGGAATGCGATCGCAGCGCTTCCACCGGAAAAACGCACTAAAACAATACACGTTATCACCACAGATACACTGGTAGAAAATCCCTATGTTTCTGCTTGGGTACGCAAATCTTTGCAGCAAATAAAAGTGGCTGCTACAGAGCAAAAAATGCCCATAGAACCTCATTTACTGCAACCAGAAGTGAAAGATACATTTTGGGTGGGATTGATTGGTAAAGGCTATCCAGCCCCCCGTGGTAAATTCCGTTGGTGTACAAATCGCCTCAAAATTAGTCCCTCTAACCGCTTTATTCGTGATGTTATTAGAACCAATGGAGAAGCTATCCTCATCTTAGGAATTCGCAAAGCAGAAAGTACACAACGTGCTGCCAGAATGAAAGCATGGGAAGCATATAGAATCCGGGAGCGTCTCAGTCCTAACATGAACCTCCCCAATTCTTTAGTGTATAGCCCCATTGAAGATTGGCGAAATGATGAAGTTTGGCTCTATCTTATGCAGTGGGAAAATCCTTGGGGATATAGCAACAAAGATTTATTTTCCATGTATCGCGGTGCTACTGCTGATAATGAATGTCCCTTAGTTGTTGATACATCAACTCCTAGTTGCGGTAGTTCTCGTTTTGGTTGCTGGGTTTGCACTTTGGTAAGTCAAGATAAATCCCTGACAGCCATGATTCAAAATGACGAAGAAAAAGAATGGTTACAACCACTGCTCGATTTTCGTTGTGAATTAGATGTCGAAGAAAACCGCAACCGTCGAGATTTTCGCCGCAGAAGTGGTGATGTCCAACTGTATGAGCGCAATTTAGATGGGGAAATATCTATGGAACCTATTCCTGGTCCCTATCTTAAAGAAGCACGGGAAGATTGGCTGAGAAAACTCCTAACTGTGCAAAAACAACTCCGTGCTACAGCACCACCAGAAATGCGCGATATTACTATGATTAGCACGGAAGAAATGAGCGAAATTCGTCGCATCTGGCTGGAAGAAAGACACGAATTTGATGATAGTTTACCCCGGATTTATCAAGAAGTGACTGGTGAAGAATTCATTGACCCCCGACCGGGTGCTGGTAATAGTTTGCTAGGAAGTGATGAATGGACTGTCCTAGAAGAAATTTGTGACGGTGACGCCATGCACTTAGAATTGATGGCGAAGCTATTAGATACCGAACGTCAATTTCGCAAAATGGCTCGACGTGTAGGAATCTACGATGCGCTAGAAAATTGTTTTAAAACTAGTTCCCGTTCCCCAGAGGAAGCGATTAAGAATGCTCACCTAAAGCGGGACTTGAAGGAAGCTGTTGATAAGGGTGATGTGGAAAAAGTCAAGCAACTAACCTTGGGGGATGTGGCACCGGATGTGGCACCGGATGATGTAACGGATGTAACGGATAATTTATCGGTAGGAGAAACAGACAACCCACCTGTTACATCCAAAACTTGGGCAGGTATGAAATTCAAGAAGAAAAAAACAACACCGTAGTTAGTAGGTTGGGTTGAGCAACAGTGAAACCCAACCTACACTTCTACACCTCTGTGTTAGGAATTACCCTCTGGTAAATCACCTAGGTACAGCTGGATGAACTCTTCTGCGGCTGCGGGATTTATTTTATACAACGCATCCCGAATTTCCAGCACTGTCTCAGCTACCGGATCTCTGATCTCATTAATCCACCTGTGAACATTGGGACGTCCAGTTCCCATCGTCACGGCTAACTTGTTTTGAGTAATTCCATAGGTTTCTAACACCTGTTTCAGCGCTTTTCCTGCTCTTGCCATGCCCTTGATTGTGTCAAAGGGTTGTAACCGCGTAAATGTTACCCATTGGCAACTAATGGTGTAAGATTGGTTTGTTACCTATGGGTAACTAAACATCCACACTTAAAATAGGTGAGTCGAATGACTACAAGCTTTCTAGCAAACACCTTGCAAGCATCTACCCCGTCTGATACCTGGACATCTAGCACAGAACCAAGTAGAGAACCTATCAGAGTCGTCATTTTTGGTTCTAGAAAAGGTGTTACCAGCTATATTTTTACCCTCTACAGTCTTGGTTTTGCTCAGGTTCACGAGTGGAGTCCCCTATTACCCAGTCAAAATCCAGGGGAATTCATGAGTATTTTGACGCGATATCTCCTGACCAAATAAACATTAAAAATTATGGTAGGGTGAGCATAATTCACCCTACTATTCAATTAGCAAATAGCAATTAGCCAAAAGTGATTTTTCTCGAACTCGTCCTGCAAAATTTTGGTCCCTACGCAGGGAAGCAAGTAATTAATTTAAATACCAAAAGCGAGTCAGATTCGTGTCCAATTATCCTTTTAGGAGGGATGAATGGTGGCGGAAAAACAACGCTCATGGATGCAATTCGGCTGGCTCTTTATGGACATCGCGCTGAATGTTCTACCCGTGGTAATATTAGCTACGCAGATTTTCTGATTCAGTGCGTTAACAGCCAAACTCCACCACAGGAAAAGACTCGTGTCGAATTGGTTTTTGAACATATTGAAAACGACAAACCAGTTCAATACCGTATTGTCCGGACTTGGGATAGAAATCCGAAAGATGGTAAAGACCATTTAGGGATTTTAGATGCTCATGAATGGTTAGATACAGCCTTAGTTAATACCTGGGATGAGTATATAGAAAATCTATTACCCCTAGGAATTTCTAACTTATTTCTCTTTGATGGGGAACAAGTTAAAGAGCTTGCAGAACAAGAAACACCACCACCGATTGTAGTTGAGGCGATTCGCGGACTTTTAGGATTAGAACTTGCGGAACGTTTAGCAGTTGATATCGACATTTTAGTTAACCGTAAACGTAAGGAAATAGCAGATAGTAAAGAACTGTCAACGCTAGAGGAAATTGAACAAAAACTTAAACAGCAACAAAAAAAATATAATCTAGAAACCAGAAATTTTGCCTCTCTTGAACAGGAATTAGCAGAATTGGAAAAAAAGCAGCAAGAAGCCTTTGATAAGTTCATTTCTGAAGGGGGTAAAATTGCCGCTGAACGGAGTAATTTAGAACGAGAACGTGATACAAAAGCAGCGTCAGCCGAACAATCACGCCAGACCATGTGCGAATTAGCTGCTCATGTTTTACCCCTAACCTTGATTGAACCTTTACTAACTGATGCTCAAACCCAAGGTGAAACAGAAATTCGCCTTCAGCAGCTACAAATCGCACGGGATATATTAATTGAACGTGATGAACGCTTGCTGAATTGGATTCATCAGATGGGTATTTCCGCAGAACAAGGGGATAAAATCAAAGCATTTCTCAAGCAAGATGTAGAAACATTATATGCAACTTTTTTACTAGCCGAAGAACCTTGGTTGTTAGCTGATGGGGAAGCATTGAGTAAATTAGCTAATTCTCTTTATCAATTGCAAGTAGTAAAAAATTACGCAAAACAACAATTAACAATTCTCTATCAAACAGAAGAAGAAATTGTCAGTTTAGAAAGACAAATCCAAACGGCAGCATCACCTGAAGCATATAATCAGCTAGTTAATGCACTGAAACAAGCGCAAACTGAAGTGGCGAAAGCTAAAAATAATTGTGAAACAACTAGACGGAAAGTAGCAGAATTAGACGAGGAAATTAAACAGACAAAGAAAGATTTACAAGAATATACTAACCAAAATATCAACAGGCAAAATCAAGAGCATATTATCGCCGTCTCAGCAAAAGTTCAAGAAACACTCAAGCTTTTCCGCGAGAAATTAACCCTGAGAAAACTAAATAAATTAGAGATGGAAGTCACCGAATGCTTCCGCTATCTTCTCCACAAATCAGACTTAGTACATCGCATCGCTATTGATACCCACAGCTTCAGCCTTTCCTTATATGATTTACAAGGGAAACCAGTACCCAAACATCGCCTTTCCGCAGGGGAAAAACAACTCCTCGCTATCGCTTTCTTGTGGGGACTAGCGCGAGTTTCTGGACGGAGATTACCCGTAGCAATTGACACGCCTTTGGGTAGACTAGATTCATCTCATAGAAGTAACCTAGTTGAGCGTTACTTCCCTAGCGCTAGCCATCAAGTAATTTTACTATCAACCGACACGGAAATAGGAGAAAAAGAAGTGAATACCCTCAGAGAAAACAGTGCGATCGCTCGCGAATATCTCCTACAATACAACTCATCCCAACGCCAAACAACCATACTCCCTGGCTATTTTTGGTAAGTCATTAGTTATTAGTCATTAGTCATTGGTCATTAGTCATTACCCCTGAATCTAGAATGGAATCACCAATTGAAAGAATCAAACTATCCCAGACAGCAAAAGACCAACTACTCAAACTCCGAAGATTCACCAAAATAGACCAATGGAATATATTATGTCGTTGGGCGTTTTGTCGTTCCCTAGCGGAACCAACCCCACCATCCCCCATACCCATTCCCCAGGATAGCAATGTGGAAATGACATGGCGTGTCTTCGGGGGTGAAATGTCTGATATGTTACTCATAGCTCTGAAACAACGCTGTCACAAAGATGGTTTGGGTACTGACAAAGAAACCCTTGTGACGCAATTTCGCTTACATCTCCATCGAGGTATTGGTTACTTAGCAGGAGATCCAAATATCAAGAAAATTGAGAATTTAATTGAATTAGCAGTGAATAAGTGATACCTCAACCCAACCTCCACCTGAACTAGAATTTCTTCTTCCCGATTAGAAACAGCTGGGAATCTCGTCTAACGTTCCCCACGCTGCCACTTCATCACGGTTTCTAAACGCGATAAGGAACTTGTAGCGGCCTCTCGCACGTAGGAATCGGCATTCTCATCCTGAGCGATCGCCGTCAATACTTCTACCCCCCGACTATCACCAATGGAACCTAGAGCATTGACAATCGATATCGCCAGTGCGGGGTTATCTGTGGTTTGCAATGCCTCAATTAACACATCTACCACAGGAGAACCAATCTCTCCCAATGCCATGACTGCGGCGATATGCACTACAGGATTAGCATCATTGAGTGCCGACCTCAAGCCTTGCACTCCGACGCTGGGGAAAGGAACATCAGGATAATTAAGTGCAACTTGCGCCAGAGCTTTGGCTGCACTGCCGCGAACAGTAACATTATCACTATTAAGCAACGCCTCTACTAAAGGAGGTACCGCATCCACACCAATTGCCCCTAATGCTTTAACAGCCGCCCGCCGATAGGTGGTATCTTCCTCATCAAGAAGACTCATCAGCCTAGGAATGGTTGTTTCATCTTGCTGTTCCACCAGTTCCCACATTGCTCGTTCCCGTAGGTTAGGGTTGGGGTGTTTTAGTTGTTGAAAAAGTTCTTCAATAGACATAACTGATTTTTAATGACTAATGACTAATGACTAATGACTAATGACTAATGACTAACGACTAAATTAGCTTTTTCCCTAATCAACCAGTCGTCATCATTTGCCAATATCTCAAATCCACTACTATCACCCAGTTGCTCTAGTGCCATTAATGCTGCATATTTCAAATCCCAGATTTTAGTTCCCAAGCAGGTTTTCAGTTCAGTAATTGCCCGTGGTTCCCCTAATTCTCCCAGAGCAATTGCTGCTGCTGCTCGTGATTTCTGAAATTGGGGTTGTTTATTATGCAAAGCTGTCACCAACAAATCGTAAGCAGGAGCATGTTTGAGCCAACCAAACAGCTTCATCACATGAAAATGGGCACCATAGTCGTTATATGCTTCTTCCTCGTAGGTGGCAAACAGCGCTGCACTTGCATCGGCATGATGTTCCAGAATAGTCTGGGTTGCTAGATAGCAGCGTCCAAAATCAGTTTCATACAACTCCCGCACCAGAAAATCCAGCGTTGGTGGTTGGTCGTAAGCATGAACCAGATTCAAATTCCTGGGATGGTCGCGTAACGATTGCTCTAAGTAGGGTTGAATATCGGCAAACTGCAAAGCTCCCGCCGCAATTCCCGCTTCTGCTAGCATCCTGATTCCCCGCAATCGAAAAACCAGAGATACCGGAGTGCGCGAAATCTGGGGAATAGCATTATAATACCGCGCATCGATTAAATCTTGAATCGATAACCGCCGAGTCATCACATTCGGATGTTGCAGGAGTTCAACAACCCGCTGCATTTGGGCAGTATTACCAGTCAAACGGCAAATTGCAGAGATAGCTGCACTCTGGGTGGGTGGGTCGCCATCTTCCACAAATTTCTGAATCCGTTCCACCCCCGGCTGGTAAAAGTCCCCCTCCTTAAGCACGGGGTCTAGTAATTTTGTCAGGGTGTGGATAATCACCCGATAGGTTTGCCCTGGTTTATCCAGCAATTCAGTAATTTCTTGGATAATATTTGGATCTTCTGTACCAATTTCACCAATTGCCCAAACAGCATTTTCCACCGTATAGCAGTCGTCGTCAAAAAGGCAGGTGCGAATCACTGGTAAGGCTTGGGTAGCTGACAAACGTCCCAGGGTTTCAATGGATTTGCGCCGGACAATCCGGTTATCCAGGGAGGTGTCGGTTTGCTGGACTGCTCGTATTAGGGCTTGGATGGAACGCTCAGTGTTAAAATTGACCAGATGGGAAGCGGCAATGTAGCGCGAATCTTCCTCGTTTAACTGGTCTTGTGGGGTATCTAACAGCGCGATCGCCTGGTCTTCTGTGAGATTAAAAAGATTAAAAAAGCGTTTATTATCCATAA
>JAYKJH010000032.1:0-3654 GCA_035285345.1 Nostocaceae cyanobacterium | reverse complement strand
CTGGAGCTAAGCCGTTTTATAATGTTGCCGAACACATCCCGGAAACCACCAGTATCACCAATGTTGATGGTCCAATGGATGGTTGCTGGCATGATAGTTTTTATCACTGCACAATCGAGCATATCACTGGAGATACCTTTGACCTAGAACGCCTTAAAGACGTACTGGATTGCAAACGACAAGGCTTTATGGGGGCAACTAATGTCGTCAATTATCTCACCAATCATGACCACAACCATGTCATGGCTGAGTTGGGCGATCGCCAAATTTTAGGAGAGGAAGCTTTCCGTCGTGCTAAGCTAGGCGCAGTGCTATTAATGACCGCTGTGGGAATTCCTCTGATTTGGATGGGTGAGGAGTTTGGCGAGTATAAGTACAAAACCCCCTCTCAAGCAAAGATTGACTGGACATTATTGGGTGGGGACGACAATAGCGGTCTTTTAGAATACTACAAAGGCTTAATCGGTCTCCGCAAAAATAACCATGCTCTCTACACTGCCAATATTAACTTCTTCCATGAAAACCCGGAAGTCAAAGTAATAGCATATACTCGCTGGAATGATGAAGGTTCTCGTGTGGTAGTAGTAGCAAACTTCTCAGACCAATTTCTGGCAGGATACACTATCCCCGACTTCCCGGAAAACGGCACCTGGCACGAATGGACAGGCAACTATGATGTTGAAGCTGGTGATAATAACCTGATGACTGATTTGGGTCCCTATGAAGCTAAGGTGTTTGTTTGGCAATAGGTAATGGGTCATGGGTAATGGGTTATGGGAAGACAAAGGATATAAATTTTTTCCTTGTCTCCCTTGTCTCCCTTCCAGTCAAGAGTCCCTATTTAATCGGAATCTCAATCAAGAATTCTGTACCTTGTCCCGGTTCGGAGATACATGTCATGGCGCCATTATGTTTATCTACCACAATTTGATAGCTAATTGCTAATCCCAAACCTGTACCTTTACCCACGGGTTTAGTGGTGAAAAATGGGTCAAAAATGTGCTTTTTCACGGCTTCAGTCATTCCCAGTCCATTGTCAGCAATCCGAATTAGTGCCTTAGATTCATCACTAGAGATGCCTGTGGTAATAGTAATTACCGGAGATAGTAAGGGATTTATCGGTACAGCGGTAGGGGACTGGGGAGACAATTCTTTCCCTAGTCCTTGCTCTCGCTTTAAGAAGCTAACATGCTCTTCTAAGGCGTCAACTGCATTGCTAATCACATTCATGAAGACTTGATTGATTTGTCCAGAAAAGCATTCCACTGCGGGTAATTCACCATAGTTTTTTATCAGTTTGATACCGGGAAAATTGGCGTTTGCCTTGAAGCGGTGTTGTAAAATTAACAAAGTATTTTCTAAGCCTTCGTGCAAGTCAACGGGCTTCATTTTCATCTGATCCAAGCGGGAAAAATTCCGCAGCGACAGCACTAGGGAACGAATCCGCTCAGCCCCAACTTTCATGGAAGCCATAATTTTTGGCAGGTCTGCGGCTAAAAAATTCAGGTCAATAGCATCTGTTTGGTCGAGAATCTCACTATTGGGGTTGGGATAGTGCCACTGATATAGTCGTACTAACTCTAGTAAATCTTGGGTGTAATTATTGGCGTGGGACAGATTACCATAAATAAAGTTTACGGGGTTGTTAATTTCATGGGCTACCCCCGCAAGTAATTGTCCCAAGCTGGACATTTTTTCGGTTTGAATTAGCTGTGTTTGAGCTTGTTGCAGTTCGTAAAGGGTTTTTTCTAATTGCGCTGCTTGGGCTTTGGCTTTAGCTTCAGCGGCGCGACTTTGTTGATATAATTGTGCTTGTTGAATGGCGAGCGCTAGTTGATCCGCCAGTTGTTGCAGCAAATCAATTTCCACATCCTGCCAATTTCGAGGAGCGCGACACTCATGAGCTATCAGTAAACCCCAGAGTGTAGTACCCATATTAATTGGTACAATTAAATTTGATAGCACCTGCATACTCTGCAAAAATTCGCGGTGACAGGGATTTAAATCTGCAGCCAAGGCGTTGTTAATCGCTCTTACCCGACCGCGTAAATAAAGACGGCTGTACTCATCGGGAAAGCATCCCCTAGGGGTTTCTATTCCCAAAACTGAACGCCACTCACCGCCCACATCTTCAAATATTACCTTACCTTCGTTATCGTCGAAAATCTGGTAAACCACCACTCGGTCGGTGTTAAGCAACTTGCGGACTTCGCGGACTATAGTTTGCAGGACTGTGTTAAAATCTAGAGTGCTACGAATTTGGTCTGAGACTTGTTTGAGGACTCTAGCAAGCTCTAAAGACCTTTGCAATTCGGTTGTCCGTTCTTTTACCTGATGCTCTAAGTTAGTATTCAGCATCCGCACCTGTTGGTACGTTTGTTGCTGCTGAATAGCCATAGAAAAGTGATGAGCCAGGGTTTGCGCTAGGGAAATATCTTCTGGTTCCCAAGGTGCTGCTTGTCCTTTTCTTTGCTCCCGCCAAATCTCAAAAGAAAGCTGGGGTCTTCTTTGGCGAGTGTCTGGATCTAGCCTTCCCGCCCATAGGGTTTCGGTGTCAAATTCATTGCGAAACACCGTTAATACCCCGATAAAATCTTGACGGTAATATAGGGGAATTACTAATATACCCCGAATCTGGGTAGACTGAAATGCGGTCGCTAAAACCCGCAGTAGGGGTTCTTTATACACATCGGTAATTGCCCAGACCTTACCTATGGGGCATTGTGCCACAGATTTTTGCCAGACAGGGTGCTGTTCAATTATTTCAATTTCTGAACCGTGGTTGAGGGTTGGTTGCTCCCCCAAGGTATATAGTTGCTGACCCGAATCAATGTATATTCTTCCCCCCACTCCCTGCAAAATGGCAACGGTTTCTGCTAAAGCCTCTGGTAACTGCATACTGGGGAGTGTATGCAACAATGTTGTAATCCGGTTAACGGCAGCTTCCCGCTGTTTTTCGGCTTGAGTTTGGGACAAAAGGCTACTTTGGGCGATCGCAATTGCTACTTGGTCAGCAATCATCTGCACGACTTTTAACTCCCGCTTTAAAATCGTGCGCGGTTGGCTGTGGTGTGACACTAGCAATCCCCACAACCGGGTGAATGGTGTTCCCTTTCTGGGGTCACGATAAATAATCGGCACAGCCAGTGAAGATTTTACCCCCATAGCGCTGAGATATTCAATATGGCACGAGTCTACTGCTCGGTAGCGGATATTTTCATTTTGTCGGGATTTGCTAGTTTCTAGAGATGGTAGCGGTGATATCCCCAGTCTTCCGCTAGCTAAATCCACAATCGTTCTGTGCCTCTCCAGGAGATACATCTGCCTGATTTCTTTGGGAATGTCATCCGCAGGAAAATGCTGCCCCAACAGCGATGGTAAGCGCTGCTCAAAGATAGATTCGGCTATCACTTCACCACTTCCATCGGGGTCAAACCGATAGATTTTCACTCTATCTGTTCCCAAAAATGAACGTACTTCCGCCACAGTCGCTGACAAAATCTCTTGTAGTTCGAGTGATTGTCTAATTCGATTTGTTATCCCGTGCAACAAACCTTCTTGGTCGAAAGCTGGTTGCGACCCATTAGGGCTATCAGTAAACTTCATTGCCTAGTTTTACTCAAAGCAGAAGTATAAAAATATTCTTAATTTTAT
>JAYKJH010000031.1:0-20676 GCA_035285345.1 Nostocaceae cyanobacterium | reverse complement strand
GATCTGCGCCGCTGGGAAGCAATGAACATCAAGCGGTTAATTGACATTGGCACCTACAGGGGTCGGCGTCACCGCATGGGCTTACCAGTCAGAGGACAAAGAACCCGTACCAACGCCAGAACTCGCCGTGGTAGAAGACAGACCGTGGCTGGTAAAAAGAAAGCTCCAGGGAAATAAATAAATTTCTCAACCATACCCAAAGCAAGTTAATACGTAATTCAACTAGACCGATATGGCGCGACCACAAAAAAAGACCGGCAGTAAAAAGCAAAAACGTAACGTACCCAACGGCATTGCCTACATCCAATCTACGTTCAACAATAGCATTGTCACCATTGCTGACACCAACGGTGATGTCATTTCTTGGGCTTCTGCTGGTTCAAGCGGGTTCAAGGGAGCCAAAAAAGGTACACCCTTTGCAGCCCAAACAGCTGCTGAGAGCGCAGCACGGCGAGCTATTGACCAAGGAATGCGCCAAATTGAGGTGATGGTCTCAGGACCCGGTGCAGGTCGAGAAACCGCTATCCGGGCTTTGCAAGGGGCTGGACTGGAGATTACCTTGATCCGGGATATTACTCCCATTCCCCACAACGGTTGTCGTCCGCCCAAGCGCCGTCGAGTCTAGATGTAACATGCGGATTAGCTGGTAGATAGTAAATTCCGCAAAATTACCTAAAAGCTGGCTAGGACTAGACCGCCAACTCTATCGCTGGCAGCAAAAGCAGTTTGGTAGGTCAGAGTAGCTGGGCAATTACTAAATTTTAGGTAGGCATAAAATTGCCTGCTTTGGGAAGCTCTAAACAAGGGAGGCTACTCCGTGGCGCAGTTTCAAATTGAATGTGTAGAATCCAATACTGAGGAAAGTCGGAATTACTACAGCAAATTTGTCCTGGAACCTCTCGAACGCGGTCAAGGAACAACGGTAGGCAATGCTTTGAGGCGGGTTTTACTCTCGAATTTAGAGGGTACAGCAGTTACAGCCGTGCGGATAGCAGGTGTTACTCATGAGTTTGCCACAATTCCAGGCGTGCGAGAAGACGTTTTGGAAATCTTGATGAGAATGAAAGAAATCGTTCTCAAAAGCCATTCCAATCAACCTCAGATTGGCAGAGTACTGATCACAGGTCCGGCAACCGTTACAGCAGCACATTTTGATTTGCCTTCAGAAGTAGAGCCAATCGACCCCAGCCAGTACGTAGCTACCCTAGCTGAGGGTGGAAAGCTGGAAATGGAATTTCGGATTGAGAAAGGCAGAGGATATCGTACTGTAGAACGCGGACGTGAGGAAGCTACATCGTTAGACTTTCTGCAAATCGACTCGGTGTTTATGCCAGTGCGGAAAGTAAATTACAGCGTAGAAGAATCCCGTGGTGATGGCTCAGTACCAAAAGACAGACTGATGTTGGAAATTTGGACTAATGGCAGTATAACTCCCCAAGAAGCTCTCTCTGGTGCTGCTACTATCCTAGTGGATCTGTTTAATCCCCTGAAAGATATCACTATCGATACAGTAAGTGAGGATGTAGAGGCAGGTGTAGACCCAGCCAGTCAAATTCCTATCGAAGAGTTACAGCTGTCTGTCAGAGCTTATAACTGTCTGAAGCGAGCCCAAGTTAACTCTGTAGCAGATTTGTTGGATTACACCCAAGAAGACCTGCTAGAAATCAAGAACTTTGGTCAAAAATCAGCCGAAGAAGTGATTGAAGCCCTACAACGGCGCTTGGGTATCACCTTACCACACGAAAAACAAGCAAAGCATCCTTAGTCAACAGTCAAAAGTCAACAGTCATTAGTAAAAACCAATGACTAATGACCAATGACTAATGACTAATGACTAATGACTAATGACTAACAACTAACAAAAAGATTATGCGTCACCGTTGTCGAGTTAAAAAACTCAGTAAACCCGCTGACCAGCGCCGTGCCTTACTGCGCTCGTTAACCACTGAATTAATCCGTCATGGTCGGATTACTACTACTTTAGTGCGTGCCAAAGCCTTGCGCCCAGAAGTAGAAAAAATGATTACCCTGGCAAAAGATGGCTCCCTAGCAGCACGCCGTCAAGCCTTGGGTTACATTTTTGACAAACAGCTAGTACATGCTCTATTTGAGCAAGCAGGTGAGCGCTATGGCAATCGCAACGGGGGTTATACTCGTATCCTCCATACAGTACCCCGTCGCGGTGATAACGCCAAAATGGCAATCATTGAACTTGTTTAGAGAAGGGCTGCATGGGGCATGGAGCATGGGGCATAGGGCATGGGGAAATTCATTTGTTACCCATTAGCCATTAGCCATTGGTGACCTTATCTATGCCTTTATGCTCACTCAGGAATCAGAACTTTTAACTCAGGACTCAACCAGAGTCGCCTTGGTAATTCAATACCAGGGGACTAATTATCACGGTTGGCAAAGGCAACCGCATGATTCTAGCGTCCAAGAAGAGATAGAAAAAGCTGTTGCTGCTGTACTGGGTCATCAAGTTCCTGTAATTGCCGCTGGGCGTACCGATAGTGGAGTTCATGCTGCTGCCCAAGTGGCACATTTTGACTCTACGGGGATAATACCACCCCATAAGTGGTCTACCATCCTCAATAGCTATCTGCCCCAAGATATCTTGATTCGCGCCAGCGCTGCCGTTAGTAAAGATTGGCACGCTCGGTTTAGTGCTACTTACCGTCGGTATCGTTATACGCTCTACACCGATAAGCGTCCAAACTTGTTTGTCAGACCCTACAGTTGGCATTATTATTATGCACCTCTAGATGAATCTCTCATCCAGGCAGCCCTACAACCTCTGCTGGGAAAACATCACCTGGCGGCATTTCACAGGGCTGGGTCTGCCCGCTCCTCTTCTTGGGTAGAGGTACAAGCGGCAGAGTGCGATCGCACAGGACCATTTCTCCATATTGAAATTCAGGCAAATGGATTTTTGTATGGCATGGTGCGGCTTCTAGTAGGAATGCTGGTGCAGGTGGGGACAAAGGAGCGATCGCTCGAAAACTTCACCAACCTCTGGAAGCAGGAGCGCCGCGAAGAAGTGAAACATGCCGCCCCAGCCCAGGGCTTATGCTTGTTGCGAGTCGGGTATCCAGAATTTCCCTTTCCCCCGGAAGTCTGGTTTGACACTCAACCCCAGTTTGTCTTTCCGACAGAGGTATCAGGGGAATATTGCCCAGGAGTGGGCTAACCCCACCCATAATCAAACCGTTTATCTAAATTACACTCAAACCAAACCTCAACCTCAATGAACAAGACCTACCTCCCCGCTGTGGACTCACTGGAACGTGAGTGGTACGTAATAGACGCTACTGACCAACGTCTCGGTCGGCTTGCCAGTGAAATCGCTATGATTCTCCGGGGCAAAAATAAACCCCAATTCACTCCCCACATGGATACTGGGGACTTTGTAATTGTCATCAATGCCGAAAAAGTAGCAGTTACCGGCAAAAAGCGTAGCCAAAAGCTTTACCGTCGCCACTCCGGTCGTCCCGGTGGGATGAAAACCGAAACCTTTGCTAAGCTGCAAGCTCGTCTTCCAGAGCGGATTGTCGAACATGCCGTTAAGGGAATGCTGCCCAAAAATAGCATGGGACGCCACTTATTTACCAAACTCAAAGTGTACGCCGGACCTAGCCATCCCCACACGGCTCAAAAACCCAAAGAATTAAAAATTAGTACAATTCCAGGAGTAGAAAGCTAATGCAAGCAGTAGATAATACTGGTGGTCGCGCCATGTACTGGGGTACGGGTCGCCGTAAATCCGCCGTAGCGCGGGTACGCTTAGTTCCAGGTAATGGTCAGCTAATTGTCAATAAAAAACCAGGAGACCTGTATTTTCAATTCAACCCTAATTACCTGGGTCTGATCAAAGCACCCTTGGAAACTCTGGGACTGGAGAGCGAATACGACATTTTAGTGACCGCTGAAGGTGGTGGTTTGACCGGACAATCCGATGCTATCCGTTTAGGAGTAGCTCGCGCTCTGTGTCAACTAGACCCAGATAACCGCTCACCTTTGAAAACTGAAGGCTATCTTACCCGCGACCCCCGCGCTAAAGAACGTAAGAAGTACGGTTTGCACAAAGCCCGCAAAGCACCCCAGTACTCCAAACGCTAAAGATTTTGGATGTTCTCGTGTCAAAGCGCAAAGTTGGCCATATTCTTTGCGTCTTTGCGCCTTTGCGTGAGTATATCAAAAGCTAAAATTAATATAGACACACAAGAGACTTAACAATGGCAAAAGCTGATATTCACCCCAAATGGTATCCAGACGCCAAGGTTTACTGCAATGGCGAAGTTGTAATGACCGTTGGCTCTACCAAACCCGAATTGCACGTTGACGTTTGGTCTGGCAACCACCCCTTCTACACTGGTACCCAAAAGATTATTGACACTGAAGGTCGTGTAGAACGCTTCTTGCGGAAGTACGGCATGGGTGGACAGAACAAAGGCGGCAAAAAATAGCGGTTGGCAGATGCTGTAATTGAAGACCCAGAATGCTGGGTCGATTTTATAGTTTTTATTGCCAACCTGCTGTTTTTATGGAGCTTTTGCACTCGTCATGGCTGAAACATACCTGCTAGATAAACTTAAATCCGTTGAGCAAACTTTTAATGAATTAACCCGTCGGCTTGCTGACCCCGATACTGCTAAAAATCCTGATGAGTATCAAAAAATAGCCAAGTCTCGTTCTTCTTTGGAAGAGGTGGTAAATACCTATGAGACTTGGAAAACTGCCCAACAAGACTTTATTGGGGCTAAGCAAGTGCTGAAGGAAGCCAACGGCGATCCAGAATGGCAAGAAATGGCATCTCTGGAAGTCGAAGAATTAGAGCAAAAAATAGAAGAATTAGAAACTCGCCTAAAAATCTTGCTGCTACCCCGTGACCCCAACGATGATAAAAACATCATGTTGGAAATTCGCGCTGGTACTGGTGGTGATGAAGCAAGTATTTGGGCTGGTGACTTGCTACGGTTGTACTCCCGCTATGCTGACGGTCAAAATTGGCGCGTCAAATTGGTCAGCGAGTCGCTAGCAGAAATGGGCGGCTTTAAAGAAGCTATTCTGGAAGTTCAGGGCGAAAACGTTTACAGCAAGCTGAAATTTGAAGCGGGAGTGCATCGGGTGCAGCGCGTACCCGTGACAGAAGCTGGTGGAAGGGTTCACACTTCTACTGCTACTGTAGCAATTATGCCAGAAGTAGATGATGTGGAAGTCCACATTGACCCCAAGGATATTGAAATGAAGACGGCGCGTTCTGGTGGTGCTGGTGGACAAAACGTCAACAAGGTGGAAACTGCTGTTGACTTAATCCACAAGCCTACTGGTATTAGAATTTTCTGTACTGAGGAGCGTAGCCAACTACAAAACAAAGAACGGGCAATGCAAATCCTGCGGGCAAAGCTATATGAAATGAAGCTCCAGGAACAGCAAGAAGCTGTCACATCCGCTCGGCGTTCTCAGGTGGGTACAGGTTCCCGCTCCGAGAAAATACGTACCTACAATTACAAAGATAACCGCGTCACCGACCACCGATTGAATCAGAATTACTCCCTGAACTCGGTGTTGGAAGGCGATATCGAGTTAATTATTCAAGCTTGTATCTCGCAAGACCAGCAAGAACGCTTGGCTGAGTTAGCCGCGTCTGGTAATTAGTAATGCTGTAGGGGTGGGGTTTCCCCACCCTTGCTGAGTCGATTACTAGTGGGTATTTTCTTGCGTCTAGAGTAGCTAGTTCCCAGGTTCAACCTGGGAACTAGTTAGGGAAGGTTCTACCTCCCGTTGTGGAAAAACTCAGCAGTACGAGTAAGGCATTGCCTTACCCCTACCACTCAGTACTTAGAATTGCTTTATTCAGCAAGTCTTCCCAACCGCTGGTCGTGAGTATTGCTTCCAACTGCGACAGGCGGTTTTTCAATGCTCTGTCAATAGCGTATACCACATTTTTAGCATAGGCGTAGTATTCTAGTTCATACTGGAGTATGCTATTGAGTAGCAGCCATTGCTTCAGGTTTTGGCAGGCGTAAATTAGCTTCTCAACTTCCTGTTGCCAACGCTCAAATATCCGGTAGCTGAAAAATCCACTGTAGACGTTACCTTTAGCATCCCAGAAGGAAATACACACTTGGTGCTTCAGAGGGTGGATTTTTTTAATTTTATAAACGGGTTCCCCTTGTCGTGTTAGAGCTTCTAGCGCTTCATCTTCAGTAATATCCCATGCTTGGGGATTGATTTTCTTAGCAGCTATCAGGCTTTTAGCTCGGCGGCGATAGCGATGAATCTTCTTAGTTTTGCCAGCCATAATTTTACTTTATTCTATTTTTGCTCGCAGACTCACAATTGAGATTTTCCAGGCTAAGATTGAGTCAACTAGTCTTGCTACCTTGTCTGGTACTAGTTGTAATAAAACTTTAAATTGACAATTCTACCTTTAGTTTATCGTTGGTCAACTAAATTGTCAACAGGTAGTGATATATGCAAAATGGAAAAGTAAACTGGTAGGAGCCGTTGGTAAAGTACTACAGCAGTGAACTTAGAAGCAAGAAAGAAACTAATTGAAGTGGTAAAAATGGCTCGTGCTGGGATGAGTCAGCGAGCTTTTGGTAAGCTTTTGGGAGTTTCAGCCACTGCTGTGCAGCTGTGGGAGAAGGGGGAAACGGTTCCGGATACGGAAAATTTGGCGAAGATAGCGGCTCGTGCTGGCTATACGATGGAGGAACTGCTGAATTACCTGGATGCTAAGCCGCTACCGGAACCTTCTGATGTGAATCAGATTTTAAAGCATATCAAATCGATGCCGCTTAGTGAAGTGGCGATTATTGCTCACGCTGCGGTGGAGCGAATTGTGGCTGCGGCTGAGAGTTCTGGGGATGAAGCGAAAGTGGGTTGAACCGCCAAGATGCCTTAGCTCACATCTTGCACCACGGGAGGTAGAACCTCCCTTAATCTTGTTCCCAGGTTGAACCTGGGAACCAGGGATAAGCGCTCTTTGCGCTTAATACAAACAGTTTACGGGGTTCGTAGTGAGCGATTTATCGCTCTAGTAAGCGCAAAGAGCCGCGAATGTAACGCAGTACAATGACGCAATAGCAAAGGTTTGGGATTGCTTCACGACCTTCGCAGCGGACGGTAAATGTTTTTGTATACTTACTTAGTATTACTGAGATTAAAGCACCAATAAATGATACCACTATTCCAATCCATTGAATCTGGCAAGACTATTAAAAATAATTAATTCGTCATTTACTTGCTTCATAACATGAAATCTATCTGCTACTACCTGTGCGTTTGGCATTAATTCTTCCACCAGTGGCAAGGAAGCGGAAGAGGGTTCTTGATAATGGGGAATGAAGACAAGGGAGAGGGGGAAGACATACATAAAAGCAGATATTGCTTACACTCCTACAACCTGCTTTGAAACCTTCCCATTTCCTCAAAATACAGACCCCAAATTAGTCACAAAAATTCGCACGAAAGCTGAAGAATTGCATCAATACCGTAGCCAACAAATGGAAGCGAAACAGTGGGGAATTACGACGCTGTACAACAAATTCTTTGATGAACCAAGCAGCCAGCTTTATAAATTGCATCAGCAATTAGATGAATTAGTGATGCAAGCCTATAATTTTAAAGATAGTGATGATATTTTAGAGAAGCTGCTGGAATTGAATTTAGAACTAGCAGAAAAAGAGAAACAGGGTGAAATTATTGTCGGTCTCTGGGCACCCATGTGAGAGAAAATTATGTGTGACACCGGATACGGCACCGGATGAGTAGCGGATGTAGCGGATAATTAACTCGTGTGAACATAAAATATGTGGCTATTAGATACCCGAATTGTTAGAGGATGTCTGAAAAGTTTTGGGCGGTTAAAACCGCTACTACACAAGCGAAGTCCGCCTGCGCGGACTAACGGAAAATCAAAGTTTTTCAACCCGTGCAGGCGGGTTTTGCCTGTGTAGCCGCGATTTATAATCGCCAGGGCAAGCATTGAATTAGACTTCTCAGACATCCTCTAATAATGGGGAAGGGGGTACACACGGATATCACGGATACACTGATGATGGATAGGAATGGTGAATAGAGGGAGAAATAAATTCTTTTTTTCCTAGGTGGTTAATCTGAACTTAAACAATTAAAATCGTGAAGACTGACAGCATTTTTTATCGTTTATTTCAAGAATTTCCGAGCATTTTCTTTGAACTGATTGGTAATCCACCAGAAGAGGCTAATGGTTATGAATTCTCATCAATAGAAATCAAACAAACTGCTTTTAGAATTGATGGGGTGTTTTTCCCGACACAACAGGAAAGTAATCCGATTTACTTTGTTGAAGTTCAGTTTCAACCAGATTTAGACATTTACGCTCGACTGTTTGCGGAAATCTGTTTATATCTACGCCAGAATCACCCCCAGAATGATTGGCTTGCGGCTGTGATATATCCAACTAGAAGTGTAGATACAGCGGATATCCGACATTACCGTGAGTTTTTCGCCAGTCAGCGAGTTACACGCATTTATCTGGATGAATTAGGCGACTTTTCAACGCTACCTATTGGTATTGCCACTGTGAAGTTAGTGATTGAAAATGAAGATACAGCAGTTGAACAAGCAAGAGAGTTAATAAACAGAATCACACAGGAGATAACCTTTGAAAATCAACAGCGGCAATTATTAGAATTAATAGAGACTATCTTGGTTTATAAGTTGCCGAATATGAGTCGGGAGGAGATAGCAGCAATGTTTGAATTGAGTGATTTGAAGCAAACGCGATTTTATCAAGAAGCTTTTGAGGAAGGTAGAGAGGAAGGTGAACTTAGAGCTAAGTTAAGAGCAGTACGCCCTTTTTTGGCATTAGGATTAACTGTAGAACAGATAGCACAGGCTTTAGATTTAACAGTTGAGCAAGTTAGACAAGCAGCACAAAGCCAGCCTTCTGAACCTGATGAGAGTTGATAACTACTTATGAGCGAACCTGTTTCGGGGGAGATATTAAGCAAACGCGGTTTTATGAAGAAGTCTTTAAGGAAGGCTTTCCACAAGGACTGTTGTCAGGCAAAATCAAAATAGTACCCAGGTTGTTGTCATTTGGCTGGTCTGGAGAACAGATAGCACAGGTTTTGGACTTAATAGTCGCACAAGTCAGGGAAGCCGGGAAAAATCAGCTTTGTGAGTGATATTCTGGAGGGTAAGGCGTCTTTGGGACAAAATATTTTCTCTCCTGGAATTTCCAGAGCCGAGATTGTAGTTAATTTTTGTTAAGATTAACTCGACGCTTTGCGATTCCTGTGTTGGAGACACCTAATGCTGCGACTAGAACATATAAGTAAGATTTACCCGACTGGTGAAGTTCTCAAAGATGTCAATTGGGAAGTCAAACCAGGCGATCGCATTGGTTTGGTAGGTGTAAATGGTGCGGGAAAATCCACCCAATTAAAAATTATCACCGGGGAGATTGAGCCTACCGCTGGGGAGATTATACGTCCTGCCAGCCTACATATAGGATACTTAAATCAAGAGTTTGAAGTAGACCCGACGCGCACTGTCAAAGAAGAATTATGGCGTGCATTTAGGGAAGCTAACGAAGTCCATGAAGCATTGTCGCAGGTGCATCACCAACTGGAAAGTGCTACCCCAGAGCAGTTAGACAGTGTGCTGCGGAAAATGGATAAGTTACAGCGGCAGTTTGAAGCTTTGGATGGTTACGGTTTAGAAGCTAAAATTGATAAAATATTACCAGAGTTGGGTTTTGCTCCCGAAGATGGAGAAAGGCTGGTAAGTGCCTTTAGCGGTGGTTGGCAGATGCGGATGAGTTTAGCGAAAATCATGCTGCAAAAGCCTGATTTACTGCTGTTAGACGAACCTACGAACCACCTAGATTTAGAAACCATTGAGTGGTTGGAAAAATACCTCAAAGCACTGACTACCCCAATGGTGATAGTCTCCCACGACCGGGAGTTTCTCGACCGCCTCTGCACCCAAATTGTCGAAACAGAACGCGGTGTTTCTACGACTTATTTGGGTAATTACTCAGCTTATTTACAACAAAAAGCCGAGAACGAAGCTGCACAACTGAATGCTTACGAACGTCAACAGAAAGAACTGGAGAAACAACAAGCATTTGTCGATAGATTCCGCGCTAGTGCTACCCGTAGTACCCAAGCAAAAAGCCGGGAAAAACAACTAGAAAAAATTGAGCGGATCGAAGCACCCACTGCTGGAGTCAGAACCCTGAGATTCCGCTTTCCCGACGCACCCCGGAGTGGACGAGAAGTGGTGAAAATTAAGGATTTAACCCATGTTTATGGTGATAAAATTCTGTTTTTGGGCGCTAACCTGCTGATTGAGAGAGGCGATCGCATTGCTTTTCTCGGACCCAACGGTGCTGGTAAGTCTACCTTGCTGCGAATGATTACAGGTATGGAACCACCCACCGAAGGAAGCGTGAACATCGGGGAACACAACGTCATCCCCGGTTACTTCGAGCAAAACCAAGCGGAAGCACTAGATTTAAATAAAACTGTCATGGAAACCATCCATGATGAAGTACCCGATTGGAACAATGAAGAAGTCCGCACCCTATTAGGAAAGTTTCTTTTTAGTGGGGACACTGTATTTAAGAAAGTTGGAGCATTGAGCGGAGGAGAAAAAGCCCGTCTAGCGTTAGCAAAGATGCTATTGTGCCCCGTAAATCTACTGATTTTAGACGAGCCGACCAACCACTTAGATATTCCAGCTAAAGAGATGCTGGAAGAAGCTATCCAGAACTACGAGGGGACAGTAATTGTAGTGTCCCACGACCGTTACTTTATCTCCCAGGTAGCGAACAAGATCGTAGAAATCCGCGATGGGGATTTTCGAGTCTATCTCGGAGACTACCACTACTACTTAGAAAAAATTGAGGAGGAAAAAGAACAGGCACGCCTAGCCGCCCTAGAAGCGGAGAAAGCCGCGAAAAAAGCCGAAAAAGCTGCAAAAGCAAAAGCTAAGGCGGCAGCGAAGCGGAAATAGGGAATTGGGCATGGGGCATGGGGCATGGGGCATTGGGCATTGGGCATGGGGCATTGGGCATTGGGCATGGGGCATGGGGCATTGATAACTAATAACTAATGACTAATGACTAATGACTAATGACTCCGTGCTTCATACCACAAAATTAACCAAAAAAGCCGAAATAAATCTAAAAAATCTGGTAAATATCGCTAAGAACATTAGAAAACTCTGTAATCAGCACAAATCCACTTGCAGGTGCAAACTGCAATGATATGATTGCGGGTATTACGAAACGTAACGAGCAATGAAAGATACTATAAATAGAGTACCTGTCTCGCCCGTAGTATTGGTGATCCTAGACGGCTGGGGCTATTGCGAAGAAAAAACAGGAAATGCCATTGCGGCTGCAAAAACTCCGGTAATGGACAGTCTGTGGACAGCCTATCCCCACACCCTGATTCGGACATCAGGGAAGGCTGTGGGGTTACCCGAAGGACAAATGGGTAATTCTGAAGTAGGACACTTAAATATTGGTGCTGGGAGAGTTGTACCCCAAGAATTGGTACGCATCTCTGATGCTGTGGAAGACGGTTCCATCCTCAAAAACCCCGCACTGGTGAAGCTATGCGAGGAAGTCAAAAGCCGCAATGGTAAATTGCATTTGATAGGACTATGTTCTGAGGGTGGGGTTCACTCCCATCTCAGCCATCTATTTGGCTTGCTTGATTTAGCCAAGTCCCAAGAAATTTCCCAAGTCTGCATCCACGCGATTACCGATGGACGCGATACCACACCTACCGAAGGTGTAGAAGCTATTGGGGCAATTCAAAAGTACATTGACTCCTGCGGCGTTGGTAAGATAGCTACCATCAGCGGTCGCTACTACGCAATGGACCGCGACAAGCGTTGGGATCGGGTCAAACGTGCTTATGATGTGATGACCGAAGACGGAGTGGGAGATGGACGTTCCGCTGTGGAAGTATTACAAGCATCCTACGCTGAAGGTATTACCGACGAGTTTGTCCCTCCAGTTAGATTAGCTCCCGGAGCTGTAGAATCTGGAGATGGGGTAATATTCTATAACTTCCGTCCCGACAGAGCTAGACAACTCACCCAAGCTTTTGTTAGTCCCAAATTTAACGGCTTTGAGACACAGCAAATTACACCGCTGTCTTTTGTGACATTTACCCAGTACGATCCAGAATTGCCAGTAGCGGTGGCATTTGAACCGCAAAACCTGAGCAATATTCTCGGAGAAGTGATTGCTAATCATGGTCTCAAGCAGTTACGGACAGCGGAAACTGAAAAATACGCTCATGTTACCTACTTCTTCAATGGTGGTTTAGAAGAACCCTTTGAAGGGGAAGACCGGGAACTGGTAAGTAGTCCGATGGTAGCAACCTATGACAAAGCTCCAGCCATGTCAGCAGAAGCAGTCACAGAAGGTGCGATCGCCGCGATTGCAAAACGCATCTATTCCTTAGTAGTCATCAACTACGCTAACCCCGACATGGTGGGACATACAGGTCAATTTGAACCGACCATCACAGCCCTGCAAACCGTTGACAGTTGCTTGGGAAGACTGCTGGAATCCATCAGCAAAGCCGGTGGGACAGCAATTATCACCGCCGACCACGGTAACGCTGAGACTATGCTAGATGAGAACGGTAATCCTTGGACAGCCCACACCACCAACCCAGTCCCCTTAATTTTGCTGGAAGGAGAGGGAGCCAAAATCCCAGGACATGGTACCAACGTGGTATTACGCGATGATGGCAAATTAGCAGATATCGCTCCGACAATTCTGGAGATTTTGCAATTACCTCAACCACCGGAAATGACCGGACAATCCCTCCTTAAACCCGCTACCTATCAACTTCAAACTCCACGCGCTCCGATGACAGTGGCTTGACTGATATCTTGCACCAACATCAACAACTGTAGGCTGGACAGAACCTTACCTAAACATAACTATTTTAGACCACAGTAGACACTGCCCACCCTACAGAATAATCAATAAGCATAGTGGTGCATTCTGGGGAGTTGAGAGGATTTGTTTGCACTCAGCTGTTAGCTGTTAACAGAGGAATCATTAAGAAGATATAATGATAATTCAGAATTCCTCGCTGATAGCTGACAGCTTTGTCAGTATTTTTTGGTAAGTATTTTTGATAAATATTTACTTCTAGTGATTGTTCTTATACGAGAGTGCTGTCATGACCATTTCTAGCGTTGTACAAATTATTTGGGCGGTTTCCGCTCTAGGATTGATTGTTTTAGTATTGCTACATAGCCCCAAAGGCGATGGTGTTGGTGCAATCGGTGGACAAGCACAATTGTTTAGCAGCACCAAAAGCGCAGAAAATACCTTAAACCGGGTAACTTGGGCGCTAACTGTAATTTTTATGGGTTTGACTGTGGTACTGAGTGCCGGTTGGTTGCCTAAGTAAGGGACGACACCGATAAGCACACATGTCCGGATGATTGTCCGCGTGATTGCCAGTTTGGGATTAGCAATTAGCACAGGAGTGTTAGTAATTTTGACTAACCTCTCCTCCAGTGCTGAATTATCCGGTCGGGAAAACCCCGTCGTTACAGCCCCAGCAATTCACCCTTTACCACCAACGCTGGTTCAGTGGCAAAATAACAGCAATAGCGGTGATTACTTTGACCAAGTGCAACCCACGCAAGCGGGTTATTTAATTTGGTCACGCTTTCCTGTAAAAGTCTACGTAGAAACACCAAGAGTAGTTAGTAGCCAGCAAGCCAATTCTTGGTTTAACAGTGTTTCCCAGATAGTAGAAGAGTGGAATCAATATTTACCTCTAGAGTTAGTTCTTCAGCCAGAAGCTGCGGATATTAGGATTTGGCGCAAACAACCGCCCTTGCAAGGTAATCCACCCCGTGCCCGTTCAGCAGAAACACGGTATACTCTCTACGAAAAACAAACAATTTTATACCATAAAATCACTATTCTATTGAGTCCCAGCCAGACAGGGAAGTATTTACAAGCAGCCGCACGTCATGAATTAGGACATGCTTTGGGTATTTGGGGTCACAGTCCGCTACAAACAGATGCCCTATACTTTGCTCAAGTGCGTAACCCACCACCTATTTCGGCGCGGGATGTGAATACTCTCAAGCGAGTGTATCAGCAGCCTACCAGTTTGGGATTTAAAAAGCCGTAGGGGTGGGGTTTCCCCACCCGGAATTTGGGGTTTCCCCACCCGGAATTTTAGACAAGGGGAGATTTCCCTTCTATCTCAATCACGAGTTAGTATAGGAATCTGGTTTGATTTATGAAAAAATTTAAGCATTGTAGGGTGCGCCCTTACGCAACGTCTAACGCACCAAAGCCTTGAAAATGGTGTGTTATAGCGTTTTACTTTAGGTCTGATACAAATATCTTGCCTAGGGCGGGGAAACCCCGCCCCTACATCAAATAATGTGTATCACTATTTTCGTGAAATGCTGCGTTATGCGCTTCGCTAACACACCCTACGTATCTTTTCAACAATCAAATAGGAGTCCTATATTACTTTTGTGCCCAAACAACAAAACCACAGGGGAATTTCTCATCTTTAAAGTTTATCCGGGCAATTAAAGGATTAAAAATGTTCAAAAAGAATCCTACTTTGTGGTTATAAACATTGTTGTTGATGATTTGCCAAATAGCTTGAATTCGATTACCGTGAGCGTAAATCTCGACTTTGCTAAAATTCTGAAACAAATATTTTAAAGAATCTTGCGAAAATCGATAATAATCCTGTGGCTCCGGGTGATAAGCATAAATGAATCTAGTAGATAAGATACAGGTTCCCCCTGGCTTCATTACCTTGTGGATTTGCTCCACTGCTTTTTGGGGTTCACATAGATGCTCTAAAACTTCCGTAGCAATCACCGTGTCAAAATAATCAGATTGCCAATTAATATCATGGATATCACAGCAGATATCAGGTTTACTGTGTTTATTTGCATCCAGTGTTTTGTACTCTGTGTAGGGCAGATATTGCTTATAGGGTGAATGCATTGAGCCGACATCTAAGACTTTTCCTGGCTTGAGTCTTTGAAACTGACGTTGTAATTCAAATTCCAAGTTTATTCTAGTCACCGAGGGAATTCTGACAGTCCATAGTAGCCATTTTTTTAAGATGCTTTTGATATTGATATCCCTGATGTCCCAAGCCTGCGGAAAATTTAGTTCCCTCAACTTATTGCCCCCTTAAATTCTAAAATTCAGCGCAATTTTGACAACATTTCTCTCATCTTGTTGTCAACTACCATGCTAATGCGCTGTTAATATTACGCCCCAATCGTACGAGAAAACGTTGGATTAGTCTTGCGTAATATTTCGGTTATTTCTCCATAAGTCCATGTACATGATTCCGGAAATAATGGACTATTAAGTCAGTAATATCCACATGTAATTCCCGAAAATAAATACATTATGTTTCCAAAGCTGGTATTATTCCTGACACTCCTTCAAAAAACCAGCCACAGTCTGATTAAACACCTCACATGCTGTCAAAAATGCCCAATGGTTCCCTGGCACCTGACAAACTCGTAAATTTTTAAGATAATTTTTATACGGTTTTAATTGCCAATCTTGGCGATTTACGCCTTTTTCGGGCTGTAGGAAAAGTGCGGGAGTATCAATAGGTACTGTTAACCCCGGAACCCGCATGACTTCCTCAAAAATCCCATCGCGAGCTGCAATGGTAAATTTGCTCCCCCAAGTACCATCAGGTTTATGTTCAATTCCTGCTTGGAACACTTGCTGTTGTAATACACTCCATCCCTGAAATTGATTCAACTGTTTTGCTTGTTCCTCAGCAGCTTCGTAGCTAGGAAACGGACCCATCGCTTTAATGAAGGGCAAAACACGGTATAACAGGGGAAACGTAACCTTCCAGAAGCTGGGAATTTTCCAGATAAATATGGGGTCAACCAGAATCATGCTCTTTAACCGTTCTGGATGTTTGTTAGCCCAAATACAGGCTAATTTCCCACTCCAGGAATGACCAACTACATGGGTAGAAGACCATCCCAACTTATCCATGAGTGCTTCTAAATCGGCAATTACACTGTCAAAGCTATAATCTTTGTCAGGTTTACTGCTGTCTCCATGACCACGCATATCTGGGGCGACGACGTGGTAATCTGCCGCTAGGTAATCTCCTAAGCTAGACCAAACAAGAGCGTGGTCTCCTAAACCGTGTAATAAAAGTAAAGGTTCTTCACCTTGCTGCCATTCCAGGTAAGAAAGCTGGATATCTCTGAGGGATAGGGTTTGACGTACACGCATGATAAAACTTTTGGCGTCACTATTTTTTAAGACCCCGCCGGGGTCTATTAACAGATAAACACACATGCATACATCGATGGTTGCCAATCAGGCTGTATGCAGCGATATTCTTAACAGTTCACGATAGTCTGAAAGTATCGGTAAGTAGGAAAAGTATGAAAACCAACCATAGTCACCGCCTAAACCGATGTTAAATTGGTAACATTAGCTCGTGAATTGAGGCAAGAGGCTGTGGAGGAAACCTTTCACAATATTGAGTGGGAACGGATTCAGGCTGCAGGAATCAGGGAGGAGATGCTGTGTACCATCCGTAACTTATCTTCAGATAACAAAGAGGTTCGTAAACAGATGTTGACGGATCTGTTTGACAGGATTTGGTATCAAGGAACTTTATCATGGTCATCTGCTTTCGCTGCATCTTTCTTAATAGAGCGACTCCAACAAGAGCAGGAACCGGAATTGTTAGAGCGGATATTGCTTCATTTAGTCCACCTGGGAACAGGAAGCGCTTACTGTGACCCCCAGACAGATTTATCTATCTCTCAAGATAGGTTAAATACAACCGGATTCCAAATGGAGAGGGAACAAGAACTAGAGGGAGTAAATGCTACGTATCAGGTTATCTACAAAGGTATAAATATTTATCTTAATTTGCTGGAGAATGACTCACCTAATGTCCGAATTGCTGCAGCTTACACCCTGACCTGCTGTCAGCCAGATGCTGACAAAATCTGCAACAGAATGTATATGTGGTTTCGCTTTGAAGTCGATGAATCAGTCAAAGTACATTTACTGTTGTGTTTGGCAATTCTCAGCAATAGTACGTTTGTAGACCCTACTTTTTTTCAAGAAGTACTGAACTCTCAAAAAAGCGATTTAGTCAAACTTTCTGCTGCTGTTTCTCTAGCTGATGTCGCTGGCAAAAATATATCTAATGAAGCTGTAGAAATCCTGGTTTATCTGCTCAACAAGCCCAACTTATTTAGGACTTTGTACGCAGATTATCAAAGTCCTATGTCAACAGCCCATTGCTTATCAATTATCGACTTTTTGCATCGGTTAAATGAGCAGCAAAAGGCAAAGATTATCCCCGTACTGATAAAAGTATGGGGTCTTCCTTTCTGTGTTGATGACCTGATTTACCTAGCTTTTGGTCAGCAAAAAATTCTCCTAGGGTCAACCGTTTATGATTTGACGCAAACCCAGCGACTTCTTTTGCAAGCCATAGCAGATGACAATCATACCTGGAATCCGACTGATAAATTGGTACGCCCAATATTAAATGATTTAGGAATTAAAGGGTCGCAACTCAGAGAAAAGTTAATCAGATTTATCAATGGTGAGAGGCTAAAGTATGAATGAATAATCAGTGATTAGTGATTTGTGATTAATAAATTTAGCCTCTGGGTTGCACCTCAATTTATTGAGAAAAAATAAATAAATTTATTTGGCAATTACAGATGCGATCGCATAGTAATCGCTAATAGGTAATGGGTAGTGGTAATCAGGAATCTTGACTCTTCAACCAGTCAAGATTCCTCAGTCAAAATTTCCCCTCTATGCTCCGCGACTTAACTCAACTCGTCCCTCCTCCAATACCTGGGCATATAATTTTTCCAAGGCGGTGATATTATTACTGAGGGTATAACGTTCCAGTATCCTTTGTCTGGCTTTTTGTCCTAATAAAGTAGTGAGTTCCGCATGGTCTTGGAACAGGGGTAAAAGAGTACGAAGTTGGGAACTAACGCGCTTGGTATGCAAAACAACACCTGCTCCCTTCTGCAAAACTTCCCCATCTGCACCGACATCGGTTGCTAGACAAGCAAGACCACAAGACATTGCTTCTAACAAAGACAGGGAAAGTCCTTCTACCAAAGATGGCAGGATAAACACATCGGCACCGCGTAAAATCTCGATGCGACGAGATTCTTCCGCCACAAATCCTAACCAGATAATCCCGTGTTCTTCGCCATAAAAAGGCTCTAGAGAGGTCTTGAGGGCACCATTCCCCACGACCAGCAATTTACTCTGCGGTCCCATATCGGACTGCTTCCAAGCCCGCAGAAGTGCCTCTACGTTTTTTTCTGGCGCTATTCTACCTTGATAAACAAATAAGCGCTCGGCTTGGAACTCTTTCTTGATATCCGAAACACCCGGAGAATACTTTTGAGCATCGACTCCGTTGGGAATAACGGCGATATTTGCTGGACGTACCCCCAGTCTAGCTAGCAAATCGCTTTGAATTTGGGAAAAGACAATTACCCGATGGTAGTTAACTAAAAATGGAGCATAGAGTTGATAAGCCAATAATTGGGTTCCTGATACCAGTGTTGCTGCTTTACCAGAAAAGGGTGTGTGAAACGTAGCAACCAGGGGTAAATTCAGTTCAGCACAAATTTCTGGCAGCACAAAGTCCAAGGGAGATAGGGTCAGGGAAGCATGTACTACATCAGGTTTGATAGTCCGTAGGGATTGAGTTAATAGCTTGGTCGCTTTTAAAGTCGGGATTGTGTAAACCTGAGACTTGTATATAAACGGGAGAGAAACTTCGTGGCAATTAGGCCAGTTATCCAGTCCAGAATCTTCTTGGGCAAAGTGGAGGAAGCTAACTTGATGTCCCCTATCTAATAAGGCGTTAGTAATTTCTCGACTATAAGTAACATTGCCGCAAAAGGGTGACTTTTTTCCAATCCAGGCAATTCGCATTCTATATTTGGCTATCTCTTAGCTGCACTCAGGTTAATTTTAGTCAAGACACAACAGTCAACAGCCAATAGTAATAACTAATAACTATTGACTAATGACTAATGACTAATGACTATTTACGGCAAATATACCAGTTTAAGAGACCTCCGGATATCACTATTGCAGCTAATCCCAAAAATACTGCCTTTAGACCGATAAAGGTTTCCGCTACACCGGCTAATGCTAATGGTAATGACAGTGCAATATTAACTACATTGTTTTGCAAACCGAAAACTTTGCCGCGCATTTCTGGCGGTGTTTCTGTTTGAATTGTCGTCTGCATGGGAATGCCAACCAGGGAACTAAATATACCTAATAGCATCACTAACACCAAGCAGAGCGCTAGTTGTTTGGTAAATAGTGAAAGACCGATTAGGGAAGCCGCCATGCCGATGGAACCATATAAACTTAGTTGATTATGGGAAGCAAACCGTTGTCCAAACTGACCCAGCAGAGTTGCTCCCAGAGTAATTCCCACCCCACCTGCAGCTAGTAAAAAGCCAAATTGGGAGGCTTTTAAGCCGGGAATAATTTCTGCCAACCGCACTGCTAACACGGCTAATGCTGCAAATACGGAGAATAAAATTACTAGCTGAATTAGAGCATTACGGATGCGATGATTTTCTCCTAGGTAGCGCAAACCATCCCGTAAGTCTTGCAGAACGTGGGGTGGTTCGGTTTCGGGAGGATGGTTTTTTTCGCCAGTTTGCAGGAGCAATAATATGATGCCAGCGATCGCATAACTACCTCCCACCACCAGTTCTTTACCCAGTCCCCCGCTACCACCCAACTGCTGCCATAGTTTATCAGCTATTGCCAGCACTGGTTCCCCCACTGCAAACCCAACAATCACCGACGCCATCATTGTTGTTGTATACAGGGAGTTAGCCGAGAGTAAATGCTGTGGCTTGACTACCAAAGGAATTACCGCTTGTTCAGCGGGAGCAAAAAATTGTGTCAGGGTGGACACCAAGAAAGTCACCCCCAAAATTATCGCAAAACCCACTGGTATTATCCCCAAGCTTCCCCAGTCATGGGTCAGCCACAACAAGGGAGAAATTACCAACACCAAGATTCCCCGGAAAATATTTGTCGCAACCAGCACTCCTTTTTTTGACCAGCGGTCTACAAATACCCCTGCCAAGGAACCAAACAGCACGGCGGGAATCGTAAACGCTATCATCAGTACTGACACCCAGCCACTAATGGGCTGACTATTGGCATGAAATTGGGTGTCAATCAGAGCAATCATCACTACGAGATATACTTTATCCGCCAGTTGGGAAAAGACTTGACCGCTCCACAAAGCCAGAAAATTGCGGTTTTTCAGCACCGGCAAGAACCCCATATCTTCCTCTTTTAGGGCTGTGCCTTCCTTGGTGGTGTCAAGATTGTGACTATCATTTGCTTGTGGTTTAGTAGTTATGTGCTGATTTTCCTGAGTATCCTGTTGCGGACGATCATTTGTGGGCGCTGATGATTGCGGCTGGGGGATTATACCATTTTCCGGTGTGGTATTAGCGCTCTCGAATTCCAATTTTTGGGCTTTACTGCTTGTGGGTTCCACCTCTTGACGGGACGTTTCGATAGGGTAAAGTGGACTAGGTATAGATTTAGGCGGAGCATTCAGG
>JAYKJH010000030.1:0-12023 GCA_035285345.1 Nostocaceae cyanobacterium | reverse complement strand
GGGGGTTGGGGGGGGGGGGGCTGGGGCGTGGGGCATGGGGCCTGGGGTCTGGGGGCTTGGGGCTTGGGGCTTGGGGCATGGGGCATTGGGAAGGGGGTAATTTCAGGCGATCGCTTGAAATTGTGGGGTTTTGACATACTCACCTGCCTAAAGGCGAGGTGATTCTTGACGCTTCGTTGACAGATGCTACCGGAGTAGTCTTAGTTCACGACTGAAAGTTTAGGATTGATTGAAAAATCCTTCTGTGAAGTTGCCCAAAAAATGAATTTCAAAGTGCTGGAATTTAACGGTGAGGGCAACCACGTTCACGCGCTGATTGAGTATCCCCCCAAGCTGTCCGTTTCCCAAATAGTAAACGCATTAAAAGGCGTATCAAGTCGTAGATATGGGCAAGCAGGGCATAAAAAACCCCACACAGAAGCCTTATGGAGTCCTAGTTACTTTGCTGTTTCTGTGGGAGGTGCGCCAATAGAAGTTCTAAAGCAATACATTAGAAATCAAGAAAAGCCGTCCTTCTAGGACGGGGCTTGTATCCCATTTTTTTGGTCAACCAAATTAGTAAATTATTAAGTAGCGACCAATTCCCATTACCAATTACCAATTACCCATTACCCACGATGCTAGACTTCCTCAACCCCATACTCAAACGCCATCCAGAGAACATCAAAGCCAACGTAGAAATCTACACCTGGCAAACTTGCCCCTACTGCATCCGCGCCAAAATGTTGTTATGGTGGAAAGGTGTGAACTTTACCGAATACAAAATCGACGGCGACGGTGCAGCCAGAGTAAAAATGGCTGAACGCGCCAACGGACGCCGCACAGTCCCGCAAATTTTTATCAACAACCAACACATCGGTGGCTGTGACGACCTCTACGAATTAGACACCAAAGGACAATTAGACCCTCTACTCGCACAACCATCTGTATAGGAACTAGAGCATGGGACATTCCTGATTACCGATTCCCAATGCCCCATGCCCCATGCCCCATGCCCCATGCCCCATGCCCCATGCCCAATGCCCAATGCCCAATGCCCCATGCCCCATGCCCCTAATCACCCAGAATATCTCCAGCATCGCCAGTGGATGAGTCGCGCTCTAGAGCTAGCACAAGCTGCGGGTGATGCTGGGGAAATTCCGGTAGGTGCAGTATTAATTGATGCAAATCACCAAATACTAGCCGAAGGGCAGAATAGAAAAGAACGCGACAAAGACCCTACGGCACATGCGGAAATCATCGCTTTGAGGGAAGCGGGGAAAAAAATCCAAAACTGGCATTTAAACCAATGCACGCTGTACGTCACCCTGGAACCTTGTCCCATGTGTGCCGGAGCCATCATCCAAGCCCGATTGGGGTGTTTGGTTTATGGTGCGGACGATCCCAAGACTGGTGCGATTCGTACCGTCGCTAATATTCCTGATAGCCCTTGCTCGAATCACCGCGTGACTGTATTGGGTGGGATTTTAGAATCAGCTTGCCGCCAACAATTGCAAGCTTGGTTTGCCACTCGACGGACTAGTCAAAAATAGTACTAGTAGGGAATATATGCTACATAAAGTTTGTTAGGTAATGCCACTTAATAAAAGTGTCCGGGTAGCAGCACACAATTATGACAATAAAATTTACGGTGGATGTAGGAGACTATTGACAACATCATTTCTTTACAATCACCAGCCACCGCCATGATTCAGCTTGACTCATCAACTGAAACTGCCAATGAATCTATTAGCAATCCCACCTTGCTTTCTACCACCTCGCGAATTTCTAATTGGTTAATTCGTCTGCTCTATCCCCTAGGGCAATACATAGTACTACCAACTTATTTTGGAACAATTTCCGTCACTGGGCAAGAAAATCTGCCCAAAGATGGACCTGTTATTCTTGCACCTACCCATCGTTCCCGTTGGGATGGGTTGTTTGTACCCTATGCGGCTGGATATTACGTCACAGGAAGAGACTTCCGGTTTATGATTACCAGCGATGAATGCAAGGGCTTGCAAGGCTGGTTTGTCCGCCGTTTAGGGGGTTTTGCTGTCAACCTCAAGCGTCCCTCAATTACTACCCTGCGTCACGCTGTTGACTTGCTACAGCAAGGAGAAATGGTGCTGATTTTCCCGGAAGGGGGTATTTATCGAGACCAAGGTGTCCACCAGCTTAAACCTGGACTGGCACGTATAGCTCTGAATGCCGAATCTAACCAACCGGGATTGGGGGTGAAAATCGTACCGATTGGGATTAACTACAGCCAACCCTATCCTAACTGGGGTACAGATGTCAGCATTCACATCGGTTCTCCCCTGTCAGCAGCTGACTATATCACTGGTGAGGTGAAAAAAGATGCCAAACGGCTGACAGCAGAATTAAAAGGAGCGCTGCAAACCTTAATTCAGCAAGAGAAACCATTTGCTCCCCCGACCACAGAAACTGAAAATCTATCCTCCCCAGTAGCGGAAAACACTGACAAACAGCAAGTAAATCAGGATTCCTTAGAATTAAAGCCAGCTAATCGTAATTTATCGAAATCTCCGAAACAGTTATCCTCCCATACCGTTTCCAGTAAAGAAGTTGCTAACACACCTGTAAAAGCTTCGCACTCACCCTTTTGTTCCAGTTCTAAACCCTCAGCTACACGTCGAGAATTGGCAGAAACGGCTAATTCTGGGTCTTGAGTGACCCTAGGAACTGGTGGACGAAAGCGCAGACGTTCCACCAGAACTGCTCTACAGCAATCAGAATTTAAAATTACAGCCCGATAGTTAATTCCCAGCTATTGAGTGTTCCCACATCAACAGCGGCTTCATCTACTACCCACAACTGCCAAAGTCCTCTGGCTGGTCGGTTGAGGATATTTTTCAGGGTAGGGGTATTTTCGATGGTGTAAGTAGCTTGTAATTGGGTAAGCCGACCTAATGTCCGATTTTGCAATAGCAGCCGCTGGTTACTGGGAGTAATTAAATAAATTTCTAAATCCCCTAAAAAATCGTGGGTAATCTCGACAGCAATTTGAATATTGCGTACTGGGCTAGAGTCAGAGACGGAAATAGCAGTTTTGATTCCTTGGGGGTTGTTGTCTGGAATGGCGACAACAGTGTTATTCCTTCCCACTAACTGCTTGTTTACAGATGCAGAAGCACTACGCATTTGCACCGCCGTCTGGACTGCTTTGAAGGCATTGACTTTGCCATAGCCAAACCACTGAGAATGTCCATTACCATCGTAGGTGCCTAAGCGCATTTTCAATTGCGGATCGGCATCGGTGTCAACGATTTTATCGGCAGTGTCTTGGAGGATACGCTTGACTTGGGTGGCGGTTAAGTCAGGATTTGCTGACAACACTAGGGCAGCTACTCCGGCAACTATGGGAGTGGCACTGGAAGTACCACCGAAGGTGCTGGTAAAATCGCTCTGGTCATATCCAGCCCCTCCTAAAATGTCAGTGGTGAATATCCCCCGTCCCGGAAATCCACTGGTGATGAAGGGAGCAGTGTAGATGTATCCTGATTGTTGAAACCACATTCCTGGTGGGGCGTTGTTGCTGGGGGCACAGAGGGAAATATTTGTCCCCCAGTTGCTGTAGAGTGCTTTTTTATTCAAGCTGGTGGTGGCAGAAACAGCGATCGCGTCGGGGTGGACGCTAAAGCCACTCAACCATTCTGTGGAACCATTCAAAATCTTGTTAGGCCAGTTGCTTTCATTGACTGTTCCCTGAATCGGGCGGTTGGCATTACCAGCGGCAAAGACAATCACACAGCCTTTACCGTTGCGTCCTTGAGTCGCAGCGCGGGTAATGGCAGCCCGTTGACGCAGGGATAGGGGAAAATAGACGTTAGCAGCTCCCCAACTGCAAGAAATCACCGCTGCACCGTTATTTATTGCCCAGTCAAATAATTCCTCAATCGACTCATCATCTAAGTACCCCGTGGTGCGGATGGGCATGAAAGCACAGCCAGGAGCAACCCCGACAATACCAGTGCCAGTTTCCTCCGCTAAGGCTACTCCGGCGCAGGCTGTGCCGTGACTGGCTTCGCTATCATCCGGTAAGGGCAGCATGTCTTTTTCTTTTAAGTCTCTGGGGGCGACAATTTTTCCAGGTCCGTGAAAATCTGGGTGGTTCAAATCAAAGGAATCATCGGCTATGGCGATGACAATGGAACGGAGTCCGCGGGTGATATCCCAGGCTCTTTCTACGGAAATATGGGAACCGACTGCTAAGTCGCTACCACCCTTGTGGTTGAGATACCACTGCTGGGGATACATGGTGTCACGGGGACGATAATGGGTTTCCTGTCGCACCACAATGTTGGGTTCGGCGGTGAGGACTTCTGGTCGTCCCATCAATTGATTGGCAATTTTGACGGGGTTTTCTGTGGCTTGTAAGCTGAGTGCAAACACGAAGGTATTCGGGATACCAGCGACGGGTTTAAGCTGCTGTAAGCCAAATTCACCAGCCATAGCAGCAATTTTAGCGGCAGCTACACCCGTGGCAAATTGGATGGTGAGTTGGTCGGTTAGATAAACATAACTGCCGGGACGATTCTGGATTTGGTAAGCATGGCTAGCAAAGGCAACATTGTCAGAAGCGCGGGCTTGCGCCATAGTAGTCTCTAAGCGCCTTGGTTCAACGGTAAATACTTCTAGGTTGGCTTGGGGAATAGTCTGTCGCCAATTAGCTGATATGGCTGGGGCTAATTGATTCGGACTAATAGGGGTAGCTAAGCGCAGGGTGAAGCGATCGCTGACTTTTTCTAAAATTAACTCTTCTCCACCACGCTGGAGAACCATTCCCCTACTGCTTGCTGGCACACCAGCGGCAGAGGAATTAGAAGGATTGGTTGGCTCGCTCATAACAGCAAATGATTGGGAAACTAATTACCTGAATTTTCGTCTAATCCACAGAAAGTTTGCTATTGGTTGCCCTTGGCGGTTCACCAAAACAGCGGTAAGATACCGAAAGTTTCTCACGGTTTTGTGTTCTCTTAGTGCCACAATTCTCCATGATTCCTGCGGTCACCGTTCGCTTCCCACGTCTCGTGTGCTGCTTGACTTCGATATCTGTCATCGCAGTCCTTAGCTTGCTATTGCCGGTGAATGCTCAAAGACCGCCGCGCACACAACGCACACCAAGCAATCCAGCCAATATTCCGAATCAAATCCAACCCCTCGACCCGACAGACCCCAACAACCTCCAACCACAAGACCCCAGTCTATTAAGTATTCAGGGTGGACAGCGGTTGATGAAAGAGGCCTCTGGTGCAGTTTCTGGTCAAAACTATGATTTGGCGGCAAAGAAACTACAAGAAGCTCGTCTTGTTTTTAATCAACTATCGAATTTTTACCAAGAGTTAGCTGCTAGTTTTACGGGTATTGACAGCCGCATTACTGAATCTCAACGGAAAAAAGCCCTAGAAACTGCCCAAATGCGGGATGAAGCTACCTATCAGTTAGCATTGGTACACCGCTTCCAAAATAAACCGGAATTAGCTGTACCCTTGCTAGTCCAAATTATTCGTTCCCAAAACCCCACTAGGGATTTGGGCAAAAAAGCTTATCAGCAATTATTTGAGTTGGGATTCGTTGATTCTCCCTTCCCCAGACAAGGAGGCACTTCCTCCCGGTCTTCTCAGTAGCTGTTGCTGGACTGATTTCTGAGTTTCTTAGGGAATCCCTAAATTCAGGGTAATTCCCGTAGGATTTGGTTAAATGAAAGAAGGTAGAGCAGTTTTAAAGAGATTCGATGATTAGTCCGCAGCAGGTTGAGGCAATGATCAAGGCGCAAATGCCAGATGCTGAAGTTCAGGTGCAAGACTTGACTGGTGGCGGTGACCACTATCAGGTGACTGTAGTTTCATCGCAGTTTGAGGGTAAGCGGCTCATCCAACAGCACCAGTTAGTCTATGGTGCGTTGCAAGAAGCCATGTCTACAGAAGCAATTCATGCCTTAGCACTCAAAACATTCACTCCAGAAGCTTGGGCTGCAACTGCTTCCTAAAGTCAAAAATCAAAGGTCAAAGGTCAAATGTCAAAGAGAATGGTTTTTTTACTAATGACCAATGACCAATGACTAATGACTAATAACCAATTCCAGCACAACAGGAACTAGAAATACCATGACTCCAGAACTCCAAGACCGTATCGATAGCATCATTAATCAAGACAAAATTGTGGTTTTCATGAAGGGGACAAAGTTAATGCCCATGTGTGGTTTCTCCAACAATGTGGTGCAAATTCTGAGTGTGTTGGGTGTCCCCTTCTCGACCTTTAATGTTTTAGACGACGAACCAATTCGTCAGGGCATCAAAGAATACTCCAACTGGCCGACTATTCCCCAAGTGTATATCAATGGCGAATTTGTTGGTGGTTCTGACATCATGTTGCAAATGTATCAAAGTGGCGAATTGCAGCAAATGGTTGAGGTGGCTCTAGCTTCTTAGGATTGCAGCATTTTTAACTTTCAAACCCCCTTAGTAGATTCTCAATAGCTAGAGAATTTACTGGGGGGTTCATTAATGGTTTTTGAGTACTAGTCATTAGTCATGAGTGTCTGGTAATGATTTAATTTACTAATCAATCATGACTAATATAGCGCTTCCCAAATTCGTGAGATATGGTAACAAAGAATTTACCGCCGATAGAAAAGGATGAACGCAGATTAACGCCGATAAATTTGTATCTCATTAAACTAGGAAACGCTATAACTAAATTTAATAATAGCCCCGTTCCGGTTCTGGCATGGGCATTTCAAAATTTGACGGGTCGTATAGGTAGCGCCTTGCTTCTTCCTCCAAGCGATGAATTAAATAGGGTTCAATGACGTTGCTGTGTCGTAAAGCTGCTAAGTAGCCATCTAAGTACATCCGCAAATCATCTGTACGATAGCCACGGTTCCACAATTCGACGAAGGCGTCGGTTAGTCTTTGGTAGAAGCGGATGGTTTGTGTGTCTTGAAGCATAACCGAAGTATCAAAAGAGGATTATGAATGATGAATTATGTATTGTGAGTTTTAATGTTTGCAAGTATCTGTAATTATTCTTACTTTCATTATTACTTGCCATGAAGGTAAGTCATCAGAACTGAATTAAAACTCAGCAATTTTTACCACGAGTTTACTTAATCCATAATTGACAAACCCCTATTTTTGCTGTACTCTGCGCTCTAATAAAACTTTGCTAGTGTTATCAACATTAACTCCAGGTTGCTTCTGCTTTATCAGAGTTTACTTCAATTCGTCAAGTGCTTTGGCTTTATTTGTTACTAGTTAGGGGTAGGAAAATACTTGTCAGCCACAAATTCTGCCATAATACAGATGACTTACATTCCGAGTCTGGTTTAACCATAGACAAATATGATTTTTCTCTAAAACAAAAGTTCCCCCATAACAGTGTTGAAGCATCGTATTGCAAAATATTGTAACAATAAATTAAAAATAATCACTCGTCTGGCGGCAATACACAGCTAAAAGTATTGCTGGGGGTTATATAAGCAAGTGTAAAGTCCACAAAAATTGAAGTAACAAGTGTTACAAAACCTTGAGCATTGGCTTTGTTACTTTTGGAGTCACTAACGCAAAGGAATAATTCCACCGTGAGTTCGGTTTGTATTGAAATTGTTGAAGGAAATCCGCATCTCAGGTCGCTGCTGGGTTGGCACTTGCAACAACTGGACTTCCGGATATATCAAGCTGCCAGCATATATCAAGCGAGAGACGTGTTTTTAAACCACCAGCCGTCTTTGGTCATCCTCGATGCTGACTTCCCTGATGGCGATGGGATAGAGTTTTGTCGCTGGTTACAGCTTCAGCAGGAGCCTTTAATTTTAATGCTATCTGCCCGCAATAACGAAGCGGATATTGTCGCTGGATTAAAAGCGGGGGCTGATGACTACCTGAGCAAACCTTTTGGGATGCAGGAGTTTCTAGCCCGGGTAGAGGCGTTAATTCGCCGCAAGCGTACCCCGGTAGCACCAGCATCTTTAGACTATGGTGTGCTGCAAATTGATTTAGTCCAGCGTCGAGTCCGGTTTCAAGGAGAGTTCATTGACTTAACCCCCCAGGAGTTTAGTTTGCTCTATGTCTTAGCCCAAGCTGGTGGAATGCCTTTAAGTCGCTCAGAACTCTTACGCCGTGCTTGGCCTGACGCCATTGATAATCCTCGCACAATTGATACCCATGTTTTATCTTTGCGGAAAAAAGTGGAACTTGAGCCGCGACAACCCAGCTTAATTCAAACTATCCGTAATGTCGGCTACCGACTGAATATGGAAGTTCTCAAGCCCACAATTTCTCAGTCTCAAACTAGGCTGACTCCAGAGCGGATGAACAATCATCGTTCCCCTCTGAGCAGTCCACGATAGTGATTTGCTCTTATTGTAGAGACGTTCAAGGGGAACGTCTTTACAATTCATTAATATATTATTGACAAAAACGCTAAGTTATGTAACTGTAATTAAATCCATTCGTCAGCAGCTTGCTTTTCTGCTTGCATCAAGCTTTCACGGACATTATCCCAGTTTACTTGTGATGCAGGTAGATTTTCCAGGATTCTACATTCCTGGAGGTAGATGAGTCGGGAGCCAAACTTCCGTTGCAATTCCAGTTGGTGGTTGACCATCAAAATCGTGGTTTCCTGGGTTTGTTTTAGTTTAATTAAGATTTCTATCAAATGCTCGGCTGTACCTGCGTCTAAAGCGGAAGTAGGCTCGTCTAATAATAAAATTTTGGGTTGGATAACTAATGCACGAGCGATCGCTACTAATTGTCTCTGTCCGGCAGAAAGTTGTACCTCTGTCCTTCCTAACCAGTCATTGGGGATGTTTAATTGTTCTATCCAGGTGGTTAAGCGTTGTTGAATTGTCTGTTTGGGTAAACCACGCAACACTAGGGGATAGGCTAAGGCTTCTTTGACTGTCATCCCTAAGAGCTTGGTTTCTTGGGGGACTAGCACTACACAGGAGCGTAACTCGATGACAGGAATTTGGCGATATTCTTGATTTTCTAAATAAATTTTGCCGCTACTGGGGTCAATCAGGCGGTTTAATAAGCGTAACAAAGAAGTTTTCCCGGAACCCGTCGGACCGACAATGGCAATGCGATCGCCCCTAAATACTTCTAGAGAGATATCCTGTAATATCGGATAGCCCCGCTGGTTGCTCTTAGTCGGGGAAGTTAACCTACTAAACAGATTAACTGCTTCTAGGCGTAGTTGAATATTGTATGAGGTTACCACACGTTCGTCTTTCCTGACACTGTAGGGACGTTCCACCGGAACTTCTCTACTAAGTTTACAGGTTGCACTTGGGGTCTGGCTATTTTTATGCTACAACGGCTGTAGTAATCGTCCAAGCGTCCACTAACAGCAGCAACAGGGTAAATACCAATAAAATCACATACATCCACGGCTGGGACAAGGGATGGACATCGGTAGTATCAATACCTGTCTTAGTTTCCACTATCTGCACTAAACGAGCAAACCCCGCTACGCGCATAGGTAGTAAATAACCTTTCCCATCTTTACTGAGGAAGTAATAAACCAACCCTCCTTGTCCTGTAGTCCGGGGTTTTAATTCTTTAATTTCTGACCAAGGTAAAGACCAACCTTTCCGAAAAAACCGAGGAATAAAAGTAGGATAAGTTACTTTAATTTCCTGGTCATCAACAATGACTCGCTCACTCAAAGCACCATACAAAGCAACTAAACCAAGAGCAATTCCTACCCACAACAAATTGGGTGGTACGGGTGCATTTGTTACTTTCGCTAGAAATGGTAAAGGTAAGGTGAGAGCTACATATAGCGCTAAAAGAGTGATTCTAATTAGGGGAGACAAACGGAACATAGACGCTGATGTATTGGCTGAGTTAGCTGTCATAGATGCATGAAACTTAACTTAAATTAATATTTATTAACATAATAGCTTAGGGCTGATGGTTTATGGGAATTTCTAAGGTTATTTCTGTTCCTTGTCCCTGCTTGGAAACACAACTAATTTTACCTTGATGTTTTTCTACTATGATTTGATGACAAATAGATAGTCCTAATCCCACACCTTTACCGGGGGGTTTGGTAGTAAAAAATGGGTCAAATATTTTCTTTTGTACGGCTTTACTCATACCGCAGCCGTTATCAATAACCTGAATCCTGATATGATGAGAATCAATTAATTCAGTCCGCAGATGAAGGGTAGGCTGGTTTTGAGTTTTATCTGTTAACTGAGAACTAAAACCTGCAAGTTCATACTTGTCTTCCAAAGCATCAATAGCATTATTTATCAAGTTAAAAAATACCTGATTCACTTGACGAGCGTAACAGGTGACTAACGGCAATTTATCATATTCTTTAACAACTGTAATTGGCGGATGTTTGCCGTCGTAATTCAGCCTATAGTGCAAAACTTGTAGAGTACTTTCAATACCTTCATGAATATCTATACTTATAATGTCTGAATGGTTTAATCTACAAAAATTTTTCAGAGATACAACAATATTTTTAATTCTCTCGGCTCCGAATCCTATAGAATTAAAGAGATTTTGCCAATCTTCTAAGATAAAATCTAAATCAATTTCTGCTGTTAGTTGTTGAATTTCTGGTGGACAATTCGGATAATGCTGTTGATATGCTTCCAGCAACTTTAGGATACTTTGGAAGTAGTCACGGGTAAAACTAAGATTACCGGCAATAAAGCTAACTGGGTTGTTGATTTCATGGGCAACACCTGCTACCATTTTTCCCAGACTTGACATTTTTTCGGCTTGAATCAGTTGAGCTTGAGTATTTCTCAGTTCGTCAAGAGTGATTTGTAGTTGTTGTGCTTTTTCTCTTTCTCTTGTTTCCGATTCTCGCAAAGCTTTCTCTACTTGTATTCGTTCGTATATTTCCTGCTGTAGTTTAGCATTTTGTTCTTGGAGTTGTTTAGTTAAAAACCGCAGTTGCAGGTGAGTTTTGACGCGAGCTAAAACTTCTTGAAAATCAATAGGTTTAGTAATATAATCAACTGCTCCTACAGAAAAGCCTTTGAGTTGATATTCTCGTGAATTATGATTACTCATAGCCGTTAAAAAAATGACAGGAATGTCTCTGGTCTTATTCCCAGCTTTTATCTGACGACAAGTTTCAAACCCGTCCATTTCTGGCATTATTACGTCTAATAAAATCAAATCCGGGGTACAACTGTTTAGCATTTTTAATGCTTGTTGACCACTTCTAGCTGTGAAAATTTTCCAGTCATATGTTTGGAGAAATGTAGCAATCATTTCTATATTATCTACGGTATCGTCCACTATCAAAATTGTCGGTTTCGTAGATATATTAGACTGGTAATCAATCGATAAATTTTCTAAACTATTTGAGTAATTATCTGGAAATAACAAGTCATCTTGACGTAACATGTAAGCTCCTTTAGTATATACATACGAAATATATATGCGATATTACTTATCAAAATCCTCGTTATAGCGTTTCCTAGTCTACTGAGGTACAAATTTATCGGCTTAAGAAAGCGTCCATCCTCTTCTATCGGCGGTTAATTCTTTCTTGCTATACCTCACGAGCGTGGGAAGCGCTATAGCAGTTTTAACTCTGTAATCAGGGGTAATGAATAAGCGAATTCCAATTAATTTTCCGGAGAACTAGAATTATTAATATCTAATAAAACTATAAGTTTTTCATACTCAAAATTTGCAGCTAATACCTGTAGTTTATTAATAAAATAAGCAGCTTCCGGATATAGTTGTTGAAGAAGAAATATTTGTTGTTCAATCACCTCAATATCACCTATCTTAACTGCATTATAAAGGTAAATCAGTTCTTCTGGTGGGGGCTTCACTTCCATTTCTATAGATTCTGGGCAAAGAGTGTCATAAATCCATGACACTTTTAAATATTCTTGGATTTTGGTTAATAATTCTGGGACTTGAATAGGTTTTGCTATAAAATCATTACAGCCAGCCATCAAACTTTGTTGTCGGTCAAATTCAAATGCATTAGCACTTAAACTAATCACAGGAACATTTTGTAATTCTGGGATTTTC
>JAYKJH010000029.1:0-22282 GCA_035285345.1 Nostocaceae cyanobacterium | reverse complement strand
TCATCAACCGCGCTAACCTGGGTATGGAAGTAATGCACGAGCGTAACGCTCACAACTTCCCCCTCGACTTAGCTGCTGGTGAAGTTGCTCCCGTTGCTGTAAGCGCTCCTGCTATCAACGGTTAATAGCTGAAGTTTGATTAAAAAAGCGTCCTCCCCTTCGGGGGGGGGCGTTTTTTTATGCATAATCTAGGGAACGTCTCTACAGGTCTGTTGAATTCATCAACGTGTTTTGCCACAATCCCAAGCGCCAATATACAAGGCCTTTATTTATAAGTAAATTCCTCACTCAAAGAGTGCATGTTAACGATTATTTTTTGTACTCCCAATTTTATTAGTAAAACTTAATAAAAATAGATTGATAAATACAAAGAATTTATGTCAAAAATAAATCTAAGAGCCGGGAAAAAATCCCCTTGTATTCCACTGTCTCCCTGGGGAATAAATATTCACTCTATTTTTTTGTTTACAGGTAATCCCGGCGCTGAGGGAGAGGGTTAGCAAGTCAGAATTTTGTCCTCGCACTTTATAACCTATACAGCCATGACCACAACTGTAAGAAGAAGCGAAAGCGGTGGCAATCTGTGGGAGCGGTTTTGTGAATGGATTACCAGCACTGAAAACCGACTCTATGTAGGCTGGTTTGGCGTGATTATGATTCCCACGCTGTTGACAGCTACTATTTGTTACATAATTGCTTTCATTGCAGCACCACCGGTTGATATTGATGGGATTCGCGAACCTGTAGCTGGTTCATTAATTTACGGCAACAACATCATCTCTGGCGCTGTTGTTCCTTCCTCTAACGCCATTGGATTGCACTTTTACCCCATTTGGGAAGCATCTTCACTAGATGAGTGGCTCTACAACGGTGGACCATACCAGCTAGTTGTCTTCCATTTTCTGATTGGCATTTTCTGCTGGATGGGTCGGCAATGGGAGTTAAGCTTCCGTCTAGGGATGCGTCCTTGGATTTGTGTTGCTTATTCTGCACCTGTAGCTGCTGCTACTTCTGTGTTCCTGATTTACCCCATCGGACAAGGTAGCTTCTCTGATGGTATGCCTTTAGGTATCAGCGGCACCTTTAACTTCATGTTTGTATTCCAAGCCGAGCATAACATCCTGATGCATCCCTTCCACATGTTAGGTGTGGCTGCGGTGTTCGGTGGTTCACTGTTTAGTGCCATGCACGGTTCTTTGGTGACTTCTTCTCTAGTTCGGGAAACTACTGAAAACGAGTCTCAGAACTACGGCTACAAGTTTGGACAAGAACACGAAACCTACAATATTGTTGCCGCTCACGGCTACTTTGGACGGTTAATCTGGCAATATGCCAGTTTTAATAACTCTCGTTCCTTGCACTTCTTCCTCGGTGCTTGGCCGGTAATTGGTATCTGGTTTACTGCATTGGGTATCAGCACGATGGCGTTTAACCTGAATGGGTTTAACTTTAACCAATCAGTATTGGATTCCCAAGGTCGAATCATTAATACCTGGGCAGATGTCCTCAACCGTGCCAATTTGGGAATGGAAGTGATGCACGAGCGTAATGCTCACAACTTCCCCCTAGATTTAGCTTCTGGTGTGGAGTATCCTGTGGCTTTGAATGCTCCAACGATTAATGGCTAAAAAATTAGTCTGAAAATAACAACTAGCGCTCCCAATTAGGAGCGCTTTTTTTTTGGGCTGAGTATGAATAATTTTGAAGATATTTTATCAAAAATTCAACAAGGGCGGGGAAAACCCTGTCCCTAGGACAGGAAAACCCTGTCCCTACGGTACTAAAGGCAAAACAGGCTAGTGTGCAGTACTGCTTCACCGTGGTCTGGTATCCATGCTACCCACTCATTCTGGGAAATCTGACACAGCAGTAGTGCTTGATGGAAACTATAGGGATTGGGTAGTTCTAAGAGGTTTACCCAGGTGGAAGGCTGAAGCTCTAATGAAGAATCTTTGACATATGATTTTGTTGACCAATCCAGATTCTGCCATCTGAGTTCTTGGACAGCAGAATCTCCCGGATGCCGATCTAGTTTCATAGCTTTTTCCTTAACACTGGGTTATTGTAGAATATTTTCTGTAACTCAAATTACAAAATTATGAATTGTTTGCAAAGTCTTTGTTTTATAAATTTACGTTGCTTGTATTAAGAGTGCTAAGAGTCATAAGATACATTAAGTTACATAAAATCACGCAAAACATATGAGTTTGTTAAAAACTCAGGTAAATCTGTCATTGTCTACTAAAACTTTCCGGATTTATCCTAGGTTACAACTAGATATTACTTGGGAGAATTTAATCAAGACTTTGCTTTCTTTTGGGCAAATTTCTGACATTAATCAAAGCCTTAGCAACATTAAATCTTTTTGGCAAGTTGATAAAGAAGTTGTTGTTACATTTTCAGTTAGAACGGCATTTGATTTGCTTTTGCAATCATTAAAACTACCACCAGGTTCAGAAGTTTTAATAAGTGCTATAAATATCCAGGACATGGTGGAAATTGTCAAACTTCATGGACTAATTCCTGTTCCCGTTGATATTTCCCTTTTATCCTGTGAACCATCCCTAGAATTATTAGAGAAATTTGTTTCAAGTAAAACTAAAATTCTGCTACTAGCACATTTATTTGGGACAATTGTTAACCTGCAACCCTATGTAGAATTTTGTCAAAAACATAATCTGATTCTAATTGAAGATTGCGCTCAAGCTTTTGCTGGAAAAAAATACTATGGACACCCCCAAGCAGATGTAAGTCTTTTCAGTTTTGGTCCGATTAAATCATGTACTGCTTTGGGAGGAGCGGTAGCATTGGTAAGGGATAAAACAATAGCTAATAACATGTTCCACCTGCAAGAGCAATATCCCAAAAAAAGTGAATATTGGTTTTTCCTGCGCGTTCTGAAATTTCTCTGTTTGAAACTGCTTTCAATTCCCTGGATTTACTGTCAGTTGGTTTATTTACTGCAAATCTTGGGTTATGATGTCGATTCTGCTATCAATTCCACAACCCGTGGGTTCTCTAAAGGAGATTTACTATCTAAAATACGTTACCGTCCTCCCCATCATTTGCTATGGCTACTCGCATACAGATTAAGTGAATGTGAAGGTTTTTATTATCGCTTAGAAAGTGCCGAAAATTTTTTTAACCTCCTGATAACAAATATTATTATTCCCGGCGTTAAGGCTGATTACAATTCTTTTTGGTTAGTTCCTATCCTTGTTTCAGAAACCGAATTACTCCTGCTGAAACTTCGGGAAAATAGTTTCGATGCAACTAGGGGAAATACTAGTTTAATCGTAATAGAACCTTGCTCAAATCATCGAGACTTGCCATTACCAGAAAATGCAAAGTATCTCATGGAGCATATTCTTTATCTACCTGTGAATCAGAATATTCCCGAAACAGAATTACACAGACTAGCTCAATGTATTAATGTGCTAATTGCCACCCAATCCTCGTCCCAATAGCCAGGTTTGGTATATTTAGCCCTTCCCTTGTTTGAACATCCTGGTGTCAATATGTTGCAAATTTGTTAAATGTTAGACTTTGAGCGGTAAAGTGATATATTGTTGACGCTCTTTGACTTCCAAGTCGGGTAATTCTTGGTTCATCCAAGTTACTTGCTCTTGAGGTACATTTTGACATACATTTTTATGTTGTCTACTTATACTCGTGAACCAATTAACTGAGATTGATTATACACCTAGTTAATGGTGCATCAATTCTGGCTGTTTATCGGCGAGATCCCGATTGCAAGAGCTAGAAAGGTAGTCAAAACAGCAACGAACTTTCTTTCCAGAGAATTTCACACTTCTAGTTATTTTTTATAACATTGCCCGGTTTTAATATGTCACCCACTTTTACCCCCTCAATCCGCTCTCAACAACATCCCCTAATTCGGCAGTTAGCTGATTGTATCGAGACAACTTGGGACAAGCACCTAGAATTGTCTCCCTATCATTTGCCTGCCGAGTTGGGGTATGTGGAAGGTAAACTAGAGGGTGAGAAGCTGACAATTGAAAACCGCTGCTATCAAACCCCCCAGTTCCGTAAACTCCACATGGAACTGGCAAAAGTGGGAAATATGCTGGATATTTTGCACTGTGTGATGTTCCCCCGTCCCGAATATCCTTTACCGATGTTTGGCTGCGATTTGGTAGGGGGTAGAGGACAAATTAGTGCAGCGATCGCTGACTTGTCTCCTGTAAGCTCAGAACGCACTCTACCTGAACCCTATCTCCGGGAACTCTCAGCCTTACCTGCAATTAACTTTGACCAACCCCGTGAATTACCAGCTTGGGCTGATATTTTTTCGGAATTCTGCATTTTTATTCGTCCCTGTTCCCCAGAAGAAGAAGCTATGTTTCTCCAGCGAGTGCAGAATTTTATGGAAATTCACTGCACTAGGGCTATTTCCACTCAACCCGTAAGTGCCGATCAAAAAGTCGCAGTGCTTGCTGGTCAGCACTACTACTGTAGCAAACAACAGCAAAACGACAAAACCCGTCGAGTTCTGGAAAAAGCCTTTGGTTCAGCTTGGGCAGAACATTACATGAGTACGGTTTTATTTGATTTACCGGAAGTGCATTAATGATGCTATTTGTAGTCAGCGGCTCTATGCTCTTTAATGGAGCGATAAATCCCTGACTACAATCCTTTGTTTTGCAAGTAAGTCAAAATCCGGACATCAGGAATTCAAAATCAAGTAAAAAACAAAACTCTCCTTCATATTGATTTTTTTACATTTATTCAAATAATTTAAACATTTATGATTTTTATTATTTCCCAATCAAACCAAACGGTCTAGTATAGTAAAAAATATAGACAGCAGAATTGTCTTGGCGCTGCTTGGTCATAAGCTGAATTACTGGGCTAGTTTTCTGAGTAATTCCAGATTTTTCCAGGATTTGACAGCGTTGGTTTTTTGAGAAAAACCCTTTATGCTGCTGTCAGCTACCGCAATTGGATTGTGCAGTTCAATAATCGCAAAACAGAACACAAAACAGGGTTAGGGGCAGGCTAGTATGTCAATAGTGACGGAGAAGTCCACAAAAATGGAGCAGCCATTGGAGAAACCGATAGAGAAATCGCGGCGCTCGTGGCTGATTGCTTTAGCTCTAATAGCAATTTTAGGTGTTGGTGGAGCGATCGCATATGTATTGATAACACAGCAGGAGAAGAAAGCAGCAACCCCACCAACCCCCCTCCAGACAACAAAACCTGTTCCAATGAGAGTGAGTGCTTTGGGACGCTTAGAACCGCTAGGAGAAGTCATCCAGTTAAGCGCTCCTAGTTCCGGACAAGCACCACCACTAGTTAAGCAAATCCTGGTGCAAGAGGGTCAACAGGTGAGGAGAGGTCAAGTAGTAGCGGTTTTGGATAATCTCGATACTAACCAAGCCAATTTAACCAAAGCGAAAGCAGAATTACAAGTTGCTAACAGAAACTTAGCCAAAGCCAAAGCTGGTAAACCAGAAGAATTTGCAGCCCAACAAGCAACTATTGCGCGTTTAGAAGAACAGTTACGGGGGGAAAGACTCGCTCAACAAGCAACAGTTAATCGAATTGCATCGCAGCTAAAAGGAGAAACAGTAGCTCAGCAAGCAACCGTAGCGCGGATAAAGGAACAACTCCGAGGACAAAAAGTAGCCTTAGCCGCAACAGTAGCGCGAGTTACCGCTGAACAACGCAATGCTGAAGCGGATGTGCAACGCTACGAAACTTTGTACCAAGATGGAGCAATTTCCAGCCAGGAAAGAGACAGAAGACGGCTGTTAGCAGAAACCTCCAGCCAGCAACTTAACGAAAGTCGAGCCATAAGAGCGCAAACCATAGCCACTTTAGAGCAGCAACTAGCAGAAGCCGAAGCAAACCAAGCAAAAAACATTGCTACCTTGGAACAGCAACTAGTAGAAGCTAACGCCAATCGGGACAAGATTATAGGTAGTTTACAACAACAAATCACCGAAGAAAAAGCCAAACTGAGCCGAATTCAACAAGTTAATCCTGCTGATGTAGAAGTAGCACAAGCTCAAATTAGCAGCGCTCTTGCAGCAGTTCAACAAGCACAAGCGAGCTTAGATTTGAGTTATGTCCGCTCCACTACTGATGGAGAGATTCTCAAAATTCACACCAAACCAGGAGAAAAAATTGCAGATAAAGGAATTGCGGAGATTGGACAAACTCAGAGAATGCGGGTAGTGGCAGAAGTACCAGAAGATAGTATTAGTAAAGTCCGTATCGGTCAAACAGCCAGGGTAATCAGTAATAATGGTGCCTTTGAAGGTGAAATTCAAGGAACCGTAGCAGAAATTGCCAGACAAGTAGGCAAACAAGATGTCTTAAATACAGACCCTGCAGCCGATGTAGACTCTAGAGTAGTGGAAGTGAAAATTGACCTCCGACCCGCAGATATTGATAAAGTTGCAGGTTTAACTAACGCCAAAGTCCAGGTAGAAATTGATATTTAATAATGGGCAATAAGTAATGGGTTTAAAACCAACAATTAGGTATTATCTATTAACAGCCTGTGGATTTTGATAAATTCCTCTTGTAAAAGTAGAAAATATGTTTAGCAAAATACCTTTGGCTTGGCTACAACTAAAGCGAGAAAAAACTCGTCTTGCTGTCGCACTAGCAGGAATTGCTTTTTCTAATATTTTGATGTTTATGCAGCTTGGCTTTCGGGATGCGCTATTTAACAGTAACGTGCGCTTCCATGAAAGTTTAGCAACGGATATTGTATTAATTAGTCCCCAATCTAATGCTTTATTAGGAATGAGAAGCTTTTCCCAGAGACGTTTATACCAAGCACTAGATTTAGAACCAGTTAAATCAGTCCATCCCTTATATTTGAATTTTACTAACTGGAAAAATCCAGCAACTGGTCGTCCTCGGTCAATTCAAGTTATTGGTATTAATCCGCAAGTTAACGTGTTTAACTTACCAGGAATTCAGGAAAATCTAGATAAAATTAAGCTCCCAGATGTAGTTTTATTTGATAAAGCAGCGCGGAAAGAATTTGGTCCAGTTGCAGAGGAATTTAATCAAGGTAAAAAAGTAAATGCCGAAGTTGCTGGTCGGCGTATCCAGGTAGTAGGATTATTTCAATTAGGAGTATCTTTTGGAGCAGATGGTAATCTAATTACCAGTGATATTAACTTTTTGCGAATATTTCCTAACCAACAACGGGGATTAATTGAAATTGGGTTAATTCGCCTTAAACCCGGTAATGATGCAGCTATAGTTGCCGAACAATTGCGACAATATTTACCTGATGATGTCAAGGTATTTACCAAGCAACAATATGTTGATTTTGAGAAAAATTATTGGGCAAATAGTACCGCGATTGGATTTATTTTTACATTAGGGACAGTCATGGGTTTTGTGGTAGGAACTGTGATTGTTTACCAAATTCTCTATGGTGAAGTAGCGGATCACCTATCTGAATATGCAACGCTAAAAGCAATGGGATATACACAAAATTACTTGTTGAGTGTAGTCTTTCAAGAAGCATTGATTTTAGCAAGTTTAGGATATATTCCAGGAATTGCTTTGGCAATGTTGATGTACTTTAGAACTAGACAAGCAACGCTTTTACCACTTTATATGACTCCTGATAGGGCAATAATAGTGCTGATTTTAACGATTTTAATGTGCTTTATTTCCGGTGCAATAGCAGTACGAAAATTACGGTCTGCTGACCCAGCAGATATATTTTAGTTATTAGTCATTAGTTATTAGTCATTAGTTATTACCCATGTCACCAGAACCTGTAATTGCTATTAAAAACCTCAATCATTACTATGGTAAAGGTTCGCTGAAAAAGCAGATTCTCTTTGATGTAAGTCTGGAAATTTATCCGGGTGAAATTGTAATTATGACCGGACCATCAGGGTCAGGTAAAACAACTTTACTAACTTTAATTGGTGGGTTGCGTTCAGTGCAAGAAGGAAGCTTGCAATTTTTAGGTCAGGAACTAAGGGGTGCTAATCAAAGAAAACTCGTGCAAATGCGCCGAAAAATAGGCTATATTTTCCAAGCACACAACTTACTGGAATTTTTAACCGCTAGACAAAACGTGCAGATGTCAGTGGAATTGAAAAATATTTCCCAGCACTTAGCAATAGCTAAATCCGTTGCGATGCTGCAAGCTGTAGGTTTAGGAGATAGGATTAATTATTATCCAGATAATCTTTCTGGTGGACAAAAGCAAAGAGTTGCGATCGCACGTGCTTTGGTCAATCATCCACCCCTAGTGCTAGCAGACGAACCCACAGCAGCTTTAGACAAAAAATCCGGACGGGATGTGGTGGAATTGATGCAAAGTCTTGCGAAAGAGCAAGGAACTACAATTTTGTTAGTTACTCATGACAACCGTATTTTAGACATAGCCGATAGGATAGTGGAAATGGAGGATGGTTATTTAACCCGCAATGACAATTTAGTGATTGGTCATTAGTCATTACTCATTGGTCTAATCACTCAAAACCTAGGACTGGGGATTACTTACTTCGATAGCGAGAGGGAGATTGCTTATTAGTGTTGTTTTTAGTAGGTTTTGAGGTAGGTTTTTTTGTTGTTACTGACTTTGGCTTTGTCGGTGGTGGTGGTGGTACAGGTGGTTGACGACTGGTACGGAAACTGACATTTACTCCTTCATTAGATTGTTCCAAAACTAACAGAGGTGTTGGTTTAGCTTTTTGGTCCCAATGCATATAGACAATTCTGCCTTGAATTGTCGGTTGCCAAGTATCGTGGTCTTCCGCAGGACTTAAGTAAGTTTCTATACAATCAATAATTTGACTAATAGTTGCTGAAGTCGCTTGAGTGGGTAACTTCATTAACCGAATTTGAATCCGGAATAGAACTCGTTTAGCACGCTTTGGTGCAGCACCAGTTTCATATTCAACATCAAAGATTTCATCAATTTGACGTCCTGTAGCACTAGCAATACCCACAACCCCTTGTTGAGCTTGAGTAGGACGCAAGGCTTGAGCAATTTTATCTTTGACCTTAACTTTAACCTGATTCACAATTGCAAAATGAAACACCTCTTCTGCCATTCGCATTCTGAGGTAATCTAGATTAAACTCCCGCGAATTAATCAAATCGGGATTAGTTTCCATTTTATGAATTGTTTTTAAGGCTAGGTCTAACCTTTTCTTGATTTCTTGCGCTCGGAATTGCTCAAACCTAAGTTGTTTTTTCACCTTATCCATCTGGATTTTAGCATAAACAATTAGCGCTATTAACGCGATCGCCAGCCCTACAGATGTGAACAGCAAGAATGGTGATGATTGAGGTTCCCCTGGTGGTGCTAATTGTGATTGGGAAGTTTTTGTGAGTTTAGGTTCCTGTGTTTTAACTGGGGGTTTTGCGGGACTTTTGACCGATAGGGTTTGAGCGACTAACATCGGAGTTGACATACTCAGTGTCTTAAAGAAACAAATTTTACAAATTATTGCAGGAAAATTATCAAATACGGCCTTGCTGTGAACGTAAACATATCTGTTATGAAAGGTACAGAAGCTTAGCTTGTTTAATTGATACTCTTCTGTTCCCTCTGGGATTCTCTAAGACGTTAGCAACTGTTGGTATCAATTACATCGCCTATGCGGTGAGAGACATTGTAAACCTCGCCGATAATTTTAAGATTTTTTTGGCAAAATAAAATCGTTGTTCTCAGCAACGAGTAGTAATTAGTACTTTGATATAGTTTAAAATTCCTCATTAGCTTTACCTGCATACACACCAATTAAAATGAATAATGCTTTCCTTACCCTTATCTCAACTTGGAGCAACTGACTTAAAAAAGATTCGTCTGGTTGCCACAGACATGGATGGTACCCTCACTTCTGGGGGAAAATTCACTCCGGCTTTACTACAAGCTTTAACAGCTTTAGCAACAGTAGGAGTTAAAGTAATAATTATTACAGGTCGTTCTGCCGGTTGGGTAAGCGGACTGGTGAATTATCTGCCAATTCAGGGTGCTATTGCAGAAAATGGCGGGTTATTCTACCCTCAAGGTCGTGAAACACCAGTAGCTTTAACGCCTATTGCTGACCTAAGTACTCATCGCCAAAATTTGGCTGACTCTTTTAAATATCTACAACTCCAATTTCCCAAAATCCGGGAATCTGCGGATAATCCTTTTCGGATTACAGATTGGACTTTTGATGTCCAAGGGCTGTTAGTCGATATGATTATTAAAGCGAACAGTAATGAGTGACGAATTAGAAGCGATCTGCCCAGAGGACAGTAGCGAAGCGATCGCATGTCAACCTCACCCAGTTGTTATAAACAGATTTAACCCTGATACTAAGCTGCCATACGGGTGTACTACTGGGCATATTTATGCGGCAATGAACGATTTTGTAGAGTTTTTGGGATTCATTAATCAGCAGCTTTACACCAAGGGATTAGAACGTCTGGAAGCAATGTTAATGCCAGCTAACTTTAGTAGTATGGTGGGTGAATTCATAATTTCCAACATCCCTAAGTATTGCCCCACCCTTGTCAAGAACCGACATCATAATGGACATCCTGACTTAATCCCAACCGGGATGTTTCCCAACGACGTGGTGCAACATGCGAGTGTGGGAATTGAAGTTAAAGCTTCTCGTTACCAAAGTGGTTGGCAAGGTCATAATCCGGAAGATACTTGGTTGATGGTGTTTGTTTTTGATAGCAACCGTCCAACTGATGTAGCTCAAGGAATTCAACCCAAGCCTTTTCGGTTTATTAAAGTTGTTGGTGCTAGCTTAACAAAAAATGATTGGTCATTTTCAGGACGTTCTCAAACCAGTCGTCGGACAATAACTGCTAGCGTCACCCGTTCTGGATACGAAAACATGCAGTCTAACTGGATTTACATGGCATCAAAATAACGTCAACTGTAAATCTTCTATTGATTCGTCTATTTCAATTTCGTCAGTAGGGGTTGACAAATTTGCCAATTTGGGTATTGCCGTGCGGCTCATTTGGTAATATTCCCAATAGCGCTCGACACCAACGCAGCAAACGCCTACAGCTTCTGCAGCTGCTACTGTCGAACCAGAACCCATGAAAGGGTCAAGAATCACTCCTTGACCCAAAGGCAGAGCCGTATAAACTATTTGGCGTAAAAAAGACTGGGGTTTGAGACTGGGGTGATTAGCAATTTTTCGCTCTTGGTGAGGTGTTCTTTCGCTGGCGATGACATCACATAAAGGTGTACCATTAGGGTTTCGCCTTAAGCCTCCAGTTTGGAACTCTCGCAAGCAATCACTTACCTTCATTCTAGGGGGGATAGGCTTGCGGAAAATACCCCAAGGTTCATAGCAGCCTCTAGGCATTGAGGAAACATCAGGAAATTCTTGCTCGGCATTTTTCGGACGATCTCCACCTCGCAGTGTTCTGACAAGACGAATTAATTCGCCACGAAATTCTAAACCACCTTCAACCAAAGCAGAGAACACTAGCTGGGAAAGAAAGGCGTTACTGGCAATAAAAACATGTCCTCCCGGTCGGAGGACACGCTCTATGAGCTTTGACCATTGGACAAAGAAACTTTTTAAGGCAAGGCGTTCTTTGGCAGTTAATGCTGTAAATCTTGGCAAGGGTGAGCGTTTATGACCATCAAATGCGGGAGGAATTCTCCAGATACCCCCATTACCATTTGCTCTTTTGGCAATCTGGTCAACATCATACTCTTTCACACCGTAAGGTGGATCTGTCACGACAGCATGAATGCTGTTTTCGGGAATTCTGCTCAGCCATTCAAAACAGTCAGCGTGGACGATTTGAGACTTGCCTATTTGTTCTGATTTGTAGTCAAAAGCCCACTGGGTCATTATTTCAAGTCATGTTATCTGACATTCAAACTATAACGTTTGTTGAGATGCTGTCAACAAACGTTGTATGATTATATGTTTGACAATTGTGATAGCTAAAGACTAAACTCTTTTATCAAGCCGGAGCATCCCCACCAGAATCACTCTTATTAGCCTCTCTAGGCACAACCAATACCTTATCGACGCGGTTGCCATCCATATCCATGACTTCAAACCGCATCCCTTGCCATTCAAAATAATCTGCGGCTGCAGGAATGCGTCCGAGGTGGGTAATCACGAAACCTCCTAGAGTTTGATAGCTACCACGACTTTCTAGAGGTAAGTCTTCGATATTGAACAATTCAAAGAACTCATCGACGCTTAGCATCCCATCCAACAACCAGGAACCATCCTCCCGTTGCACAGCTTGGGGGTCTTCCCCAGACGATGCATCTGGAACGTCCCCGACAATTTCTACCATGACATCATTAAGAGTGACTAATCCTTGAATTACCCCGTATTCATCTACCACTAGCGCCATGTGGGTGCCTGTTTGCTTAAATAATTCCAAAACTTTTAAACCACGGGTGCTTTCCGGCACAAACACAGGCTGGCGCAAAGCAACCGTTAAATCCAGGCTTTCCCCGCATAAACAGCGGGCTAACAAGTCAGTGACTGGCATAATACCTAGAACAGTATCTAGTCCTCCCTGACACACTGGATATCGAGAATAGGCACTATCAATAATCTTTTTGCGGTTTTCTTCGGCAGTATCTTCTAACTCCAGCCAAACAATATCTGGTCGTGGGGTCATTAAAGCACTAACAGGGCGATCGCCTAAGCGAAACACCCGCTCGACCATATCTTGTTCAGCTTCCTCAAAAGTACCCTCCTCGGTGCCTTGCTCAATTAAGACTCTAATCTCTTCCTCTGTGACCTGTGGCTCTGTGGAGGGTTGAATACCCAACAGCCGAACTACTAAATCCGTCGAAGCACTCAATAAATATACAATCGGAGAGGCTACAGCTGCCAACCATTGCATTGGGAGGGAGAAGAAGGAAGCGATGGTTTCTGGGTGGTTTAAAGCCAGTCGCTTCGGTACCAGTTCACCGATAATTAGCGTCAAATAGGTAATGATTAGAACGGCTAATACGGAAGCAATTGCTTCTCGATAGGCTGCTAGGGAAGGAATATAACCTAAGATAGGAGCTAGTCTTCTAGAGATGACCGATTCACCGAAGGCTCCGGATAGGATAGCCAGGAGTGTAATTCCTACTTGTACGGTAGCCAGAAATTGATTGGGAGCAGAGGCTAGTTGTAATGCAGCTCTGGCTTTGATATCTCCTCGTTCAGCAAGCTGTAGTAGGCGGACTTTGCGAGCGGAAACAATCGCCAACTCTGACATCACGAACAGTCCATTGGCGAGGATTAGTAACAGAATCAGTAAAACTTCGACGGTTGGGGACATTCCTAAAAAATTGCCGCATGTTTCGGCGTGTGGGCGATTAACCTTTTAGTATCCAGTATCTAAGGTGTTCTATTGACATCCTCCCACCGCTAATCAGGAGTACCTGATATAGCGGGGGATTCCAAAGATCACTCTTTGGGTTTCCTCTTTCGACGAGTTGACTTGCTTGAAGGAGTTTCCTCACTCAAGTATTGATCAGTCTCTCCAGAGGCGTTAGTTCCGACGTGACCCGCCGTAGTTAATCCCTTTTCTAATATGTTCCGCGCCGCGTTCCAGTCTCGGTCTTGGGTATGCCCACAATGAGGACAAACATGAGTTCTGGTACTAAGAGATTTCTTGACAACCTCACCACAATTAGAGCAATTCTGACTGGTGTAGTGGGGTGGAACTGCAACAGTCACCACACCAAAAACCTTACCGAAATACTCAACCCATTGCCGGAACAACGACCACGACGCATCACTAATAGATTTAGCCAAGCAATGATTCTTGACCATATTCCGCACCGGCAAATCCTCATAGGCCACAAGGTCGTTAGACCTCACCACGCACCTTGCCGTCTTAACAGCAAAGTCTTTACGCTGGCGACTTACTTTGAGGTGCTTACGCGCAAGTTTATTTCTAAACTTGACTCTATTGTTAGAACCCTTCTTAGTCTTAGACAAACGGCGTTGCAGTCGTTTCAAAGACTTTTCGCTTTTACGCAGGTGTCTAGGATTGGCGAGTGTTTCCCCGTTACTATCTGTATAGAAGTGGTTCAAGCCCACATCAATACCAATAGTTTTACCCGTTGGTTGTCGTCTTTCAACTCGCTCCTGGTCAATGCAAAACTGGGCATAATACCCATCAGCACGACGCACAACCCGCACTCTTTTAAACTGTTTAATCTGGTAGAAATGCAGGTCACGAGTTCCCCAGAGTTTAAAAGTTCCTGCCTTAAATCCGTCGCCAAAAGTGATGTGTCTGCGGTCAGCAGAAAGCTTCCACCCACAGGTTTTATATTCAACACTCCCGTGAGTCTGCTGTTTGTTGAACTTTGGATAACCTTTGTTTCCTGGTTTAGACTTTTTACAGTTATCAAAAAACCGAGCAATCGCAGACCACGCTCTTTCAGCACTAGCCTGACGAGCCATCGAGTTAAGCTTGGATACCCAAGGGAAGCTTTCATCGGCAGCAAGAACGGCGCAAAACTTATTGAGGTCGTAACGCCCAATACCTTTGTTGTCCATCCAATACCGAAGGCAAGCATTGCGGACGAAACGAGCAGTCCGGATAGCTTCATCCAGCTTTCGATACTGCTCGTCTAAGCCCTCAAGTTTTGCCTCAAATACCAGCATTTATGTTATGTATCTCAACATAAACAATTATATCATGTTGTCAAAAACTCAACTACCCTCCTCCCTGATTTCGCTTACGCTCAATTTTGGTGGCTAGGGTGTTTCGTTTTTCACCCGTGATTCATCTGGCCGCCAAATCGGAGATTATGGCGGGAGTCTTCTCACGGAGTTTAGATAAAAGGCTATAGATACAAAGTAGACATTAGTTATTAGTCAGGAATTATTGACCCTTGATAGCAGAGCAATGAATCTAGAGTAAGACTTATAGTAACCAACTCACTTTTAAAATAGAAAGGCAGACCCTGCCGACGAATCGCGACTTAAACCTAGACGACATGGCTCTTTCTTCCATTGTGCGCGCCTTAGGGCGATCGCCACTCACTGTAGAACTCCTGGCTAAACTTGCCAAAGGGCAAGATTTACACCTGAATGGCATTCCTAGGCTACCTAAAGGATTGGTAGCTTCTACCCTAGCGCAAACTAATAACCAAAATTTGTTGGTCGTCTGCGCCACTTTGGAGGAAGCTGGACGCCATGCAGCACAGATGGAAGCTATGGGTTGGCAGGTGGTGCATTTTTACCCCACTTCCGAAGCTTCCCCCTACGAACCCTTTGACCCGGAAACGGAAATGATTTGGGGACAAATGCAGGTTTTGGCTGATTTGGTCAATAGGGACTCAGGAATAGGGAATGAGCAAGAAAATGCACAATCTAAAATCCCAAATCTAAAATCCAAAATCGCCATTGTTGCTACAGAAAGAGCGCTACAGCCTCACCTACCACCAGTCGAGGCTTTTAAGCCTTTGTGTCTATCCCTGAAGCGGGGAATGGAACTAGACCTCAATAGCTTCAGCGAACAAATGGCGGTGCTGGGGTACGAACGAGTACCTTTGGTGGAAACGGAAGGACAGTGGAGTCGCCGGGGGGATATTGTGGATATATTCCCCGTATCGTCGGAGTTACCAGTCCGTCTGGAGTGGTTTGGGGATGAAATCGAGCAAATGCGGGAGTTTGACCCCGCTACCCAACGCAGCGCGGCACTGGATAAAATTGACCAGTTAATTCTTACCCCCACCAGTTTTGCCCCAATTATTTTAGAAAAACTCCGCCTTACTGATGGGGTAAACCCCCACTTACCGGTTGGGGAAGATGAACAGCAACACATTGAAGGTGTGCGGCGGTTTTTGGGTGTCGCTTTTGAACAACCTGCTTGCCTGCTGGATTATCTCCCACAAAACACCCTCGTTGCCATTGATGAGCCGGAACAATGTCACGCTCACAGCGATCGCTGGGTAGAACATGCTTCTGAACAATATCGCGCTATAGAAGAAGATTGCGATTTATCCTTACCCAAGATTCACCGTTCCTTTGCTGAGTCCTTGGCTCTGGCAAATAAATTTCCGCTGATTTACTTATCGGAACTGGCAGAGGTAAATACTGGGATTAATCTTGCTTCCCGTCCAGTTCCCGTGACGCCACACCAATTTGCCAAAATTGCCGAAACCGTCCGTACTGAACGCGATCGCCATTTCTCGGTTTGGATCGTCTCCGCTCAACCCAGTCGTTCTGTTTCTCTACTGCAAGAACACGACTGTCCGGCACAGTTTATCCCCAATCCCCGCGACTACCAAGCAATTGACAAGCTGCAAATCTCTCACACCCCTGTAGCGTTGAAATATTCTGGTTTGGCGGAACTGGAAGGTTTTATCTTACCTACATTCCGCTTGGTAATTGTTACCGACAGGGAATTTTACGGTCAGCATAGTCTCGCTACCCCCAGTTACATCCGCAAGCGTCGCCAAGCTGCTTCCAAGCAAGTCGATCCTAATAAGTTACGTCCGGGAGATTACGTAGTACATCGAAATAATGGTGTCGGAAAGTTTGTAAAACTGGAAAGTCTGACGATTAACAACGAAACCCGTGATTATCTGGTGGTGCAGTATGCTGATGGTATTCTGCGGGTAGCGGCTGACCAGTTGGGAGCTTTGTCGCGCTTCCGGACGACAACCGAGAAACCGCCAGAACTGAACAAGATGACCGGGAAGGCTTGGGAAAATACCAAGAACAAAGTCCGCAAAGCTATCAAAAAATTGGCGGTGGACTTACTCAAGCTCTATGCAGCGCGATCGCAACAACAAGGCTTTGCCTACCCTGCCGATTCTCCCTGGCAGGAAGAACTAGAAGATTCTTTCCCCTACCAACCGACAACAGACCAATTAAAAGCCGTACAGGATGTGAAACGGGATATGGAAAGCGATCGCCCGATGGATAGATTGGTCTGTGGTGACGTGGGTTTTGGGAAGACAGAAGTTGCGATTCGGGCGATTTTCAAAGCCATCACTGCCGGTAAGCAAGTAGCACTCCTCGCACCAACTACCATCCTCACCCAGCAGCACTACCACACCCTAAAAGAACGCTTTGCTCCCTACCCCATTAATGTCGGGTTACTCAACCGCTTCCGCAGCGCTGAGGAACGCCGTGATATCCTTCATCGATTGGCGACGGGGGAATTAGATGCTGTGGTCGGGACGCACCAGCTTTTAGGTAAAGGCGTCAATTTCCGCGACCTAGGATTATTGGTCATTGATGAGGAACAGCGGTTTGGTGTTAACCAGAAGGAGAAAATCAAAACTCTCAAAACCCAACTAGACGTGCTTACCCTCTCAGCAACACCCATTCCCCGCACCTTGTATATGTCTATGTCGGGAATTCGGGAGATGAGTTTGATTACTACACCCCCACCATCTCGCCGTCCGATTAAAACTCATTTATCTCCCTACAACCAGGAAAATATCCGTAGTGCTATCCGTCAAGAAATAGACCGGGGAGGACAGGTATTTTATGTGGTTCCACGGGTAGAGGGAATAGAGGAAACAGCGGCAAAAATCCAGGAATTAATACCATCGGCGAGAGTTGCGATCGCTCACGGTCAAATGGATGAAGGGGAATTAGAATCTACCATGCTTTCCTTTAGCACTGGTGAGGCGGATATCCTGATTTGTACGACAATTATTGAATCTGGCTTAGATAGTCCCCGCGTCAACACCATCTTAATCGAAGATGCTCACCGCTTTGGTTTAGCACAACTTTATCAGTTGCGGGGAAGGGTAGGAAGGGCGGGAATTCAGAGCTTTGCTTGGTTATTTTATCCCCAACAACGGACGCTTTCCGATGCCGCTAGAACCAGATTACGGGCAATTCAGGAATTTACTCAGTTGGGTAGTGGCTATCAATTAGCTATGCGGGATATGGAAATTCGTGGCGTCGGAAATTTGCTCGGTGCGGAACAGTCCGGACAAATGGATGCAATTGGCTTTGACTTGTATATGGAAATGCTAGAAGAAGCCATCCGCGAAATTCGGGGACAGGAAATTCCCCAGGTTAATGATACGCAGATTGACCTCAACCTCACAGCCTTCATTCCGGCAGATTACATCCCCGATTTAGACCAGAAAATGAGCGCTTACCGAGCGGTAGCAGCAGCGAAGTCTTCATATGAGCTAGCCCAGATAGCGGTGGAGTGGAATGATAGATACGGAAATATTCCCAAGCCAGCAAGTCAACTGTTGCGGGTTATGGAACTCAAACAGTTGGCGAAGAAGTTAGGCTTTAGCCGGATTAAGCCAGAGAACAAGCAGCACGTTGTCTTAGAAACCCCAATGGAGGAACCAGCTTGGAATTTGTTGGCGGCGAATTTGACACAGACGCTGTTGAATCGTTTTGTCTACTCCCGTGGGTTAGTCACAGTGCGCGGTTTAGGTGTGCTGAAGGCGGATCAGCAGTTACAGACCTTAATTGATGCCTTTAGCAAGATGGAGGGAGCTATACCAGATCAGACTGTGCTGTAATGGTTTGACGAAGGATAAGGTAGCAGTCAATCCAAAATTGTTTGACTCCTATCAATCGATAAATAATTGTATAACTATAAACTCAGCCACAATGCTCAGGAAGTTATCGTCCTCTAATTGATAATTTATTTAAATGTTAAGTGTTGTAAAAGTGATGAACTCATGACATTTCTCCAAATTTTCTCAATAGAACGATTGATTATCAATAATAATAAGAATTTTTGTCAAAACTTTAACGAGAATAGGACGTTTCAGCGATTGATATTTTGACTATTTATTCCGTATGGTAGAATAATTACTATCCGTAGGACATGTTATTGCTATTTATAATTTTCCCACCTATTGGGATAGGAATAGAGTAGGGGAATGGGGAAGGGAGAAATTAACAGCGATAGAAATTCTAATTACCCAACAGGGAATCCAGACAATGATGATTAACGTGTACTGGCTTTCGAGACAGAACGTCCTTTAGTGGAAAACCAGTTTAATAAAGCCCCCAGTCTAGAATGTTCAGCAGCTTTGGATTTTGGTGGAGGTGGATTGGGAATTTCGAGGTTAATTTTCAGCAAGGCAGCGCACTTAGAAGCCAAGGGATGTTGTGAGTGGAGTTTCAGGGCTTGCCGAATATGAGCCTTTGCCATACCCGTGAGGTTTTGCTTGAGATATACGTAACCAATTAAGGCGTGATAGTCGCTGTTATTTGGCTGCAATTTCAGAGCATCCCGCAACTCTTGAACTGCAGGAGACCATTTTTGATTTTTCGCATAAACAAGAGCGCGATCGTAGTGAGATTGGGCATAGTTTTTCTCCGGGATTTTAGTTGCGGTTTGTGGCTCTACGACCACGGTGAGGGGCTTATATTCCTGACGGGGAACAATCCCAGTAGATTTTTCCCGAATAAACAACTCGTGAGTCTTTAAGCGGAGGTAGACTAAGTTTAGTTCTCTTAGCTGTTGTGCGACTTGATGAAATTCCGGCAGGGATTTATATAGAGTTTCGGCAGCCTGGGCGATCGCTCCTTCATAAACCACATCTACTGCCTCTGGTGGTGTTTGGAGTAACTGCTGTACGCTTTGATTTTGGCTGGTTTGAAACTTCTCCATTGGTATGCGACGGGCTTGGAAGCGCAGCATCGCCATAATTTCTGCCCTGTTGTTTTGCTGCTTTAACTTTTCGTAAGCTGGATTGAGGACACGAGTAAACAAGGCTGTCGCTAATTCCCGATCCGAATTATTACTACTAGCATAGCGATCTGGATGTAGCTGCTTGGCTACGGTGCGATAACGCTTGATAATTCGATTCTCATCAGCCATCACAGAAATTCCTAGCACAGCGTAAGGGTCGTCTGTAAGTAGTTTCAACCATTGTGGTGGGAGCAACGTCTGTGACATTTTCATCTCGACCTTAAAAGTATCCAACCTTTATGCAACGTTTATATAAAATCCCTGAGACAGAGTGTCAGTCCGGGAAAATGCGCGCTTATAGATTCAGCTTAGATCAAGCTTTTATCCTCGGTGGCAGAAGCTTAATTTTTGGTCACGATCGCCAACTACTGATAGACGCTGAATTCCTTTGCCTGTTTGTTCTCTAATTAAATTATGAAGTAGATGCTAGATTTCAGTGTAATTACTCACATAATTTCCCACATTTTTCGTTTTTTGAGCTTTGGTTTCCTGTTTTCCTCCCTGGGAATCAATATCATAGTTAAATATAGTCGTTCTGCTCTCAATCCCAACCAAAGAGCGCATTCGTGATTATATCCATAGTTTTACTCAATCAGAGTGGACAGTATACTCAAGATTCAGGGATAACCTTACCACCACAGTTAGCTCTGTTTGGGGAAAACTGAGGGATAAAATTAACTTGTGCTGGTGAAAAGGGATGAAATGTGGATAAGCGTGGAGTGTTGTCAATGATGTTCGGTAAACGTAAAAGTCGAAATATAGCAGCCATTTTAGCTTTCGCTGGCACATTCACCTTTTCTGGTCTACATAAATTCTATCTCGGACAACCCCTTTGGGGACTGTTGTATTTATTACTTTCTTGGACACCAATTCCCAAAGTAGCTAGTGCGATTGAGGGAGTCTGGTACTTAGCCCAAAATGACGAAGATTTCGACCGGAATTTTAACCTAGGACAGCCAGCAGCAAGGAAAGCATCCGCAATACCAAATCATGTAGGTGCAGTTGCTGATGCTTTACGTCAACTGGATGGACTCCGGGAAGATGGATTGATTTCGGAGTACGAATTTGAACAAAAACGCCGTCAGCTACTAGACCAGATTTCTTGAGCCATCAACAACAAATCTACAAGCATGTCGAAACCCTGGCTAAGAGTAGTTCAGAACTACAGATTACAAAAAATACGTGACAAATTGCTCAGCGACCCCTATTATCGTTTGCAATCTACCGAAGAAATTGCGATCGCTGCTGAGATAGGAATTCAAATTGATGTCAATCAAGCCAGTGTAGATGACTGGCTGCGATTACCTGGATTATCAATTCACCAAGCCAGAAACCTGGTAGAATTACGGCATTCCGGGGTGAATTTTTACTGTATCCCCGACATTGCAGCCGCATTAAACATGCCGGTAGAGCGTCTAATACCGCTTCAGCCAGTGTTAAGGTTTTGTTATTATGATGACACCGAAAGCAACCCCAAACAACTTATTAATCCCAATACAGCAGATGTAGAGAAATTAGCGCAACTGCCGTTTATCGATTCATCTTTAGCGCAAGCGGTAGTAGAAAATCGTCTTGAGAACGGAGCTTATCGTAATCTGGTTGATTTTCAACGCCGACTAGCGCTAAGGGGTGATATTATTGCTCAGTTGATGTACTATCTGAGGTTTTGAGTCCACCAACCTTGTAGAAACGGCATTTCCCAGCCATTCTCAGTGTTGTATTAAAAGACCCCGATGCGGTTAAAAGGCCAGAAACGAAATACAGCACGACCGATGATATTCTGCCGTGGTAAAAAGCCCCAGAAGCGGGAATCGTTGCTGTCGTTGCGGTTGTCTCCCATGACGAAGTATTGGTCTGCTGGTACTTTTTGGGGTTCCAGAGGCAAACGTGGTGGTTCGGCGATGTAGTCTTCTGGGAGGGGTTGACCGTTGAGGTAAACTGTACCGTTGACAATGCTGACGGTCTGTCCTGGTTCGGCAATAATTCGCTTGATGAAGGCTTGGTCTTTGGGATATCCCAGACGTTGTAAGCTAGCTGGAGGTTCAAAAACAATAATATCTCCAGTTTTGGGTGAGTTTAACCGATAGGAGACTTTTTCAATTACCAAGCGATCGCCTGTGTGTAAGGTTGGAACCATCGAGTCAGAAGGGATATAGCGCGGTTCGGCAACAAAAGTCCGAATCAGGAATGCCAAACACAAAGCAATAGCCACCAGAGTCAGATTTTCCTGTTGTTTGTTCCAGATTCGCAACCACCCAGGAGCTTCAGTCGGATCAGTTTCCTTTAAGGTCATAGTTGAGCTTTAGTTAAACAATTTGCTGCAATAGCTAGATTATTTTGACATTGAGACAAGCCTAGTGTTTACCTTTAAGCTTTTGTAAAATATTTATAACTCCGTATTGAGTGTTTTGGATCACTTTTTTTCAGAGATATAAGTCACTCACCAGCCAAGACAATAGTCACCGAAAATTGATGTAAAAACCTTGATACTTATTCCAGGGAGGATTCAAAGTTCCACAGGTCTGACAGTTTAAGCATATCAGCCACCAACTAGATTAACAAAACACCAGATGGTTTGATGATTTTGCAGCTAGCAGCGACCTAAATTAGTGTCCCACAGGATTCACCTGAG
>JAYKJH010000028.1:0-12900 GCA_035285345.1 Nostocaceae cyanobacterium | reverse complement strand
TAGCTGCGTCCACTCAACCTCTATTAGTTCTCAGCAAACCAGAGTTTATCGAAGCCGTGCAGGATGGATTGCGAAATTATACACGCACCGACGCCTTGCACAACAATCCCCTGTTGCGATCGCGCTTGGTGGTGGAACAATTATCTACTCAAGCAACTAATGGGGAGAAGATTAGTTGTTTGCAGTCTGTCATCAAACAAGCGGCGGAATCTTTGCAATCATCCCCCCGTGATGAGAAGCTATACCGCGCCGTGAACCGCACCTATCTCCATCCTGCACCCACCCAGGAGCAAGCAGCGGAGTTGTTAGATTTACCCTTTAGTACCTATCGGCGCCATTTGAAGGCTGGGATAGCAAGAATCGGGGAAATATTGTGGCAAAGGGAGATAGGGTGAAATTCTCCCTTGACAGTTCATCTGAGGAAAGATAGAACAGACCTATTAAACCTAATTGGGAATAGCCTTTGTTGCCTGTCATTGAGTAAAAACCTATCTTGGCGCTGACACAGCCTCTAAAAGCTTCGCACTAACCATATGAGTGCGTAATTTTTCCTGTTTCTTAACGACTCAACAGACATCGCAACAAAGGAATATTCAATGGAATTCAAACCACTGTTTACTGGTAAATTGGTTCGTCTTGCTGCACCTAAACCAGAAGACAACGAACAGTTTGCCAAATGGTCGGAAAATGACGAGTATTTGCGGATCATGGATAATGACCCCGCAAAACCTATCACTACAGAAACTTGGGCGCAGTTTGAAGCCCAAATCACAGCCACACCCAACGCCTTTCTTTTCCATCTGCGTACCATAGCAGACGATAAAATGATTGGAATTGTGGGCTTACATGGCATCCAGTGGACGCATCAAATAGCCTCAATGGGAATTGCGATTGGCAATCCAGAATATTGGGGTAAAGGCTACGGCACCGATGCGCTGCAATTAATTCTCGGATATGCCTTCCGGGAATTAAATCTCTACCGCGTTGGTTCTAGCACCATTGGCTATAACATCCGTTCCATTAAGGCACACACAAAAGTAGGATTTTGTCAAGAAGGTGTGCAACGCAGCTTTATCCAGCGGGAAGGGCAGCGTTTTGATGTAATTCACTTTGGTATTCTGCGTCCTGAATGGGAGCAATTGCAGATGTCATAGGCTACATACACTCTGTAGGGGCACAGAGAGAGCGCGTTGTGCCCCTACTATCCCTCGTTACCACTACTCAAAATACTCGTCATCACAAGAAGTCCGGAAAAAAAACATACAGCCACCAGTGGTTTCCGGAGCATGAATAGAACCTGGTTCAGAGCGGATATAATCACCACTACCGTAGACTTTCCCAGCAATTACTAAGTCACCTTGGAGCATAAAAATTTCCTCAACCCCAGCATGACGATGTAGCGGATAACGCACACCTGCTTCCGCGCGAAATAAACCCACTACCTCATGTTTAACCGTGTCTACATGCAATCGAGCTATCATCACACCAGGAACTCGATGAGGTTGCCAAACGAGGTCTTGGGATTGCACCGCGAAAGGTAAACTAGGGGGATATACAGGGATTGCAAGTTGAATTTCCTCACTAGCAGTTTCTAGTTCAGGACTGGATAACTCTGTGAAAGTTGGAGACTCATCCCCAGTGGTGGCAATATCCAGCCGCTGGAATAAACGCTGCTTGAGGTTGCTGCTGATGGGAACAGCAGTAGCAGTATAAGCAATTGTTTCTACAGTTGCTTGCAATTCTGAGAGTTCCGCAGCTAAATCTGCATCGTTCTCAATCTGTTGTTCCACCCAACACCGCTCTTGTGCCTCTAATAAGTCTAAGGCATACAGTGGGGCAAGTTCACAAAAGCAAAGATGGTCGGTATACATGGCATTGGGTGTAACTTCTTCTATTCTAGTCTTGTTTATTAAATAGTAGGGTGGGCAAAAACTTACCCACCCTACAGGATGAACATTGAACAAAAACTGAATAATTTTTGGTCTGGGAAGTGAGCAAAACCTCAAGACAAACTAACAATAACAAAGTCAAAAAAACTAAAGTTTATCGCGAGGTCTCCCATGATTCACCACATTTCTATTCCAGCTATTGAACCACAACACGTTGCTGAAATTTTAGCCAAACTCTGGAACGGAAAAGCTGCACCATTTCCTAACCATTCCGGTAGTTTTATCGCCATTGCTGGTGATGAACATGGGACAATCATTGAAGTTTATCCCCTAGGAACTGAATTAGTTCCCGGTACTGGTGAGGAAGAAGTTAAGTTTCACCAAAGTATCCTACCTCAGCCATTTAACGCCATCCATGCTGCTCTCAGCGTCCCTTTAAATCAAGCACAAATTGAGGAAATTGCCGCTCAAGAAGGTTGGCGGATGGTACTTTGTAATCGAGGTCCATTTGAAATTATTGAATTTTGGCTAGAAAACCGCCTGTTAATTGAATTATTAACCCCAGAACTATTACCACAATATCTGGGTTTTATGCATCCACAAAATTTACAACAATTCTTTGCCCATGCGGCATAGAAAACGTAGGGGTGGGGAAACCCCACCCATCTTGAGTAGTTTAAAATTAATCTTTCTGCGGATGCCGCCTTCATTGCAGATTACCAAGCCTTAGCAAACCAATACCCAGATAACATCAGACAGGGTTTGCAAAGTTATATTGACCAAAACAGTGACAGCGCGATCGCATCAGCACTAGCCACCTGTCGGGTTCTCAAATTTGGTGGTAAAGCCGCTGAATTAAGCCGCAGACAAAGCCTAACCGCTTCTGATTCATCCCCCATAGCCATCGCTAGAAACCAAATCATCCCCGCTTTAGCTATTAATCATTATTGCCCTGAGTTTGCCAGAGCGTTAAGTAAGATAAACCGAAATTTTACACTCAGGACTGCACAAATCAAATAGAACTGCTGTATGGCTGCATAAACTTCTGACGCTCATGGTTTTTTTGCGTTCTTTTTTGCGTATGCAGCGTATACAGCGCGAGACAAAAAATATCTAGGCAAAAAATATAATAACCCTCTTTTATTCACCCTCACAACGTAATCATAAATACAAAATTAAATCTTTATTAGATTTTTATTTATATTGTTAAATATTTGCTATTTAGTCAAAACCCATAGCCAAGGCGCGTATATCTCTTTTAGAGCAACAGAGCGTAGCCACCAACTGCCTTGGAAAATTAATCAGTCTTGGGGATAATTCTATTCATCTTTTTTGTATGCTATTGGCAGAGACTAACAAAAAGTTAACAATCCCGGTACTAAGTGATTTAGGACTAAGCTAACTAACTGGCAAAGCCACTTAGCGACCTGAACACCAGACCGAGGATAAGTAAGTTTTTGATTTGTCAGTCTCTATCAAACACAATTGGTTGAGATGAGGAGTGCATTCCATGCAAAAAATTAGTCACGGTCGCCAACGTATGGCACTGTTGGCAGTGATGTTAACTTCCGTGGTGGGTTTTAATGCTGCCGCTGTTGCTAACATTGCTCAGACAAACCAACCTACACCTAAACCCACCCCCACCGCTAGACCTAAACCCACCCCTACCGCTAGACCTACAGCCACACCTACAGCCACACCTACAGCTACACCTACAGCTACACCTACAGCCACACCTACAGCTACACCCACACCTGCACAGGAGCAACCAGAGGAAGCACAGCCACTGGATGCGAAAGTCGGAGAATGTCGTGCAGCGAATCAGCGTATTTTTGTTTACTCCCAGCGTTCCACAACCAGCAAAATTCTCAGAACTTTAGCACCTGACGAAAAAGTCACCCTGGCTGATACTGGTAACGGTGGCTGGGTAGCAATTAGTGCCCCAGTCAAGGGATTTGTGCAAGCCAGAAACCTGAAATTATGTTCTGGGACTCCTACACCACCAAAACCAAAAAGTCTCTGTCGGATCGTCACCTACGACAAACCAGAAGGATTGGCTATTCGTAGCCAACCCGCTAAAGGTGGTACTCGCGTTGGTGGACTTAAGCTGGGAGATAGAGTCACCCTCAAATCCGATCCTCCAGAGTATAAAGAAGATGACGAAGGTAGAGCTTGGGTGGAAATTACAGCCCCCGTTGCTGGATGGATATCTTTCGGTTATCTCAAGGGTGGTCAAAATATTGGTCCTTGTCCCTAGAGAGTACTAAGTCCTGATTTGGTACAGCTAAAAGGTCAATAAATAACCATGACTGTAGAGACGTTCCTGTGGAATGTCTCTATGAGTATTGGGGATGATTTGATAATTTCCAACTTGAGATTGTACCATTTTTCTTCACAAGTTCCTCAAACTCTTCGCTTAACTTCAAAGAAGAGTTTAATCATGGGAGAAATTTATGAAAGTTTCACGACCCAATGCTAAGGAACTTACACCCCAAGAACTCCAACAACTAGAAAGACTGAAAGTTGTGATTAAAAATGCTACAGCTGACGGTAAATTGTCTCGCAAAGAACTAGATGATATCCAAGCTGCGATGTTTGCAGATAAAAAAGTTTCTCTTGAAGAATTGCAACTCTATAGCAAATTGATTCAAGAAAAGCTTGACAGTGGCGAATTAGAGATGGATTATTATTAGATTTTGGATATTAGATTTTGGCTGTAAGATTTGGGATGGGGTTTTGTACGCTACTAAACATGGGCGGAGAAACTCCGCCCCTACAGCACTGGTGGACTATTTTTGCAGCAAACAGCGAATCGCCTCCAACATCCCCCTAGCTTTATTTAGCGTTTCTTCGTACTCTTTCTCCGGTTCGGAATCTGCTACCAATCCTGCACCAGCTTGTACTCTTACCGTATTATCACGTACAATCATTGTGCGAATTGTAATAGCGCTATTTAACTGACCTTCAAAATCGTAGTATCCATAAACGCCCGAATAGGGACCTCGCCGACAGTTCTCTAACTCATTGATAATTTGCATTGCCCGAATTTTCGGGGCGCCGCTGACGGTTCCAGCAGGGAAGCAGGCTTTGAGTAAATCCCACGCAGTTTTACTAGGTGCTAATTTACCCATCACATTACTGACAATGTGCATCACATGGGAGTAGCGCTCAATCACCATTAATTGATCGACTTTCACCGTACCGCTAACCGAGACACGACCTAAATCATTCCGTCCCAAGTCCACCAGCATCACGTGTTCGGCAATTTCCTTGGGGTCATGGAGCAAATCTGTAGCTAAAGCGGCGTCTTCTTGGGGTGTTTTACCTCTGGGGCGAGTTCCGGCAATAGGACGGACTGTAGCGATAATATCACCTTCCCCATCCCGTTCTGCTTTCACCATCACTTCTGGACTGGAACCGATAATTTGCCAGTCGCCGAACTGAAAATAAGCCATGTAGGGAGAAGGATTTATTTGCCGCAGGGAACGGTAAAGCGCAAAGGGTTCACCAGTATATTCTGTAACTAACCTTTGAGAAATTACAACTTGAAATATATCCCCAGCCTTGATATATTCTTTGGCTTTTTGGACATTGGCACAATATTCTGCTTTAGTGAAATTACTGGTGTAATTTAATTGTTTATCAGCAGGTGAGGCAGGGTTCCATTCTAGGCGGGTAGCGTCTGGCGATAGGGGTAAACTCAACTTGTGTACGATTTGCTGGACGCGATCGCAGGCTTTTTCATAAGCCACCTGTAAATCCCCATTGGGGTCGCTGACATCAGCGTAGGCTACAGCCCAAATTTTCCGCTTCACCTGGTCGAAAATCAACAGGTGGTCTACCTGCATCCATAAGCCATCAGGTAAGTCATTATCTGTAGCTGGGTGAACGGGGACACGTGGTTCTATCCAGCGAATCAACTCATAACCCCAAAAGCCAAACAAGCCACCAATTCCCGGTGGTAGTTGCGCTAACTTCACAGGCTGATAGGGTTCCAGACACTTAGCTAAAGCTGCAAACGGGTCGCCATCAAATACTAACGTTGACCCATTGCGGTGTGTTTGAGTTGTGCGAGACCCCCGCGCTTCTAAAATCCACAACGGGTCACAACCAAGTAAACTGTAGCGTCCAATATTCTCCCCACCTTCCACCGATTCCAACAGAAAGCTATAAGGATCAGAGGCACAAACCTTGTACCATGCAGAAACCGGCGTATCCAAGTCAGCGACCCATTCTTGGTATACAGGAATAAAGTTACCTTGCTTCGCTAGCTCGGAGAATTGGCAGAAATCAGGGAAAATCATAACTTCAGGTAATGGGGACTGGGTAATGGGTAATGGGTGATGGGCAATTAACACTATTACCTATTACCTATTACCTATTACCTAGTTCCTAGTTAACTATGGATTGGGAGCGTCGTAGGTAGCGACCCCAGAGAATTTAACGCTAGATGGGTTGGGGTTCTTGCCGATAGGACGGTCTACGTAACGAACTTTCTCGCGGCCTTCGTTCACCTTTTCAGGGAACACACCATCAGCGGGGTGGATGAAAGTAGTTTCACCGTTAGGAAGAATGCGGTAAATTTTGTAGTTTGTAATTTTGAACTTTCTGAGTTGACCACCGAAAGCGATACACTGCTCTTTGCGAGCCAAGTACAGCAGGTTGTCACCTTCGTTCATAATAGCAGCGCCACCAGTAGGCATTTCAAAGACTTGCTTTTTCGGGCTAGTCCAAGTAATGGCGTATTTTTCTTCTTCCTCGGCTTTTTTCAGCAAGCCACCAGTGCTACCACCAAATATCGGAGTTTGTCCAGTTAGTTCTGTCATAAATAAATGGTTCTCGCAACGTTTTTAGGGCATCCTAACACTCAGATTGCGTCAATATTGCGACTGTGTAAGGAACTGTAACAGTTTTTAGTCATTGGTCATTGGTCATTAGTCATTAGTCATTAGTCATTAGTCATTAGTCATTAGTCATTAGTTTCCCATGCCCCATGCCCCATGCCCCATGCCCCATGCCCCATGCCCAATGCCCAATGCCCAATGCCCAATGCCCAATGCCCCATTCCCCATGCCCAATGCCCAATGCCCCATGCCCTACTGACTATTAACCAATGACCGCCTTTGTTCCTGGGTGCCTTCGACGATGGGGATGGTGAAGTGAAATTGGCTACCTTGGTCTTTCCCTGTGGACTCTGCCCAAATTTTTCCGCCCCAACCGTTGACAATTTGACGACAAATTGCTAGACCTAAGCCTGTACCGCCAGCGGTGCGTCGCAATGCTCCTTCTTCTTGGTAAAAGCGGTCAAATACTACTTCTAGTAGATTTGGTTCGATACCCCGCCCCGTATCAGCAACAGTTACTTCCATCTTGCTACCGTTGCGGTGTGCTGCAATGGTGATTTTGCCCTCTGGGGGAGTAAATTTACAGGCGTTGTCTACTAATTTCGCCAAGACTTCCACTAGCCAATCCCCATCAGCACGGACTAAAGGTAGATTTGGCGAGACTTCAGAGTCGATTTCCGGTAGTTGTTCTATGGCAAAGCGGGTACGCACCCGTGATAGTGCCAAATCCACACATTCGCCTAAAGTTAAAGACTCTGGATGCCATTCCACACGCCCACTTTCTAGATTAGAAAGGGTGAGGAAGTCTTGCACTAGTTTCCGCATTCTTTCTGAATCTGCTAGTGCTGTATTTAACATTACTTGCCGTAGTTCTAGGGGCATGTCAGGTTCGCTAGCGAGGCTTTCCAGACAGACTTGAATTGTCGAAAGTGGAGTCCGCAGTTCGTGTCCAGTGATGGCTATCAGATTGCTGCGCGTCCTGTCTAGGGCTTCTAATTGGGCGTTGAGGTCTTCTAGGTTAGCGTAAGCTTCAGCTTGAATCAGCGCAGATCCCACTTGGGTGGCGATCGCTTCTACAAGGGAAATTTCTGCATTTAGCCACTGGTGTGCGGCAGGACCGCAATAGTGCAATTCTACTATCCCCAACAACCGCCCCTGATACAATACTGGCTCCATCAACCACGAACGAATTCCGGTGTTGCGAACTAGGGTTTTCAAAGCAACAGAGCCGCTAATCCGCTGGTCTTGCTGAGTATCCGGGATGTAGACACCGATGCCTTCTTTGGCTATTTCTTGAAATAAGGGATTGAACTTTAAAGGCCAAGTTTGTCCGGCAGTGGAGGAAATTCCCGGACGCAAAAATTCATGTTCAATAATAGCGCTGGTGTCTGCTGCTTGGGCGCGGTAAATTAAACAGCGAGACACCGCTAGGGACTCCCCTAGTTCTCCTACAGCCACCTTGAGAATTTCCTGGGTATTTAGCGATCGCCTAATGGCAGTCGTGATGGAGTTAACGAGGCGTTCTTTTCTTTCTTGGGCAGTGATGGAGCGGTAAGCTTTGTGTAATTTATACTGACTAGCTTGTAAATAAGTAACTAACCGCCGCACAAACGGGTCAGTATCTATTTGTTCTAGATTTAGCGGTTGTTGTTTGGCTTTAGTTTGTCTTTTCTTAGTTTTGGTCGTAGTTACTGCTGGCTGACCCAAGCCAAACTTCTGACGAGCCTCGGCAATTTTAGTTTCTAACTCTGGTCTGTAAACCAAAATCCGATTTAATAGTAACTCCGCTGCTTTCAGGCTGACTTCCCTCTCCGATGTCCAAATTCCCTCAAACCGTCGTGCTGTGTCCATATATAAGCTGGGACTCACATCATGCATCTGGTGGGGTGCATCTTGATACAGGGAACCTAGAGTTTCTCGGCACACTAAGCAAGTCGCATAGTGTTGTGCGACTACTACAAGATGCCACTCTTGGCTTAAATCATCGTCAGGAGCGAAGGCTATTGTTTCGTAATATTGCGAACTGTTAGTAAAGTCCGTCTCCGGAGCCGCTAATACATATATTTGATTACTGCGTTGGGCTAGCCTCCGATACCTATGAGCCTCTTGGCGATAAAATCGCTCTCTTTGAAAGCTAGCAATTAACAGGGGCTGGTCTAAAGTAGAGGCCAGCACCTGATCTTCCATCGCATGGGACAGAGCCGTTAGGGAAGCCTTGAAATACAATTGGGGTCTCAGGTGGGGTAGCACCTGTAGCAGTTCACTCAGCACGGAAGTCGAAATGCTCATGGATGTCTTTAACAGGAGCCGCAATCTGGACAAAAATCCACCTCACAGCTGCATTGTACAGATTGCACCGGGCTTTGAAACCAAGGATACAAATGCAGACTGTAAATGTTGCTGAACTTGAATGCGGGAGTCGTTGTCACCTACTTACAAGTATTGAGGGAATACCATGACTTGTAGTCCTAGTATTTTCCATCCTCGGTCAGATGTCATTTTTCTCATAGTCCTTTGTCATACGCCCTTCATTACTAATGACTAATGACTAATGACTAGTGACTAATGACTAATGACTAACATCTCCAAAATCAGCTACATGCTCAATATACATTCTCGAACATAACAAAGTAGCGGTTTGCAAAAGAGCGATAATGTGAACGTTACTCAACTAAATGAAGATTTGTATCAACCAAACTTGATAAAAACAGCATGAATCGATACATTTTACCGCTAATTCCCCTAAAAATACTGTCTATCTTTTGCAGCGATTTATAAAGATTCTATAAAAACCATTATTTTCTGGTACTCAAACTAAAGCCAGGGGTAGCATTATAGTGACACCAACGAGTAGTTTTGGTAACTTTTTTAACTTTTAACCATGAAATTTAACACCGTGTTGAGCTACGGAAAGTTAGCGTTTCCTGTGATGGCAACTCTAACCCTGGGCTTGGCGACGGCAGCGCAAGCCGCTACTCTAGGTCAAGCCGCAGATTTTAATCTTTTCGTTTTGGGAGATGCCACCCAAAACGGTACGGATGTTGAAGGTAGAGTAGCCATTGGTGGCAATGCTACCTTGAGTAATTATTTTGCTGGAATGGCACTCACCCCCTCGCCTAACAATGGCGATACCCTAGTGGTGGGTAATAACCTTTCCTTCGTGAATGGTTCCGTTACTGGCAATGCGGTTTATGGCGGCAGCGCTGATGTTTCCAACGTAAATTTCAACCAGGGTTCCCTCCGCCAAGGTAGACCAATAGATTTCAATGCTGCAGGTGCCGAACTGCGGCAAATCTCTACCTCTCTGAGCAGTTTAACCACCAATGGTACTACCTCCATCGGTGAATTTGACCGGGGTATTTCCTTGAGGGGAACAAACTCCGAGTTGAATGTGTTCAATGTCTTGGGAAGTGATTTAGCCCAAGCCACTAGCTTTAACATTGACGCCCCTACTGATTCTACCGTAATTGTCAACATCAACGGCAATAGTGGTAGGTTTTCCAGTTTGGGTTTCAACTTGACTGGCATTAACCGGCAGCAAGTATTGTATAACTTTTTTGAAGCTACCAACCTCACTGCTAGTGCGATCGGTATTCAAGGTAGCTTACTTGCACCCAATGCAGCCTTTGATTTCAACAACGGTGTGATTAACGGTAACTTGATTGTCGGGTCGCTGAGTGGAAGCGGACAAACTAATCTGTCTCTATTCCGGGGTAGGATTCCCCAGCAACCACCAACCCCAACACCACCAACCCCCACACCACCAACCCCCACACCACCAACCCCAACCCCACCGACCACCTCAGTCCCTGAACCTACGAGTGTTCTAGCTTTGGGTTTGGTAGCAGGTTTAGCATCTTTGTTTCTCCGTCAAAGCAAAAAAGCAGCTAAAACCATCTCATAATCCTGGGTTTTAGCAGACTGCAATCTCTCTGTTACTCTTAGGGTTGCATCTTTTTTCCTGCCGTTGGAAGGTAATTATAAATTTTTATTGCAAAAAAAGCGAGAAAAAACCGAAATCATTTGTAAAAGAACCCTGACCCCTCTCCCTAGGGAGAGGGGCTGGGGTGAGGGTTCAACCTGGGAACCACATCTGGGAGGTTCTACCTCCCTTGTCCCACGAGGAGAGGGGTTTCTTGTTGGGAACCACATCCGGGAGGTTCTACCTCCCCTAGTGCAAGATAAATGATTTCTGCATCTTTCCTAGTTAAGAATCAAATTGGAAATTGCCAATGCTGCCTGCCAAAACAACTTTACTTCCGTCTACATTTTGTATATTTTAAAACTTTTGAGATAGCTATTTTTTCGCATAAGGATAAAGGTATTACAGCTGAGGTTAATGAGAATTTTATAGATTCAAATTTACATAATCAGCAACAAAGCCGACTTTTTGGCGAAAATTGTGCTGTAATCGCTGCTGACCGTTGGCAGCTATTCTTAAAGATTAGATAAATCTCTATAAGCCACGATTTTCTGCATTTCTCAACTGTGGTATTAGTATTAAAAGAATCACCGCAAAAATCAGTGTTAGTTAATCTTTATAATTTTTTGCAATGAAATTTAACACCGTGTTGAGCTACGGAAAGTTAGCGTTTCCTGTGATGGCAACCTTAACCCTGGGCTTGGCGACGGCAACGCAAGCGCAGGCCGCTACTCTAGGTCCAGCCGCTGATTTTAACCTCTTCGTTCTGGGAGACTTAACCCAGAGCGATACCAGCGTTCAAGGTAGAGTAGCCGTTGGCGGCAATGCTACCTTGAGTAATTACTCTGCCGGGAATGCTCTCACCTCTTCGCCCAACAATGGCGGTACCTTGGTGGTGGGCAATAATCTATCATTCTTGAATGGTTCGGTTAACGGCAATGTGGTTTATGGCGGCAGCGCTGATGTTACTAATGCCAATTTCAACCAGAGCCAAGGCAGACCAATTGATTTTAATGCTGCCGGAGCCGAACTGCGGCAAATTTCCACCTCTTTAAGTCGCTTGAACGTCAATGGTACAACCACCATTAACTTCGGCGGCATTTCTTTAAGGGGGACAAACTCCGGCTTGAATGTGTTCAATGTCTTAGCAAGCGATTTAGCTCAAGCTAATAGCTTCAGCATAGATGCCCCTGCTGATTCTACAGCCATTGTCAATATCAGTGGCAGTAACAGCAATTTTTCCAACATGGGTTTCAACCTGACTGGCATTAACCGCCAGCAAGTGTTGTACAACTTTTTTGACGCTACCAACCTCACTGCTAGTGCCATCGGCATTCAAGGCAGTCTGTTGGCACCCAATGCTGCCATGGAATTTAACAATGGTCGGATCAGCGGTAACTTGATTGTCGGCTCGCTGCAAGGTAGTGGAGCAATCGAGCTGCCTTTGTTCCGAGGTATAGTGCCAAACCAACTACCTCCGATACCACCCTCAACTTCAGTTCCTGAACCAAACAGCGCTGCTGGTTTAGGGTTGGTTTCAGCCCTAGCTTTTTTGTTTTATCGGTATAGCAAAAAAACACCTGAGACTGCCCAATAATCCTGGGTTTTAGCAGACAGTAATTTTCTTGTTATCTTCAGGGTTGCATCTTTTTTCCTGCTGTTGGAAGGTAATTATAAATTTTTATTGCTAAAAAATCGAAATCATTTGTAAAAGAACCCTCACCCCTGATACCACTTTACTTTAGGTCTGATACAAATATCTTGCCTAGGGCGGGGTTTCCCCGCCCCTACACCAAATAATCTGTATCACTATTTTCGTGAAATGGTATGACCCCTCTCCCTAGGGAGAGGGGCTGGGGTGAGGGTTCAACCAGGGAACCACATCCGGGAGGTTCTATCTCCCTTCTCCCTGGGGAGAAGGGTTGGGGATGAGGTCTAATCATCGTTATCTTCAGCAACACAGATTTTTGTAGGTTCGGTTAAACGAAGTGAAATCGAACAAATGCTTGTAGATGTTGGGTTTCAGTCTTCAACCCAACCTACGGGTTTCCCCGCTGGTTCCCTGGTTCAACCAGGGAACCACATCCGGGAGGTTCTATCTCCCTTCTCCCTGGGGAGAAGGGTTGGGGATGAGGTCTAATCATCGTTATCTTCAGCAACACAGATTTTTGTAGGTTGGGTTAAACGAAGTGAAACCGAACAAATGCTTGTAGATGTTGGGTTTCCCCGCTTCAACCCAACCTAC